>NZ_JBAVYV010000001.1:0-1532 GCF_049588435.1 Ilumatobacter sp.
GTGCTGTTGACGGTGCCGACGGTAGGTGGGACTCTGAAGTGATGGGGCGCAGTAGCGCAATCGTGGTCGGCTTGGTACTTGTCACCGCGGCGTGCTCGTCGAGTGGCACAACCACGTCGACAGAGTCCATCGATCCCACCATCGTCGAGACGACGGTGCCCGGCGACGACGATGCACCGGGTCCTCCAACCGCCGCGAGCACGACGCCGGCGCCGAGTTCAGCGACAGCGACAGGCGTGTTGGATGGAATCTGGTGGAAGCCACTCGTCCCCGACGCAAGCAACGATCTTCCGCTCACATACCAGTTCGGCCCGGGGGACCTGTTCGTGATGGACGGCAGGGCCCAGCTCACCGCCCCTGTCTTTCGGGGTCGCTACACCTTCGTCGACGACGTGGTGACCTACTTGGACAACGAGATCGCTGACGGCCCGTGTCCTGCTGGCGACCGAACCCGGTTGGCGATCGTCGTTGTCGATGATGGCGAGATCGGCAGCGAGGTGCTCAAGGCCGGCGAATGCAGCTCCGAGGATGGCACGCAGGCCTCGATGATCCGGCTGTCGCCAGCGTCCACTGCAGGGACGGCCATCACGCCACCCGACGGCGAGTTCGACGACACCCTGAAAGTCCCAACCCAGCTGAAGGGGATCTGGCTCCGCGAGGCAACCGGTGAGGTCATCTACTTCCACCCGGACAGCACCTATGCGCGCAGCAACATCGGTGACGTCGTGGCTAATCCCGACGACCACGGGACCTTCGTGATCGCGACACCCGACGCTGCCGCCGAGAACGACAGCGAACTGGCGCACGTGGTGATGACAAGCGATGGTACGAGCAAGTGTGCCGCCGGCGCGACGCTGACTTGGGGCACGGTCGCATGGAATCAGGTTCCCCCGGGACTCGAACCACCACTCGGACCAATCGGCGCAATCAACGCCGTCGCTGACGACCCTTGCGGAATGTCGTCGGGCAACCAGACCTGGATCCACATCTCAGGGGGCTAAGTCAGGCCCGTCCCGGCTCAACGCGAGCTCTTGTCGCACGTCCTCACGGACCACACGTCGACCGAGCGCCAGCCGGGGCACTGCGGGAGGTCAGACCGCTACGAGGACGCTGCACAATCACCGCCTCGGAATGCGCGCGGGCAGGCGTCCGAGGTCGGCACCTTCGATCGGACCGACCGTCCCGAGATGCTCAACCGGTTGGCGGCCGAGGGCGTCGCCGGACGCCGGATACTCCTCGGGCCGAGGCCTCGTCGGAGGAGCCGATAGGGCCGCTCGCCTCGATCTCAGGGGAGCCTAAGGGCGTACTCCGGGCATATGCGGTGAACTACTCCGCACCTCAAATCGTCACCGGTGCCGAATGTCCGACCGGGCAGGCCAGCGGACTGGCGTTCGTCCGCTCAAACGACGATGTGTGGAGAGCGACGGTCTTCGACTACCCCAGCGATAGCGCAGCACACTCGACACGACCGCTTCGACGTACTGGACGGTCAAGGGTTGGATCTCGGCGGCCGGATCCGTGACCTTCTACAC
>NZ_JBAVYV010000002.1:0-6301 GCF_049588435.1 Ilumatobacter sp.
CCGACGACCGCACGCATGATGTTCGGATCCACGACCCGGTGTCCGTCGCTCACCCGATCGAGTCGGCGGACACCGAGGACGCGTCGGTCCCCTCGCCGCGCTGACGCTCGGCGCCACGGATCCACCGCTCACCTAGGGTGACGATCCGTGCCGATCGAGCCGATCCACCTCACCAGTTCCGATCCCGACGGATCCTCACTCGTCACCGTCACGGTCGACGTGGCGGCCGGCGGCCGAATCCGTCAGATCACGATCACCGACGAGCCGGATTCGGTCGACCTGCTCACCGGCGAGGACGGCAACCGCTCGACGTCGAGCGGTTGGGGGTCGTTCCCGATGGCGCCGTGGGCGGGACGTATCCGTCACGGTCGGTTCCGGTTCCTCGGCGACGACGTCCGACTCGACCTGAACCACGTCGACGGCTCCGGAACCGGCGGGGGGCCGATCGTTCCGCCCCGTCCCGCCACGAGCGGTCCGGTCGCGGCCGACGACCGGCGCGCCCACCCGATCCACGGCACGACGTTCACTCGTCCGTGGACCCCCGTCTCGGTCACCGCCGATCGGATCGAGATGTCCTGTCCGCTCGAGGGAATGCTCGCTTGGCCGTACCCGGGCCTCGCTCGACAGGTCCTGACGCTCGGACCGCGTCGCCTCGAACTCGAACTCGCCGTCGAACCGGACGGGGACACGGTGTTCCCCGCCTCGATCGGATGGCATCCGTGGTTCGTCAAGCCCGACCGACTCGATTTCGCTCCGACCGCGATGTACGTGCGCGACGAGATCGGAATCCCGACCGGCGAACTGGTCCGACCGCTCCCGCCGCCGTGGGACGACTGCTTCGTCAACCGTCGTCCCGTCGAACTGCACTACGAGCGCCGCGTCGCGCCGGTCGTGACCGTCTCGTCACCGGACTGCGATCACTGGGTGATCTACGACAAGCCGTCGCACGCCACCTGCGTCGAACCGCAGTCCGGGCCGCCCGACGCCCCGACCCTGCGCCCCGAGATCGCCACCTCCGATCACCCCCTCCGCCGCTCCATGAGCATCACCTGGTGACCCGACGTCATTCCGCCGCTGCCAGCCCCGGGAGCCGTCCAGTGAGATCCACACGGTCGTGTCACACCTACCGACTGGTAACCGGGGCCCGATAGCCTCGTGCGGATGGCAGCAGACGGGTCAGGAAATGTGTTGGATCCGGGTGCGCCGTTGAAGATCGCATACCTGACGTACCGGGGCAAGCCCCACGTCGGTGGGCAGGGTGTCTACACCCGCCAGTTGACCAAGGCGCTCTGCGACCTCGGCCACTCGGTCGAGGTGTTCGGTGGCCAGCCGTACCCGGTCCTCGACGAGCGGGTCGAGCTCCACAAACTGCCCAGCCTCGACACGTTCAACGATCACTTCCCCGGTCGCCTGCCCGGCTACTGGGAGATCAACGACCGCTACGACCTCATGGAGATGGCGCAATTCCTCACCGGAACGTTCCCCGAGCCACTCGCCTTCTCCGCTCGTGCCGCGAAGGAATTGAGCACGCGCCTCGACGAGTTCGACCTCGTCCACGACAACCAGTGCCTGGGCTACGGGATCCTCAAGATCGAGGAGAAGATCCCGACGATCGTCACCCTGCACCACCCGATCACCAAGGACCGCGAGCTCGAGATGAGCCACCCCCGGTCGCGTTACAAGCGCTGGTCGGTCGGCCGCTGGTACTCGTTCGTCAAGATGCAGGGCAAGGTCGCGTCGAAGATGCCGCGCATCGTCGTCGTCAGCCAGAACTCGATCGACGACATCCACAAGGACATGGGTGTCAGCCGCGACCGCATGCGCCTCGTTCCGGTCGGCGTCGACCCCGACCTGTTCAAGCCGGTCCCCGAGGTCACCCGCACGCCGGGCCGCCTGATCACGACCGCATCCGCCGACGTCGCCCTCAAGGGGCTGACCTACCTCCTCGAAGCGATGGCGAAACTGCGCACCGAGCGCAACGTCACGCTGACGATCATCGGCAAGCCGAAGCCCGGCAAGTCGATGCGGTTGATCGAGGAACTCGGCCTCCGTGAACACATCGAGTTCGTCTCGGGCGTGTCCGACGAACGCATCGTCGAGCTCTACTCCGAAGCCGAACTCGCGGTCGTGCCGAGCCTCTACGAAGGATTCAGCCTCCCCGCGATCGAGGCGATGTGCTCGGGCACCCCGCTCGTCGCGACCGACGGCGGAGCGCTCCCCGAGGTGACCGGTGTCGACGGTGAAACCGTGCTCCAGTGCCCGGCCGGAGACAGCGACGCCCTCGCGATCGCGATCGCCCGTGGCCTCGACGATCCAGAACTGCGCGCCCGGATCGGAGCCGCCGGTCGACAACGCGTCGTCGAACGATGGACGTGGCGCCGATGCGCCGAGCTGACCGTCGACCAATACCGCGAAGTCCTGTCCATGCCGGCGAATGTGGCGAAGCTGCAACGCAACAACCGGCTCTGATCACACCGCCACACGAGTTGACCGCCGCACCATGCTGACCATCCGTTTCGACCGCCTCGACCTGCAACCACGGGACCGCATCCTCGACGTCGGGGCCGGCTTCGGCCGCCACGTCTTCGAGTGCGCCCGACGCGGCGCCGATGTCGTCGCCCTCGACTACGCCCACGACGAGGTCGTCGAGACCCGGGCAACGCTCGGCGCGATGGTCGACTCGGGCGAGATCGACATCGAGCGATTCAAGGGCGTGCTGCGCGGCGACGCCACGAAGCTCCCCTTCGCCGATGCATCGTTCGACAAGGTGATCACGTCCGAAGTGCTCGAACACATCCAGGACGACGTCACCGCGATCTCCGAGATGGTCCGCGTGCTCAAGCCCGGAGGAACGTTCGCAGCGACCGTTCCGGCATGGGCGCCCGAGAAGATCAACTGGATGCTGTCGGACGAGTATCACGCTCCCAAGAGCGTCGGCGGACACGTCCGGATCTACTCGAAGACCGAACTGGCCGCCAAGCTCCGATCGTCGGGCCTCGAACTGCGCGGCACCCATCGCGCCCATGCGCTGCACTCGCCGTACTGGTGGCTCAAGTGCGCGGTCGGACCGCGCAACGACGATCACCCGATGGTCGAGAAGTACCGCTCGTTCCTCGAATGGGACATCGTCGAGCAGCCGACGTCGACCCGCCTCGCCGACAAGATGCTGTCGCCCGTGCTCGGCAAGAGCATCGTGTTCTACGGCCACAAGCCCGAGGCAACTCGCAACCGAGTCGCTTCGTGAGCGCCATCCCACATCTGGACGGCGTCATGACCGCCGACGAACTCGAGACGACCGCGCACCACCTCGCGTCGCTCCAGCTCGGCAACGGGATGATCCCGTGGTTCCCGGGTGGACACTGCGATCCGTGGAACCACGTCGAGACCGCGATGGCCCTCGACGTCGCCGGACTCCACAAGGAGGCCGAGCACGCCTACGAGTGGCTCGCCGACGTGCAGCGGCCCGACGGGAGTTGGCACAACTACTACGCCAACGACGGTTCGACCGAGGACAGCAAGCTCGACACGAACGTGTGCGCCTATGTCGCCACCGGGGTGTGGCATCACTGGCGCTCCACGTGGGACCGCGGCTTCGCCGACAACATGTGGCCGACCGTCGAACGGGCGCTGGAATTCGTGCTGTCGTTGCGTCGTGCCGACGGTCTGGCGCTGTGGGCGATCGAACCCGATGATCGGCCGTGGGACTACGCCCTGATGACGGGCACCTCGAGCATCCAGCACGCGCTGCGGTGTGGAGCGCACCTCGCTGAGGCTCTCAACGACCCCAAGCCGCACTGGCTGCGGGCCGCCGACGAGATGATCACGGCCGTGCGAACCCGGCCCGACGCGTTCGAGCCGAAGAAGCGCTGGGCGATGGACTGGTACTACCCGGTGCTCACGGGCGCACTGCGGGACCACGAAGCCAAGGCTCGCATGGCCGACGGGTGGGACACGTTCGTCATGGAGGGACTCGGGATCCGTTGCGTGAGCGACGAGCCGTGGGTGACCGCGTCCGAGACCGCCGAGTGTGCGCTCGCGTTCGCAGCGATCGGCGACATGTCGACGGCGACCGACCTCTTGAAGTGGACCCGGACCCATCGACGCGACGACGGTTCCTACTGGACCGGGATCGTGTACCCCGACCACGTGCTGTTCCCGTTCGACGAGCACACGAGCTACACCGCGGCGGCAGTGATCCTCGCCGTCGACGCCATCACGGGCACGACCCAGGCCAGCAAACTCTTCCTCCCCTGACGGCCGGTCCACGCTCGGCCGGCGACGGCGACACACCCGCCGCTCGGTACAGTCGCTGCGATGAAGTCGAAAGCGGTACAGACCGTCCTCTCGATCTGGGGCTGGTTCGTTCTCGGCGTCTCGGTCCTCCTGTTCACCCCCGTCGTCGCGGTCGTCCGGCTGGTGACGATGCCGTTCGACAAGGGCGCGTACGCCGCCGGCTACACGTTCCGCAAGGTCGTCGTCCCGTTGACCAAGCTCAACCCGCTGTGGACGTTCCACACGTCGGGGACGTTGCCCGACGACATGCGCCGCCCGTACGTCGTCGTCGCCAACCACGAGAGCTTCGTCGACATGCTGCTCATCTCGCACCTGCCGACCGAGATGAAATGGCTGTCGAAGGTCGAGATCATGAAGCTCCCGTTCATGGGCTGGATGATGCGCCTGTCGCGGGACATCCCGCTCGTCCGCGGCGAGAAGAAGTCCGCTGTCGCCGCACTCGACGAATGCCGCGAGCGTCTCTCGTGCAACGTCTCGGTGATGATCTTCCCCGAGGGCAGCCGGTCGAACACCGGCGACTTGAACCCCTTCGCGGCCGGTGCCTTCAAGCTCGCGATCGAGGGTCAGTACCCGATCCTGCCGATGGCGGTTCACGGGACGCGCGACTGCCTCCGCAAGAACGACTGGCGCCAGGGGCGCGCGGTCGCCGAGGTCCGCGTGCTCGAGCCGATTCCGACCGCGGGGCTGACCAAGAAGGACCTCCCCGAACTCCGCGACCGTGTCCGTGCGCTCATCTCCGACGCCCGCGACGACCTGCGCGCCGAGCACGGCTGGGTCGAACCACCACGCAAGCCCGATTCCGAGTCCGTGGTCGA
This sequence comes from Ilumatobacter sp., assembly GCF_049588435.1. Lineage (GTDB taxonomy): Bacteria > Actinomycetota > Acidimicrobiia > Acidimicrobiales > Ilumatobacteraceae > Ilumatobacter_A. The sequence continues at coordinate 5,109 of NZ_JBAVYV010000002.1, forward strand.
GCCCGACCCGGACTCCTCCGGCGAGAGCTGACCCCTGCAGGTCCCCGCCCGCCTGCAACAGGCCGCGACCCTCTCGGTCCGACCCGCCGTCGTCGCCGCGATCGCGACGAGTACGGCGATCTTCACCGCCACCCCGTTCCTGCTGCGACCGATCGCCGATGAATTCGGTGTCTCGCTCGGAGCGGCCGGGTGGGTGTCGACCGCACAACTGGCAGGGTTCGTCCTCGGATCATGGACCGCCGGGCGACATCTGCGACCGGTCCGCTGGGTGTTCGTCGCGCTGTGCGTGCTCGGGTTGGTCGCCAACCTCGCCGCCGCCGTCGCACCGGATCTGACCCTGCTCGGAGTCGCCCGATTCGGGAGCGGGATCTCACTCGGCCTGGCCGCGTGGTTCGCGTGGCAGGACGCGTTCGGAGACGCTGACAAGACGAGCGACGTCGCCGTGATCGGTCCGCTCGTCGGCATCGGTTTTCCACCCGCGCTGACCATCCTGATCGAAGTGATCGGGCTGCGCTGGATGTTCGTCATCCTGGCGGTGATCGCTGTCTCACCGGTGATCTTCGCCGGCCAGGTCGACGTGAAGGATCGCCTCCGCCCGCACCGGACGCGCCATGCCGCGACGCGGGCGAGCATCGTGATGTTGTTCGCTCTCGGGTTGGTGACGCTGGGTGGCTCGTCGGTCTACGTCTACGCCGCTGCGATCGGGACCGACTTCAACGGATTGTCGCCGTTCGCCGTCTCGCTCGCGTTCAGCGCGAATGCCCTGGTCGCGGTCCCCGCCGCGCGCTGGACGGGGAGTCGAGGACCCGCTGGCGTGTGGTATTTCGCGACCGCCGTGATGGCCGTGCTGCTCCCCTCCGTCCACGCCACACCCGTGTTCCTGTTCGCCGTGATCGGATGGGGGTTCGTGTTCTTCATGGGGATGCCGGCCGCGTTCGGACTGCTCGCCTCCAAGTCCCGCTTCCCCGAGGAACGCGCCGGAGACGCCCAAGCGGTGATGGCGCTCGGCCGGGTCTTCGGGCCACTCCTCGGCGGCGCGTTCATCACCGCCGACCGACTCGTCGCAATGGGCCTCACCGCCGCCGTGATCCTCTGCATCGCCGGCTCCCTGATGATCTACATCGACCGCGCCCGCTTCACCCGCCCCTGACCCGGCACCCCGAAACCCCGATCCCCGCTCCCCGACCCCGGTC
>NZ_JBAVYV010000003.1:0-2686 GCF_049588435.1 Ilumatobacter sp.
GACGCCGGTTCGACTCCCGAGCGCGCCCGCAGGCCGACGAAGCGGTTGCCCTCGAGCGGTGCCGTGCCGGTCCGCAGAGTGTCGAAACGGTGGCGACCGCGGTGGGCTTCGATCTGGCGCGGTCGGCGATGGCGCTGGCTCGGCTCGAGCGCAGTGGCTGGGTCGCCGAAGCCGGCGGATGGTTCGAGGTGGTCGACGAATACGCGGACCTGGCGTGATGGGATGGACCAGCTCGCCGTCATCCCCGAGGCCGTTCTCGACGGGTCGTACCATCGGGGGAGTGGATGCCTGGTCGATCGACGAGTTCAGCGACTCGCTGACCGCTCTGGCACCGAACACGGTTGCCTCGTACGCCTCCGACATGCGCAGCTTCGCCGAGTGGTGCGCGCGCAGCGAGGTCACCGATCCCGAAGCGGTCGATCGACGCACGATTCGTCGATACCTGGCGTACATGACGACGCTGCGCCTCGCCCGCCGAACGATGGCGCGCAAGACCGCCACGCTGCGGCGCTACTACGGCTGGCGTGTCGCTCATCGTGGAGCAACGGCCGACCCGACCGTCGGGGTGTCGGTCCCTGCGGGTGACGGTCGCCTGCCGCGCGTCCTCGATCGGGGCGAACTCGAGGAACTGCTCGTCGTGACGCCCGAGCAAGTCGCCGAGGGGCCCGAGTGGCGCCGCCGTCGCGACGACGCGGTCCTCGAGTTGCTGTACGGATCGGGCCTCCGCGTGAGTGAGCTCTGTTCGCTCACGCTCGGAGCGATCTCCCTCGATCAGGAGGCGGCGACCGTGTGGGGCAAGGGATCGAAGGAGCGTCGGGTGCCGCTGAGCGAGCCCGCCGTGCTCGCGCTGCGAGCGTGGCTTCCGTTGCGGGCCGAGGTGGTCGACACCGAACACGGCGACGTGCTGTTCGGAAATGAGCGGGGCAAGCCCCTCATGCCGCGTGACGTACGCCGGATCATCGATCGCCGATCACCGGTCCCGACCCACCCGCACGCGCTGCGGCACAGTTTTGCGACTCACCTGCTCGACGGCGGCGCCGATCTTCGCGCTGTCCAAGAACTGCTCGGCCACTCCGATGTCGCCACCACCCAGCGCTACACCCACGTCAGTCGCGAACGACTCTCGGCCGCCTACCGCGACGCCCACCCTCGCGCGTGACATCCGGTTCAGCGACTCCATCGTCCGTCTGACGGACCGCCATCGACGCGTCGAGCGTCCTCCACATCGAACGATCTCCGGAGGAATCATGTCCCGTCGCATTCTGTGTGCCCTTGCGTCCTGTGTCGTCGTGCTGCTCGTCGCCGCACCCACCGCCGACGCCGGTCCCCACTCCTGCTGGCAACCACCGGTCGCCGGGACGGTCATCGATCCGTTCCGCGAGCCCCCGTGCCCCTACTGCGCGGGAAATCGCGGCCTCGAGTACCGCGTCGGAACCCGGACCCCCGTAAGGGCGGTCGACTCGGGGGTCGTGTCGTGGGCGGGTCAGATCGCCGGGACCCGCTACGTGGTCGTCCGCCACCCGGACGGATGGCGCGCCACATACGGTCGGCTGGACGAGCCTGCCGTCGGCACCGGCGACGTCGTCCTCGCCGGCCGATCGATCGGCATCGCATCGGGACGGTTCTACTTCGGGCTGCGGCGCGGGGAGATCTACATCGATCCCGCACCACTCCTCGGTCGTCTCGTCGGCCGGCCGCGGCTCGTCCCGATCGATGGCTCACCGGCATGGCCCGCACCCACGCCACGTCTGCGGTGTGGGCCACCGCAGCCGCCGATAGCGTGATCTGTCGGCGTACCGACCGGTACGTCGACCAACTCACTGCCTCACCGGTCATGAGCGGTCGCCCCCGGGCGCCGACCGGTGCGGTCAACCGCAACAAGGAGCACGAACATGGCTGTCATCAGCATGCGTCAGATGCTGGAGGCCGGAGCACACTTCGGTCACCAGACCCGCCGGTGGAACCCGAAGATGAAGCGTTTCATCTTCGGTGAGCGCAACGGGATCTACATCATCGACCTGCAGCAGACGCTTCCCCGCGTCGAACAGGCCTACGGATTCGTCCGCGACCTCGTCGCCGGTGGAGGAACGATCCTCTTCGTCGGCACGAAGAAGCAGGCACAGGACCCGGTCAAGAGCTACGCCGACAAGTGCGGCATGCCGTACGTGAACGAGCGTTGGCTCGGTGGCATGCTCACCAACTTCGAGACGATCAGCAAGCGCGTCTCCAAGATGCTCGAGTACGAGCGCATGGTCGCGTCCGGTGAGACCGACGTGATGATCAAGAAGGAAGCGCTGCTCCTCAACCGCGAGCTGACCAAGCTGCAGAAGAACCTCGGCGGTCTCCGCGACATGAAGAAGGCGCCCGACGCGATCTTCGTCCTCGACACGCTCAAGGAGCACATCGCGGTCACCGAGGCACAGAAGCTCGGGATCCCGGTCGTCGCCGTCGTCGACACGAACGTCAACCCCGAGGTCGTCACCTACCCGATCCCCGGCAACGACGATGCGATCCGTGCGAACAGCCTGTTCGCCCGCGTCATCGCCGACGCCGTCGCCGAGGGCCGTTTCATCGCCCAGAAGCGCAACCCGGCCCCGGCGCCCGTCGCCGAGAAGTCGCCCGAAGAGGTCGCTCAGTTCGAGGCAGCCCAGAAGGCAGCCCGCGACGCCGCCGCCCAGGCCCAGGC
>NZ_JBAVYV010000004.1:0-8075 GCF_049588435.1 Ilumatobacter sp.
TCGTGAACTGTTCGCGCACGGAGCGCGGGAACAGTTCACGAGATGCCCGGATGTCGGGGATGGCCCCGGGTCGGAATTGGGTTTGTGTTCGGCGCGATCGCGTGGTTGGATGGGTGGCGTGAGCAACTCGACCAACCTGTTCGTAGTACTCATCCGGTAGCACGCCCGGATCTCCTCTGCGCGTGCCTCGACCTCCCAGACGGGAGGTCGTTTGCTTTTTCGGCACCGATCCGGCGTCGAACCGCCCGCTCCCCACCACACTGAACACCGCACCCGCCAAGAAACGAAGGCACCGATGACTGCACAACCGACAGACACCCCGGCCGAGACATCCGCACACGAGTCGCAGCAGCACACCGAGGGCGAACGGATCACCGGCGCCCAGGCGCTGATCCGATCGCTCGAGATGGAAGGCGTCGACACGATGTTCGGCTACCCGGGCGGATGCATCCTCCCGGCGTACGACCCGCTGCTCGAGTCCTCGATCCGCCACGTGCTGGTGCGCCACGAGCAGGGCGCCGGCCACATGGCCGAGGGATACGCCCACGTGTCGGGCCGTCCGGGTGTGGCAATGGTGACGTCGGGCCCGGCGGCGACGAACCTCGTCACACCGCTGATGGACGCGTACATGGACTCGATTCCGATGGTCGCGATCACGGGTCAGGTGCCGACCGCGGCGATCGGATCCGATGCGTTCCAGGAGTGCGACACGGTCGGGATCACCCGCTCGTGCACGAAGCACAACGAACTCGTCCTGACCAGTCAGGGTCTCCCGATGGCGATCCGCCAGGCGTTCCACATCGCCACCACCGGACGGCCCGGACCCACCCTGGTCGACGTGCCCAAGGACGTGTTGGTCGGCGAGATGGAGTGGTACTGGCCGACCGACGAGGAGGTCCTCGCCAGCCTTCCCGGCTACCGCCCGAACGTGAAGGGTCATCCGCGGATGATCAAGGAGGCGGCGAAGCTGATCCTCGAGTCCGAGCAGCCCGTCATCTACGCCGGTGGCGGAATCCTCAAGGCCCGCGCCGCCGAGGCCCTCGCGGAGCTCGTCGAGCTGACGGGAATCCACGTCGTCACGACGCTGATGGCACGCGGCGCCTTCCCCGACGATCACGAGCTCAACCTCGGGATGCCGGGAATGCACGGCAACGCCTCGGCGGTCACCGCGATGCAGAAGGCCGACCTGCTGATCGCGCTCGGCTCGCGCTTCGACGACCGCATCACCGGCAAGGTCGACGCATTCGCGCAGAACGCGAAGGTGATCCACGTCGACATCGACCCCGCCGAGCAGGGCAAGGTGCGCCGTCCTGACGTGCCGATCGTCGGCGACGCCCGACTGGTGATCGAGGAGATCATCGTCCAGATCCACGCCCTCCTCGACAGCGGCGTCACGCAGGCCGACACCGGCGCGTGGAAGAGCAAGGTGTCGGGTTGGCAGGAACAGTTCCCGATGACCTACGAACCCTCGGAGCCCGGCGCGGCGCTCAAGCCGCAGTTCTGCATCGAGCAACTCCGGGACCACGCGCCGGACAAGACGATCGTCACGTCCGGGGTCGGTCAGCACCAGATGTTCGCGTCGCAGTACTGGCACTTCAACGAGCCGTACACCTGGGTCAACTCGGGTGGCCTCGGTACGATGGGCTTCTCGATCCCCGCTGCGATCGGAGCGAAGGCCGCGATGCCCGACCACACGGTGTGGGCGATCGACGGCGACGGCTGTTTCCAGATGACCGCTCAGGAGTTGGTCACCGCATCGCTCGAAGGACTGCCGATCAAGGTCGCGCTGCTCAACAACAGTTATCTCGGCATGGTCCGTCAGTGGCAGGAGATGTTCTACGACGAGCGCTATTCGTCGGTGTTCCTCGACTCATCCGCGTTGCCCGACTTCGTGATGATGGCCGAGTCGATGGGCTGTGCCGCCATCCGCGTCGAGTCGCCCGAAGAGGTCGGCCCGGCGATCGAGAAGGCGAACTCGATCAACGATCGCCCGGTCGTCGTCGAGTTCCGCACCGAAGCGGCCGAGGGTGTGTTCCCGATGGTCCCGGCCGGTGCGAGCAACGACGACGTCATCCTCCACCCCACCCAGCAAGACCGGAAAGAGAACCTGAAATGAGCCGCGTGCGCGACTTCGGATCCACCACCCACCCGTCCGGTCACCTCAACCATCACATCCTCTCGGTGCTGGTCCAGAACCGCCCCGGCGTGCTCGCACGGGTGTCGAGCCTGTTCGCCCGCCGCGGATACAACATCTATTCGCTGGCGGTCGCTCCCGCGGAGCAGGAGGGGATGAGCCGGATCACAATCGTCGTCGACCTCGACTCGGCGCCGCTCGAGCAGGTCACCAAGCAGCTCTTCAAGCTGATCGATGTGATCAAGATCTCCGAGCTCGATCCGGCGCACAGCGTCGAACGCGAGCTGATGATCGCCACCGTCAAGGCGTCGGGCCCGACGCGCGGCGAAGTGCAGACGCTCACGCAGATCTTCGAGGGCAAGATTCTCGCAGTCTCCGAGGACAATCTGACGCTCAGCCTCGAGGGGCACCCTGCGAAGCTCGACGACTTCGAGGAGCTCCTCGACTCGTACGGCATCGTCGAACTCCAGCGCACGGGGCGCGTCGCCCTGCCAAAGCTCGATCGCGGTTCGCGACTGCGCGTCGCGAACTAGCAGAATCATCGACGGCACCGCAGGTGCCGCCCCGTTCACCCATCCAACACCGAACACCGAACAATCCCATTGAAAGGCAGGCTGACCATGGCCGTCACCGTGTACTACGCCGAGGACGCTGATTCCTCGATCATCCGCTCCAAGAAGGTTGCCGTCATCGGCTACGGCTCGCAGGGCCACGCCCACGCGCTGAACATGAAGGAGTCGGGGGTCGACGTCGTCGTCGGCCTGCGCGACGGTTCCTCGTCGGTCGCCAAGGCCGAGGAAGCCGGCCTCACGGTGATGTCGATCGCTGATGCGACCAAGGCGTCGCAGGTCATCATGATCCTGGCGCCCGACACCGAGCAGAAGAAGATCTACGACGAGCACATCGCTCCGAACCTCGAGGAAGGCGACGCCATCGCGTTCGCGCACGGTTTCAACGTGCACTTCGACCGGATCAAGGCCCCCGAGGGCATCGACGTGATCATGATCGCTCCGAAGGGCCCCGGTCACCTCGTGCGCCGTACCTTCACCGAGGGCGGCGGCGTGCCGTCGTTGATCGCGGTGGCACAGGATGCGACGGGCAACGCCCGCGCCGTGGCCATGTCGTACGCCGACGCGATCGGCGGCACCCGCGCCGGCGTGATCGAGACCACGTTCAAGGAAGAGACCGAGACCGACCTGTTCGGCGAGCAGGCCGTGCTCTGTGGCGGACTCACGCAGCTCGTCCGGGCCGGGTTCGAGACCCTCACCGAGGCCGGCTACGCCCCCGAGATGGCGTACTTCGAATGCCTCCACGAGGTGAAGCTGATCGTCGACCTCATGTACGAGGAGGGCATCGCCGGAATGCGCTACAGCATCTCCGACACCGCCGAGTACGGCGACCTCACGCGTGGACCCCGTATCGTCACCGACGCGACCAAGGTCGAGATGAAGAAGATCCTCACCGAGATCCAGACCGGCCAGTTCGCCGACGAATGGGTCGCCGAGTCGGAGTCGGGTCGTGAGAACTACCACCGGATGCAAGAAGCCGGCAAGACGCACCCGATCGAGGAGATCGGTGCCGAGCTGCGGGCGATGATGCCGTTCATCAACGCCGGCAAGCAGAAGGTGGCGGAAGCCTCCGGCGGAGACTCCTAAGAGCCGACCCGGCCCGGTCGACCGACGAGGTCGACCGTGGTTTCGAACTGCGGGCCGCTCGCTGCACTAGGTTTCGCCGGATGTTCAGGCGGATGAAGCAGGGTTGGGAACTCACGAAGAAGTCCTGGTCGGTCGTGCGTGCCAACCCTGGGTTGGTGCGCCTTCCGATCCGGGGCGGCATCTTCGCCGTCCTCGCCATGGTGATCATCGTCATCCCCGGGGTCGCACTCCTGGCGACGGAGGAGCTGGCGGCGCAGATCGGCGGTGGGGTGCTGGTCGCGATCGGCGCCTACGTCGCCTCGTTCTCGGTGATCTTCTACAACGTGGCGCTCGCCGCCGCAGCCGACGTCGCGCTCGGCGGCGGGAAACCCGACCTCGCCGCCGCACGTGCGGTCGCGCGGAGCAAGTCGGGAATCATCGCCAAGTGGGCGTTGGTGTCGGCGATCGTGTCGGTCGTGCTCAGCATCATCCGCGACAAGGGTGGATTTGCTGGTGAGTTGGTCGCAGGCATCGGTGGCGCGATCTGGTCGCTCGTCACGTTCATGGTGGTGCCGGTCCTGGTGTTCGAGGACGTCGGCCCGATCGACGCGATGAAGCGTTCGGCGAGCCTGTTTCGCGCACGCTGGGGTCAGCAGGTCACGGGCAACGTCGCGATCGGCGGCGTGGCCGGATTGATCACGTTCGTCGGGATCCTGATCGGCGTGGGTGGTGTGCTCCTGCTCCTGGTCGGGTCCGCGGCCGCCGAGATCACCGGCGGTCTGCTCGTGCTCGTCGGAATGCTCGTCGCGATCGGAGCTGCCGTGTTCGCGGGTGCGACTCGCGGTGTTTTCGGCGTCGCGCTCTACCGGTACATCGCCGACGACCACGCCCTCGGACCGTTCACTCCGGGCGATCTCGAATCGGCCGTGAAGACGTCCTGACGGTCGATCGTGCGCCGGCCGCGGCTGCGCTCGGGCATCGACTCGTCACGGCGGGGAGCAGCAGCGTTCTCGCCTTCTCGCCGCCTGATAGTTGACTTGGCCGGTCGGGATTGGTGACGTAGGGTTCAGCGTCATGAGTGACAACTGGGGTTTCGAGACCAAGCAGATCCACGTCGGTGGAGAGCCCGATCCAACGACCGGGGCCCGCGCTGTCCCGATCTACCAGACGACATCGTTCGAGTTCCAGAACGCCGATCACGCCGCGAACCTCTTCGCCCTCGCCGAGGTCGGCAACATCTACACCCGCATCATGAACCCGACCCAGGGTGCGCTCGAGGCACGCCTCAACGCACTCGAGGGCGGCTGCATCACTGCGATCGGGCTTCCGGGGGCACTCGCGGTCTCGTCGGGCCAGGCGGCATCGACGCTCGCCGTGCTGAACCTCGCCGAGTCCGGCGATCACGTCGTCGCGTCGCCGTCGCTGTACGGCGGCACGTACAACCTGCTGCACTACACGCTGCCGAAGATGGGGATCGAGGTCACCTTCGTCGATGACCCGGACGACCTCGAGCAGTGGCGGGCGGCGTCGAACGAGCGCACCAAGTGCTTCTTCGGCGAGGTCATCCCGAACCCGAAGAACGACGTACTCGACATCGCGGGCGTGAGCGGCGTCGCGCACGATGTGGGTGTCCCGCTGATCGTCGACAACACCGTGGCCACGCCATACCTGATCCGTCCCCTCGAGCACGGCGCCGACATCGTCGTGCACAGCCTCACCAAGTTCATCGGTGGTCACGGCACCTCGATCGGTGGAGCGATCGTCGACGGAGGCACGTTCGACTATGGAGATGCCGAGCGCTTCCCGAACTTCAACGACCCGGACCCCAGCTACCACGGCCTCGCGTACTGGCCGGCCCTCGGCCACGGCTCCTACATCCTCAAGGCACGCGTGCAGTTGCTGCGTGACATCGGAATGGCGATCTCGCCGTTCAACGCATTCATGTTGATCCAGGGGCTCGAGACCCTGAGCCTGCGGATGGAGCGGCATTGGTCGAACGCCCAGAAGGTCGCCGAGTTCCTCGACGGTCACGACCAGGTCGAGTCGATCAACTACTCGGGTCTCCCGTCGAGCAAGTGGCACGAGCGTGCGACCGAACTCGGTGGGGGCAAGGGCTACGGGTCGGTGCTCGCGTTCGAGATCACGGGCGGGCACGAGGCCGGCAAGAAATTCGTCGAGGGTCTGACGCTGCACAGCCACGTTGCCAACATCGGTGATGCCCGCAGCCTCGTGATCCATCCCGGCTCGACCACGCACAGCCAACTGACCCCCGAGGAACAGGCTGCGAGCGCGGTCACCGCCGGTCTGGTACGGCTCTCGGTCGGGCTCGAGTCGATCGACGACATCCTCGCCGACCTCGAGCAGGGCTTCGCCGCAGCGGCGAGCTGAGCCACCTACGCCACGACCCGTCCGCAGCCCAACCCGCTCGCCCGCTCGGCCCACCATCCGGCGATCTCGTGAACTGTTCGCGCACGGAGCGCGCGAACAGTTCACGAGATCGGGGTAGGCGGGGTGGGTGTGGGCGATAGACATGCGGCGTGCCGATCTTCCACGCGATCGTTCTCGGCCTCGTGCAGGGGTTCTCGGAGTTCCTGCCGATCTCGTCCAGCGGACACCTCCTGCTCGTCCCGTGGCTGTTCGGCTGGAACGACTTCGACGGGGCTGACGGCGACTCGATCAAGAAGACGTTCGACGTCGCGCTCCATCTCGGAACGTTCATCGCGGTCCTCGGCTACTTCTGGCGCGACGTGGTCGTCTACGTCCGCGAGGGCACCAGGCTCGTGTTCTCACGGCAGCGTCCGACCACGGTCGAAGGCCGACTGGCATGGTTCTTCGTGCTGGCGACTGTGCCGGCGGCGCTCGTCGGAGCGATCTTCGAGAACGTCATCGACAGCGCGCTCGGCACACCGTTGATCATCGCCCTCTCGCTCATCGGCTTCGGCCTCCTGCTCGGCTGGGCCGACCGCCTGGCGGGAAAGCGTGAACTCGAGGAGTTCGGTGCCGGCGACGCGATCAAGACCGGCATCGCGCAGACGCTCGCGCTGAACCCGGGAACATCCCGCTCCGGGATCACGATCACCGCGGCGCGCTGGCTCGGCTTCGACCGCGACGCGGCAGCGCGCATCAGCTTCACGATGTCGCTGCCCGTCATCGCGGGGGCCGTCCTGGTCAAGTCGGTCGGGTTGTTCACGGGCGAGGTCGACAGCGACCTGTACATCCCGATGCTGGTCGGCGTCATCACGTCCGGCCTCGCCGGGTGGTTCGCCGTGTGGGGCACGCTCAAGTGGATCCGAACGCACAGCTTCCTGCCGTTCGTGATCTACCGCGTCGCCCTCGGCGTGTTCATGCTGCTGTTGATCGTCAGCGGCGTGCGCGGCGCCTCGGGTTGACCGAGCGTTCGGTCATCGGGCGTCCAACACCCGATGACCGGGTCAGTCGGCGCCCTGGCCCGCTGCCATCGCCTCGACGGTGAAGGCGTGGAACTTCGCGGTGTCGAATGCGACCACGAGCCGTGCATCGGTTTCGATGATCACGCGATGCGGTGAGTCGAGGAACTTCTTGAAGCTCTTGCGGTACTCGTCCTCGGGGTCCTGATCGACGCGCGACAACTTGGTGTAGAACCACTCCTTCAACTCGTCGAAGCCGTCGTCGCCGTGAGCGTGCACGACGGATTCGCCCTTGAACGTCGCCGTCTTTCCCGAGTTGTTGATCACGAGACCCGATTGGGGCCGGGCGCGCAGGGCCGGGACGCGCTTGCGGCGTTCGGCGCAGGTGGTGAAGAACTTGCCGTCGTGATAGACGAACGCGACGACGACACCGACCGGATGTCCATCCTTCGTCGTCCAGTTGAAGATGCATTCGCCGCCGGAGCGGAGCAGCGAATCGAGCGCCTCCTGATCGAGACGCATCGTGGTCAGGTCTTCGTAGTCGATCTCTTCGTTTGCCATTCTGCCTTCATCTTCCTTTCGTCGAGGTGTCTCGCCATCATGGCCGGGCACGGTCGGCGCCGGCGCAGCGGAGCGGGGTCAATCGGTCGATCGGATGAACGTCACGCTCGCCTGACGCATCTGCGCCGCCGCAGCGACCGTCGGTGCCATGTCGACGGGGACGGCGACGAAGATGACGTCGTCATCGACGTGCACGATCCGTGCCGACGATGCGAGGACCAGGCCGTCGCTGTACACCGCGACTGCGAGCCCGACGTCGGGATGGGCCACGAGTGGGTCGCTGATCGGAACCACCACCTCGCCGGGGTCGGCACCCGCCGCCGGTCCGGGCCCCTCGGTGAGGTCCCCGCGCACGATGAT
>NZ_JBAVYV010000005.1:0-3904 GCF_049588435.1 Ilumatobacter sp.
CCCCGCAGGCCGCGCGACTCCCCGGGAATCGTCGCAAGGTCGGCCAGGTCGGTGCCGGCACAGAACGAACCTGCGACCCCGGTGATCACGAGCACCACCGTGTCGGGATCGGCGTCGGCGCGAGCGACGGTCTCGATGAACTGTCCGAGCATCGCGAACGTCATCGCATTGCGCTTCTCCGGACGATCGATCGTGATCACCCCGACCCTCCCCTGCGCCTCGTAGCGGATGAGTTCTCGGTCGTCTGCCATCGCCCGACGGTAGATGTTCGGTGCCCGCGAATCTGATCCGGACCCGGTTCGGTACCCTCGCCTCATGCATCGGGTGTCGATCGTCGGGTCGTCGGGCTCGGGCAAATCGACGGTCGGCGCCGCGCTCGCAGACCGCATCGACGTTCCGGTGGTCGAACTCGACGAGCTGATGCACGGTCCCGACTGGACACCGACGCCGACGCCGGAGTTCCGTTCGAAGCTGACCGCCGCGCTCGCCGAGGCCGATGCCACGCACAACGGCTGGGTCGTGCCCGGAAACTACCGAACCGTCGCCGACATCGCTCAGGGTCGCGCCGACACGATCGTCTGGCTCGACCTGCCGAGACGCGTGTCGATGTGGCGGTTGCTGAGACGTTCGGTGCGTCGCGCGCTCACCCACGAAGAGGTGTGGGGCGGAAACCGTGAATCACTGCGCAACCTGGTCAGCCGCGATCCAGCGCGCAACGTGCTGCTCTGGGCATGGACGAACCACCCGCTCTATCGGGAGACCTACGAGGGGTACGCATCGGGGACCTTCTGGTCACACGCGATGGTGCATCGTCTCCGGACGCAACACGACGTCGACGCCTTCGTCGCATCGACCCACACCTGACGTCGGCAGCCGCCGGCAAGACGCGGATCCCTGCCGACAAGACGTCGGGACGCGGTTGGGGAGGAGTCGGGACGAACTCAGGCGAGGAGATCGACGAAACCTTCGAGTTGGCGCAGGTTGCGACACTCGTAGACGCCGTCGGTGTAGGTGCCGTACTCCCCCACGATCGAGTCACCGGTGTTCCAGTAGCTCTTCGGTTCGGGGTTCAGCCAGTACACGTGGCGGGCCTTTTGCTGGATCTCCTTGACGACCCAGCTCTGGCTCGCGTGGTAGTTGTTCCGGGCATCGCCGAGGAGCAACACGGTCGACTTGGGACCGACGTCCATGCCGTACTTGTTCCACCACACCTCGAACGCGTGGCCGTAGTCGGAGTGTCCATCGACCCACACGACGTCGGCTTCGGTGTTGACCCGATGGATCGCTTCCTGGATGTCCTCGGTCGCCTTGAAGTAGTCGGTGACCTCGTCGATGCCGTCGATGAACACGAACGAGCGGACCTTCGAGAACTGGTTCTGGATCGCGTACACCAGCATCAACGTGAAGCGAGCGAACGCCGCGACCGAGCCGGAGATGTCGGCGATCACGATCAGCTCGGGCTTGGCCGGGCGGGGGTACTTGAACTTCGGTTCTGCCGGCACCCCGCCGTAGCTCAATGAGTGACGCACCGTGTTGCGGAAGTCGAGCGGACCCTTGCGTCCGTGTCGTCGCTTGCGGGCCAACCGTGCGGCCAGCTTGCGGGTGAGCGGATACAGCGATTTCTTCAGCGCCACCATCTCGTCGCGCGACGCGTGCATGAACTCGACGTCTTCGGGCAGCGGCTTGCGCAGCGTCTTGGCCATCGCCTCGGCACCACGGTCGGCGACGAGTCGGCGGCGGATCTCGGCTTCGATCTCGCCCTTGAACTTCTCGATCCGGTCCTGGTACTCCTCCTTCTCGAGTCGTTCCTCGAGGGAGGTGAGTTCGCCGCCGGTCTCGTCCTTCGACGCCTGCATCATCTTGTCGAGCATGTTGTCGAGGTCGAGATTGCGCAGGGTGCGGTAGAGGTAGTACGTCCCGCCGACCGGGCGACCCGGTTCCATCCCGGCGAACCGCTGGACGGCCTGCTTCGCCATCGCGCGCATCATGCCCTGATCGCCGTTCATCAGCGCCTGCATGAGCATCTGGGCGATCTCCTCGGGCGTCATGGAGTCCATGCCGCCCTGGCCCTTGCCCTCGCCCTGCTGCTGCATCTCCTGCATCTCGCGCCACAGATCGTCGATGTCGGAATCGCTGTCGGCGTCGCCGATCTTGTATTCCGGCCCGCGCAGGCTGAAGTACACCTCGAAGACGGTCTCGAAGCTGCGCCAGTGGGCGTGGTTCTTGATCAGCGTCGCGCCGAGCGCGTACTTGAACGAGTCGCGGTCCTCGATCGGGATGTGCTGAACCGCCTCCATCGCGTCGAGGTTCTCGGTCAACGAGACCGGGAGACCAGCGTTGCGGAGTTCGACGACGAAGCCGTTGAGCAGGTCGAGCATGCCGCCCGTCTCCGACCCGGTCCCCGTCCGCGTGTCAGTCATCGACGGACAGTTCCTTGCTCGCCTTGGCGATGTCGGTCTGGTACTTGAGCAGGATGTTGAGCGTTTCCTTGGCGATCTTCTCGTCGATCGTCTCGATGTTCAGCAGCATCAGCGTCCGGGCCCAGTCGAGTGTCTCGGAGACGCTCGGGCTCTTCTTCAGATCGAGCTGGCGGATCGAGCGGACCACGCGGGCGACCTGGTCGGCGAGGTTGTCGGTGATGCCCGGCGTCTTCGCAAGGACGATCTCCTTCTCGCGCTCCAACTGTGGGTAGTCCACGTGGAGGTACAGACAACGCCGCTTCAGTGCCTCGGACAGCTCACGGGTGTTGTTCGACGTGAGGAACACGAGCGGGATCTGCTTCGCCTTGATGGTTCCCAGTTCCGGGATCGACACCTGGTAGTCGGAGAGGATCTCGAGCAGCAGCGCCTCGGTCTCGACCTCGACGCGGTCGACTTCGTCGATCAACAGCACGACCGGCTCGTCGGCGGTGATCGCCTCGAGCAGCGGACGGGTGAGGAGGAACTCATCGGAGAAGATGTCCTCACGGACGTCGGTCCAGTCGTGAGTCTCCTCGGTCTCGCCACGCTCGGTCTGGATACGCAGGAGCTGCTTCTTGTAGTTCCACTCGTAGAGCGCCTTGCTCTCGTCGAGCCCCTCGTAGCACTGCAACCGGATCAGCTTCGCTCCGGTGATCTCCGCCACCGACTTCGCCAACTGGGTCTTGCCGGTGCCGGCCGGACCCTCGACGAGAATCGGCTTCTGGAGTCGGTCGGCGAGGTAGACGACGCCTGCGATCCCATCATCGGCGAGGTACTGCGACTCGCTGAGCGAATCACGTACCTGTTGCACGCTCTCGAACCGGGGTTCGGCATCGAAGGGCGTGGCGGGGCGGTCGTCGGTCGTCGTCATACCCCTGCGAACCTACCGGTCGGTAGCGGCTCCGCCGGAATCGGAATGGTGCTGGAGTCGATCTCTGCGACGTAACGTCGGTCACATGAGCGACAACCTGCAGAAGTTCACCCGGGCCGCCCACATCCTGCGCAGCGTGGCCGTGCGGGTTCCCGCCGAGGGATGGGACAGCCCGTCATGTTGTGAGGGGTGGAGCGCTCGTGAGGTCGCCGGACACGCGTCGTGGGTGCTGCAGAACATCACAGCGACGACCGGCCACGGCGAGCGGCCCCCAGAGCAATCCGAGGCCGACGTGGCCGGAGCCGATCCCACCGACACGATCTGTCGCTCCGTCGACGCTTGCCTCGCCGCCCTCGATCAGCCCGACGTCCTGCACACCGTGGCACAGACGCCGTTCGGTGAGATGGAGGTCGACAGCTTCATCGGAACGATCTGGATCGACCCGCTCACGCACGCGTGGGACATCGCCGACGCAGCCGGGATCGCGTCGGGCATCGACGAGGCAACCGCCGGGGCGGCGAAGGCGAACCTCGAACCGATCGCGGAGATGGTCCGCGGCGCGGGTGTCTTCGGA
>NZ_JBAVYV010000006.1:0-1662 GCF_049588435.1 Ilumatobacter sp.
TTCCTCGCAAGCGACCTCGGGTCGTGGATCACCGGCGAGACCTACGTCATCGACGGCGGTGCCGGCGTCGCGGCGGGTGCCGCCGGCTGAGTGCTTGCCTGATGCGGTTCAGGATTTCGCACCGATCCTCGTCAGTCCCTGACCCACGCTGATCAGGCCGATTGCCCGGTGGTCACCCGGTGTCGCGGTCGGTCTGGTCAGGCTCGGGTCGGTGGAGGTCGGGGTGGTGGTGTCGGAGGTGGCGGGGGATGGTGGGGTCGATGAAGGTGACCCAGCGGCTGTCGAGCTTCTCGCCGAGTGGGTTTTCGTAGTCGCGGCGGATTGGTGGTGGTGGCGTCTGGTGGGTGTGGGTGGGCGCCCGACGCGCGGATCGGGTGTCCGCGGGCGTTGGTGAACGTCATCGTGTCGGGCTGGTCAGGATTGCCGTTGATGCCGAGGCGGTGCTTGTGGTGCATCCGATGATGTCGGGCACAGAGCGTGATCAGATTCGCAGTGTCGGTGCGCCCGCCGTCGGCCCAGTGTTGGATGTGGTGGATCTCCAATCGACGGGTGGTGTTGCAGCCGGGGACCTGGCAGTGGTGTTGGTCGCGATGCAGGATGCTGCGGCGGGTGCGGTCGGGGATGGTGCGTTGTGTGCGTCCGACCGAGATCGGGATGGCGTTCTTGACGTGGATCGGGTCGATCGCGCCGTCGCAGGTGAGCAGGCGAGCGATCGAGTCGGAGAGGACGTCGCCGTGGTCGGTGCGCACCGTGGCATCGAGGTTGAGGTGCAGGTTGACGCGGTACCGATTGCGACGAGCCGGTTCGGCGATCGAGTCGAGTGAGCGTTGCGCGAGTTCCACCAAGGCGTCGACGTGGGACACGATTTGCAACGCGCCGTCGGCATCGCTGCCGCGGTTCTCGCGGGCGACGACGGCGTCGCGAGCTTCATCGAGCGCGTTCTCGACGACCGCTCCGAGGTCGAGATCGAGGTCGGCGTGCAACCACCACCGCCCATCGGGACCGACTCCGTAGCTGACACGATTCGGATCTGGATCGGGCTCGGGCGCTGCCGTTGTGGTTGGCGCAGGCTCGGTCGCGTCATCGTCGGAGGACGTCGCCTCGTCGTTGGATGCGGGCGTGCTGTCGTTGTCGGCGCCACCGGCAGTTCATCGGCACGCCGGGCAGCGGCGACGAGATTGCCGGCCAGATGAGGTCCGACCGCGCAGCGCCACGCCAGATACTGCTGGGGTGTGCAGAGCCCGTCGCCCTGCCAGTCACGCTTGTCGGCGTTGACGAGCCAGATCGTGAGGTCGAGCAGCCGACCCATCTGGGCATTCAGCTGTCCGGCGACGTCATCACACACCGACTCGAACGTGTCGCCGTCGATCACATCGATCGGGCCGACCGGGTCGGGTGAGTCGCTCGTCGAACTCATACCAGTAGGGTACACGTGTTCGATCCAAAGACCAAGGGCTGTGCGAAGACAAATCGTGATCCACGAGGCGTGGTGATCGCATCGGCAGATCTCGCACGCGTTGAACCGCTCATGCCCACCCGGAACCTCGGGTGCACCTAGTGTCCTCAGCCGTGCGACAGACGGGCGATCGCCGATGAGCGACAACGAGATCATCGTCGGACTGTCGTCGATCCTCGTCCTGGGGATCGGGGCCCAGTGGATCG
>NZ_JBAVYV010000007.1:0-4236 GCF_049588435.1 Ilumatobacter sp.
GAGGTCGCCACGCACGTGATCGACAACAGCGGGGAGCTCGACGAGTTGACCCGCCAGGTCGACGAGATCTGGGAGGAGCTCAGCGAGTCGGAGGCCGCCGAGCCGGAGGCGGACCCAGCCTGACATCGACGATCGGCACGTCGGGTGGCAGCGTGCGGCGATACCAGTCCGCATGCGCCGGACCGAGTTCGGCGAACGCCGCGTCCACCAGATCCCAGTACGACCGCCGGACCCCGGCCGTTCCCGCATCGCGGTGCTGTCGGTATCGCTCGACGGCCACCTCGCGGGGAACGTAGACGGCGACCCGATCGTCGAGCCGCGCCGGAGCGGTCGATTCGAGCAGCGTGACCTGATCGGTCACGTCGACGCGGTCGTATGCCCGCTCGCGCCAATCGAGGTCGGCCAGCTCCTCCGCGTCGACGGAGAACACGACGCCGTTGATCGATTCGTCGGGGGCCGCCTCGATCCCGAGGGACACGACCAGACCACCCACGATCTCGGTGCCGTCGTCGCTCCGCCAGTCGCCGCGGAGGACTTCCGATCCGTAGTTCCAGGCGCGCCGGAATCCGGTGAGTTCTGCGACGTGCATGCCGGTCCCGAGCGTGACCGACCGTTTGATCGTGGTCTCGAGTGACGCCGGGGAGACCAGCGACCCGTATGCGAAGATCCAGGTCACCGGTCAGCTCGTCGACACGAGACCCTCAGCGGAACCGATCGAGGTCGGCAGCGACCTCTTCGGGCGTGGTCGGCGGTGCGTACCGCTTGACGACGTTGCCGGCTCCGTCGACGAGGAACTTCTCGAAGTTCCACGTGATGTCGGCGCTGTCTCCTGCGCCGGGCTGGGCTTCCTTGAGCAACGAGTACAGCGGGGCCTCATCGGCGCCGTTGACGTCGACCTTGGAGAACATCGGGAAGTCGACATCGAACTTCGACGTCACGAACTCGAGGATCTCGGCGTCGGTACCCGGCTCCTGATTCCCGAACTGATTGCACGGGATGCCGAGGACGACGAGGTCGTCATTGTCGTGGTGAATCGCACGCAGACCTGCGTACTGAGGTGTGAGGCCTCAAGCGCTGGCGACGTTGACGACCAAGGCCAGTCGGCCTTCGAAGTCGGAGAAGTCGACCTGATCGCCGGTGATGGACGTCATGGTGATGTCGTGGAAACTCATGGGCGCCGACCGTAGCGGCGGTCGGAGACGAACGGTGACACGCGGTCCGTCCGGTCTGGATATCATCCAGTGTTCACATGTCCGACGTTCCCCGATCCTCGATGACCCGTTCGCTGCGAGCGGTTCATCATCCACCGAGTCGCTGACGACATGTCGGACGGCCTGTTGACCGCGATCGGACTCGTCGCCGTCGTCGTGTTGATCGCTGCGAACGGATACTTCGTCGCGGCCGAGTTCGCGTTCGTCGCGTCCCGCCGCCAGAAGTTCGCCGAGGGAGCCGAAGAAGGCGATCGCAGGTCGATCAAGGCGATCGCCGTCCACAAGCGGATCAGCTTCATGCTGTCGGGCGCACAGCTGGGGATCACCGTCACCTCCCTCGTGCTCGGCTTCATCGCGAGGCCGGCGATCGCCGGCGCGATCGAGCCGATCTTCGAAGCCGTCGGTGTGAGCGAGAGCGCCGTGACCGGGGTGTCGATCACGGTGGCGTTCATTCTCGCGACGATCGCCCAGATGGTGTTCGGCGAGTTGGCGCCCAAGAACCTCGCCATCGCGAAGCCGGAGCCGGTGGCCCGCGCGGTCGCAGGTTCGTCTCTCGTGTTCATGAAGGTGGCGGGTCCGCTGATCAGACTCTTCGACGGATCCGCGAACCGACTCCTGCGATTGGTCGGGATCGAGCCGGTCGAGGAGTTGCACAGCGGGGTGTCCGCCGAAGAACTCGACCTGATCGTCGACTCGTCGGCCGAATCGGGGCATCTGACCGGGTCACAGGCCGGACTCCTGGAACGTGCCATCGACTTCGCCGACCTCGAAGCATCCGATGCGATGGTGGCATGGAACAAGGTCGTCACCATCGACGGCGGCGCGACGGCGTCGGATCTGCGTGATGCGATGGCCTCGCGGCGTTCGCGGTTCCCCGTTCTGGACGTCGACGGCAAGGTGGAGGGAATCGTCCACGCCAAGGATCTGCTCGGCGTCGACCGCGCCGCCTACGACACGGTGCACGTCACCTCGCTCATGCACGACGTCATCGCGGTCCCCGAGGCGGCGAGCCTGACCGTCGTGCTGACCCAGCTGCGCACCCACTCGACGGAGATGGCGCTCGTCATCGACGAGTACGGGGGGCCGGCCGGCATCATCACCTTGGAGGACATCGTCGAGGAACTCGTCGGCGAGATCGAGGACGAATACGACCCCGCCGAGACCGGCGACCGGTGGGAGACCGAGCCCGGGGTGTGGACGATGTCCGCCACGTCGCGTCCCGACGAGATCGAGCGGGCGACCGGACTCGAGCTTCCCGACGGCGAGTACGACACGGTCGCTGGTCTCGTGCTCGACCGGTTGGAACGGTTGGCCGAGGAAGGCGACGAGGTCGTCGTCGACGGTGTTCTGATCGAAGTCGTCGCGGTCGATGGGTACGCCATCGAAGAGGTGCGGGTCCGAGTCGTCGAACATCCGGACGACGACGGCGCGACCGACGCCGGCGCGACCGACGCCGACGGGACCGAGCCCGATGATGACCCCGGCTCTGACGCCGAGGCTCGGGGAGAACGCACGTGATCGGCCCGATGTTCGCCGCGGACGAAGGTATCGAGGTCGCGTGGGGCGCGCTCGGGTTGGCACTCGTTCTGCTGATCCTGAACGGCTTCTTCGTCGCGGCGGAGTTCGCGCTCCTCGCGTCGCGGCGGTCCCGAATCGAGCAGCTCGCAGCCGAAGGAAGCCGGAGCGCGAAGTCGGCGCTGGCCGGAATTCGCGAGCTGACGCTGATGCTGGCGGGCGCCCAGCTGGGGATCACGATGTGCTCGCTCGGTCTGGGTCTCGTGGCCGAGCCCGCCGTCGCGCACATCTTCGAGGGACTCTTCGGGCAGGTGTCGTTCCTGTCCGACACCATGTCGCACATCGTCGGCTTCGCGATCGCTCTGTCCATCGTGGTGTTCCTGCACATGGTGGTCGGAGAGATGGCCCCCAAGTCGTGGGCGATCTCGCATCCGGAGTCGTCGGCGATGAAGTTGGCACTGCCGTTCCGTGCGTTCGTGACCGTGTTCCGACCCGTCATCTGGTTGATGAACGGTTTCGCCAACCTGGTCGTCCGTGCCGTCGGCGTCGAGCCGCAGGACGAGCGCGCGATGGCACACTCGCCGAGCGACCTCCGACTGCTCCTGGACGAGTCCGCCGGCTCCGGTGGCCTGGCCGTCACCGAACACGAGTTGCTCACCCGCTCGCTCCAACTGTCGGGACTCACCGCGTCCGATGCGATGACGGTGCGTCGTGACGTCATCGCGGTGTCCGCCGACTCGTCGGCGCAGGTCGCGGCCGACGAGTCGTACCGCACCGGTCGCAGTCGGATCATCGTGTTCGAGGGCGACCTCGACCACGTCAAGGGATTCATCCACGCGAAGGATCTCCTGCGTCTGCCGAACGGGGTGTGGGCGTCGACGACGGTCGGCAGCATCACTCGCAACGTGATGGTGACCCCCGAGCAGCACCGACTCGAGGACCTGCTGCTCGAGATGCAGACCGAACGCCAACACATCGCCCTCGTGATCGACGAGCACGGAACCGTCGTCGGATTGGTCACCCTCGAGGACGTGATCGAGGAGTTGATCGGAGATTTCGACGACGAGTCCGATTCGCGTCACGACGCGTGCGAGCGGCTGGCGGACGGGTCGTTCCGGATCAACGGCACGCTCCGCCACGACGAGTTCGAGGAATTCACCGGAGTCGGGCTTCCCGACGGCGACTGGCAGACGGTCGCCGGATACGTCATCGCGGCCTTCGACGAGATCCCTGCCGTGGGCGACCGGGTCGAGACCGAGATCGGACAGTTCGAGGTGGTCTCGATGGACGCGTTCGCGATCGACTCGCTGCGCTACCACGTTGCGGCGTCGGCCTGACCGCCAGACATCGACCGAGCACGAACACCTGTTCTGGGTCGGTAGACTCCTGGGATGACCGACGTCGCTGATCCCGCTGTCGATTCCGCATCGTCCACGGCGAAACCGCCCCGAGGTGTGGAGCAGGATCTCGCGCTGCTGGGCGGCGACGTACAGGCCGAGAACTACGGCGT
>NZ_JBAVYV010000008.1:0-15293 GCF_049588435.1 Ilumatobacter sp.
GGTCGCGACGTCGCCGGGCGAGAAGATCACCGCCGATCTCACGATCGTGGCCGCCGGTCCACCCGGACAGGTCGCCCGGATGTTGGGCGCCACACGAGTCGAGGGGGAGACGTTCGGACTCGCCATCCGCACCTACGCCGAGACCCCACGCCACGGCGATGAACACCTCGAAGCGATGCTCTCGCTGAAGGACGAGAACGGCACGGCTGTTCCCGGATACGGCTGGATGTTCCCTGCCGGCGACGGCACCGTGAACATCGGTGTCGGCGCGTTGTCGACGATGAAGGGGTTCAAGAAGCTGAACCTCAACACCATGATCGAGTCGTACCGCCGCGTCGTCGAGCCCGAGTGGAACCTCGGGCCCGACCTCGAACGTCCGCGTGCGTGGCGCCTGCCGATGTCGACCAAGCAGCGCGTCGGGCCCGGGTGGGTCGCGATCGGTGATGCTGCCGGCCTGGTCAACCCGATGAACGGTGAGGGCATCGACTACGGGCTCGAGTCCGGAATGCTCGCCGCCGACCTGTTCGTCGACGACCCCGCCACGGCGGTCGAACGCTACGACACCGAGGTGGGAGAACGCTTCGACGCGTTCCTGCGCACCGGCCGCCGGTTCTCGTTCCTGATCGGGCATCCGTGGATCCTGAAGAACGGCCTGCGGTTCTCGGTGAGCACCGAGTCGATCGCGAACATCACACTTGCCGTGATGGGCAACCTCGTCGACAACGAGACCCCCGGTGCCGCCGGCCGCGTGATGTGGCTCGCCGACAAGGGTCTCGGCCTGGCCGACCCCATCCTCCGCAAGACCCGCGCCACCGCCTGACGTATCAAGTGGTCAATCGGTGTCAGGCACCCGTTGACACGTCCGACAACTGGTGCCTGACACCGGTTGTCGGACCGGTCGGCAGGTCGGGCTCGGCCTCGATGTCGACGGTGGGAAGGAGGCGATCCAGCCAGCCGGGCAGCCACCAGTTGGCGTCACCCATCAACTTCATCGTCGCCGGAACCAGCACGATCCGCACGATCGTCGCATCGACGAAGATCGCCGTGGCCAGACCGAGGCCGAACATCTTCGTCGTGGGATCGCTGCCGAAGACGAAGCCACCGAACACCGCGATCATGATCAGGGCGGCCGACGTGATCACCCGGGCGGTGGTCGCCAGGCCGTGGATCACCGCGGTGTCGTTGTCACCGGTCGCCAGGTACTCCTCACGCACGCGTGACAGCAGGAAGACCTCGTAGTCCATCGACAGCCCGAACAGGATCGCGACCATGAACATCGGGATGAACGACACGACCGGCACCGTCGACTCGAGCCCGATCAACTCCTTGCCCCACCCCCACTGGAACACCATCACGAGCACGCCGTACGCCGCGCCGATGCTGAGCAGGTTCAGCAGTGCGGCCTTCAACGGGACCAGCACCGACCGGAAGACGAGCATCAGCAGCAGGAACGACAGCAGGATCACCGCCCCGATGAACACGGGCAGTCGATCGGTGACCCGGCCGGCCACGTCGCCGAAGTTGGCCGTCGATCCACCGATGTGAGCACTCGCGTCGCGACCGTCGAGCACGGGTGCGAGCACCTCGGAACGCAATCGACGGACGGTCTCGAACGTGGCGTCGTCCTGAGGCGCGGTCGTGGGAATCGCGACGATCGTGGCCACGCCCGAGTTCGAGTCGACGACCGTTGCGCCAAGCCCCGCGATCCCGGGATCAGCGGCGACCGCGTTGGCGATCGGCCCCACGACGGTCGGGTCGTCCGCGATGTCGATCGCGATCACCAACGGCCCGTTGATCCCGGGACCGAAGGCGTCCGCGACCAGGTCGTACGCGCGCCGCTGAGACTGCGAGGTCGGCTGCGTGCCGTCGTCGGGGAAACCCAGATCGAGCGCCAGCACCGGTGCAGCGAGGGCGACCAGGAGGACGGTGACGCCGATCGCGTACGCCCAGGCATGTGCGGTGACGTGACGGCCCCAGCGAATCCACCCGGGGCTCACCACGTCGCTGCGGTGTCGACGGTGGATCCGCAGACGATCGATCCACGGACCGGCCACACCGAGCAGCGCGGGCAGCAGGGTCACCGATGCGACGACCATGATCAGGACGATCACCGAGATGGCGACGCCCGCCGCAGTCATGAACGGGACACCGGCGAACGCCAGGCCGAGGATCGCGATGACGACCGTCCCGCCGGCGAAGATCACGGCTTGACCGGCGGTCGCGACCGCTCGTCCGGCCGCGTCGGCGACATCCACACCGCGATGCAGGAACTCGCGATGGCGGGTGACGATGAAGAGGGCGTAGTCGATGCCGACACCGAGGCCGATCATGCTGCCGATCTGCGGCGCCCAACTCGGAACCTCGATCACGTAGGCGATGAGCGACATCGCGCTGACTCCCAGCGCGAGTCCGAACAATGCCATCGCGATCGGCAGTCCCATCGCGATCACGGACCCGAACGCCACGAGCAGCACGATCCCGGCGATGACCAAACCGATCACCTCGCTCGGACCGGTCTCGGCTTCACCGAATGCGAAGAACAGGTCGCCACCCGTCTCGACCTGCAACGTCGAGTCCACTCGAAGACCCTCCACCGCGGCGACCAGTTCGTCGAGATCGCCACGATCGAGTTCATCCATCACCGGGTACTGGACGTCCAACACCGCGACGCGCCCATCGGCCGACACGGCACCACTCGCGACGGCACTGTCGTTGCCCTCCGCGAGCAGCGCAGCCGGGTCGGTGACCGCGAGCGCATTCGGCAGCGCACTCACCGCGGCGTGCGCATCGGAGAGATCGGCCCGAGCCTCCGGAGACGCGAAGAACGTCGCATTCGGATCGAGCGGCGTCGCGACGACGCGCGCGGTCAAGCCCGCCCGGTCCGATCCGGCGGCATCCAACAACTCGACCGCCTGCTGCGAGTCGACCCCCGGAACCTCGAACGAGTCGTCGAGTTCACGTCCGAGGAGACCGGACGCCGCGACGACCGCGATCGCCACGACGACCCAGGTTCCGATCACCTTCCAGGGGTGGCGGGCCGCCCCACTCCCCAATCGATACAACGCTGATGACATCTCGAGACTCCTCCGGAACCGGTCGACGCCGTCCCGGTGACGGCGTCGAGTTCATCGTGACGAGTACTCCTCACCCGGACATCGGGGATTCGGTCGGTTCTCGATCGGCCGAACGATCGGTCCCGGGATCGCACTTTCGGCCGATACGCGGTCCGTCGACGATCTCTACATTGGAGCTGTGGCCGCTTCGCTCGTGAACTCTCTGCTCGCCGAGCCGGCCGTCGCCGACCCCCCACGTCGCGTCTGGCGCGACTGGGCGCTGTTGGCCGTCATGGTGACCACCGTCGTCGTCGAGGCCTTCGTCAACGACGCGGCGAGCTGGCGGCCCATCTCGACCGTGGTCGTGGTGGCGATGTTGTCGACACTGATGTGGCGGCGAACCCATCCGCTCACCGTCATGGTCATCAACTTCGGGGTGGTGCTGGTCGCCGAACGGATTGCGCAGGTGGCGAGCGGTGAGCCGTTCGAGTACTACAGCGCTGCGTTCCTGCTGTTGGCCCCGTATGCGCTGTTCCGGTGGGGATCGGGTCGCCATGCCGCAATCGGTCTGGGGATCATGCTCGCCACGCTCGTCTCGGCGTTGCACGGCGACTGGACCGGCCTCGGCGACGCGATCGGCGGAACGCTGGTCCTGCTGTTCCCGGCCGTCCTCGGTCTGGAGGTTCGCAACCTCGTCGGGTCACGCGAACGCGACCGCGAAGAGGTCAAGCTGCGCGAACGAGAACTCCTCGCACGCGAGCTGCACGACACGGTCGCGCACCACGTGTCGGCGATCGCGATCCGGGCCCAGGCCGGGCGCGTGGTCGGCGCGAACGATCCGGATGCGGCGCTCGACGCACTCGTCGTCATCGAGGAGGAGGCATCGCGCACGCTCGCCGAGATGCGCGGCATCGTCGGAACCCTCCGCGGCGACGCGCGTGCGGAGTTCGCTCCTCAGCCGCAACTCACCGACCTCCATCGCCTCGCGACCGGTCCGCGGGAGCCTCAGGACGGGGATGGCCCGCGCGTCGAGGTGACCGTCGCGTCCGACGTCGGCGATGTCGGACCGACCGTCGGTGGAGCGCTGTACCGGATGGCGCAGGAGGCGATCACGAATGCCCGCCGGCACGCACGCAGTGCCACCATCGTGTCGGTGGACGTGGCGACGGACGGCGAGCAGATTCTCCTCCGCGTCGACGACGACGGACTGGACACCACCGCGTCAGCAGACGGGTCGGGTGGATTCGGGATCGTGGGAATGACCGAACGTGCGCACCTCCTCGGCGGCACGCTGACCGCCGGGCCCAACGCCGATCGAGGTTGGCGAGTCGCCGCATCGATCCCCCGCCAGGCGGTCGGATCATGACGCTGCGGGTGCTCGTCGCCGACGATCAGGATCTGGTCCGAACCGGCCTCACGATGATCCTCGAAGCGCAGGACGGCATCGAGGTCGTCGCCGCGGTCGGTGACGGACGGGAGGCGGTCGAGACGGCACGACGGATCCGACCGGATGTGTGCCTGCTCGACATCCGCATGCCCGATCTGGACGGCATCGAAGCGACGCGACTGCTCGCAGGTCCCGGCGTCGAGGATCCGCTCGCCGTCGTGATCATCACCACGTTCGACCTGGACGAGTACGTCCACGGAGCACTCAAGGCCGGGGCCCGCGGATTCCTGCTCAAGGACGCCGGACCGGAGTTGTTGGTCCAGGCGATCAATGCCGCCGCGAGCGGTGACGCGCTGATCGCACCGAGCGTCACCGCACGTCTGCTCGAGAACTTCGCCGACGCGTCATCATCCTCACGTCCGGCGCAACCGATCGACCCGCTGACCGATCGCGAGGAACAGGTCGTGTTGACCGTCGCCCGAGGTCTGACCAACGTCGAGATCGCCGCCGAACTCCACATCAGCCTGAGCACCGTCAAGTCGCACCTCGCGAGCCTGATGTCGAAGCTCGGTGCCCGCAACCGGGTCGAGATCGCGATGTGGGCCTACGAAACCCATCGCGTCCCCCGCTGACGTATCAACCGGGGTCTGACCCCAGTCGATAGGTCAATCGACGTCTTGGTGGGACAGGCGCCAGCTGGCGAGGGCGACTGCGCCGACGCTCACGAGCAACGGGACGACGACCGCGACCGGGGTCGTGAAGTCCGCGCCACCGAGGTCCGCACCGGTGCGGTCGACCACGATCGAACGCAGGTAGGTGCGGATCGCGAACTGCGCGACACCGGGTCCGCCCAGAGCGATGAACCCTTCCCAGATCAGGATGTAGGCGAGCCCCCAGACGATGTGGCGTTGCAGCCAGACGCCCAGCATCGTGAAGATCGAGCAGTACGCGACGAGCCCGACGAGCGTCGCGACGAACGTGGCGCCGACCAACCCTCCACCGACCCCCGTCAGGACCGCTGCGAGGACGACCGTCGGGAGCACGATCGGCGTGGCGATCGTGAGCGAGGCGAGGACGGCACCGACGACGATCGGCCATCGGTTCACCGGCCGGAGCCAGAGGTAGACGAGCGTCTTGTCCTCGCGGAGATCTCCCAGCGAACCGCCGGCGAACACCAAGCAGACGACCGGGACGACGACTGCGAAGCCGAGGTTCGCGATCACCGACGCCGCACGATCGACCGATGCGACATCCGAGACACCCACGGCGAACCCGGCGATGGTTGCCGTCAACGAGAGCAGGAACAGCGCGATGATCCGACCCGTGTGACGCATCTGTCCCAGGACGAGGCCGTACGAGATGCCCACCGCATCGACCGGGCGGACGCTCGATCGCGTGACGCCGGCCGGATAGGACTCCGCCGGTCGCGTGGTCGTGTCGTCGCTCATCGTCCCTCCACCAGATACCGGAACACGGATTCGAGGTCGTCGTCGAGCGGACGCACCTCGTCGAGTCGGACGCCGAGTGCCACGGCGAGCGGGGCGAGCTGTCGACCGAGCGCATCGACATCGGACGTCTCGACGACCGCACCACCGTCGCCGAAGGAGAGCGAGCTGATCAGACCGAGCCGGACCAGTTCGGTTGCGAGACGACGCGGATCCGACGACCCGAGCCGGATCCGATGCGGTCGGTCATCCATCAGCTCGCGCAGGTCGCGGTAGTCGCCGGTCGCCACGAGCCGGCCCTGCGCGACGACGAGGACGTTCGAACCCAGCCGCGCCACCTCGTCGAGGACGTGACTCGACACCAGGACGCACCGGCCCTCGTCGCCGAGCCGGTGGAACAGGGCGATCATCCGCCGCCGCTGGACCGGGTCCAACCCGGTCAGCGGCTCGTCGAGCACGAGCACCTGCGGGTCGTTCACGAGCGCTGCCGCGACCTTGACCCGCTGACGCATTCCCTTGGAGAACTGTCCGACCGTCTTCGTCCCGACGTCCGCGAGGTCGACCTGGGTGAGCGCCCAGCGCGACACCTCGACCACGTCGGTTCGGTCGATTCCGTGTGTGCGCGCAGCGAGAGCCACGAACTCGTCGGCCGTCAGGTGATCGAAGAGGGCATCCTGTTGTGGAACGAGTCCGATCGAGCCGCGCACCGCGCGATCGCGACGGGGGTCCGCGCCGAGCACCCGGAGCGTTCCCCGCGACGGCGGTGTCAAGCCGCACAGCATGCGGAACAGGGTCGACTTCCCGGCACCGTTCGGTCCGAGCAGCGCGGTGACGCCTCGATCGACGGTGAAGCTGACCTCACTGACGGCGACGACGGACCGATAGAACTTCGAGACGCCGTTGACCGCGATCATGCCCGACATCGCGGGTCGCGCAACCGGAGCCGTCGGCCATGTCGCCACCGCCGATCCAGGAGATCCCCCGGGAGGAGGAGGCGGCGGGGTCTGGTGCGCCGCCGGCGGCGGCGGGATCGGAACCGGTGGGGAGTTCGGGACCGACCCTGCGGGTGGTTGCGGGACGGCGTTGCTCATCGCGCCACCACCAGCCGCGAGTAGCGCCACGCGACGATCGACAGTCCGCCGATCGTCCATGCCAGATTGACCGCGACGATGCTGAGCGTCGAGACCTCTGGGAAGGCTCCCGGCTGACCGAAGATCCGGTAGACGAGCTCGAACGGCATCGAGAAGACGTCGAGCAGTCGCCAGGAGGGCGAGAGCC
The DNA here is from genome assembly GCF_049588435.1 of Ilumatobacter sp. Taxonomy (GTDB): domain Bacteria; phylum Actinomycetota; class Acidimicrobiia; order Acidimicrobiales; family Ilumatobacteraceae; genus Ilumatobacter_A. The sequence goes on from NZ_JBAVYV010000008.1 coordinate 7,164, forward strand.
CCGCGCCGTCGACCAGTGCCGACGCGACCGCGGGTGACGCGAGCGCGAGGAGAACCACGCCGATCGAGGCAAAGGCGCGGCGATCGGTCAGGCTCGCCGCGGCCATCGACACCGCCGTGAGCGCGCCGGAGATGGCGAACGCCGACACGAAGATCCGCAGCAGTACGGCCAGCCACGCCCCGAGCCCGTCCGGACCGACGTTCTCGAACGTGTACCCGATGAGGAGCAACAGCGGTGGGCCGAGTGTGACGAGGCCCAGCGTCAGGAGAACCGCCGCCCCCTTCGCGGCGAGATAGGTACTGCGTTTCAGCGGGGTCGACAGGTACATGGCGAGCATGCCGTTGCGGCGGTCGCCGACGAGGACCTCGGGGGCGACGAGACCCGCGAACAACAGGATCGCGGCGGTGATGAAGCCGTAGTACCCCGCGTAGTCGGCGATCTCGTTCGGATCGAGAAGGTCGCCGACGAGGACGGCCAATCCGACGAAGGCGATCGCCGGGACGTACGCGATCGCGACCGCGAGGACCGGGAAGATCTTGTGGCGGGCAGGCCGGCCGAGGCCGAGCGTCGAACGGATGCTCTGCCAGGTCACACTGCGGATCGCCTGCATCACGCCGGCGCGCGGTCCGTCGTAGCGCTGGAAGCCCCGTTCGACGATCTGCGCGCCCGGTGCGGACGGCGGCGGCTGCGACGGAGGGGGTGGCGGGGTGAGCGCGCTCACGCTCCGGCTCCCGGGACCGTGGCATCGGACGACGCGGTCGGCGCAAAGTCGTTCGTGAACACGTCGTCGAGGGTGCGCCGACGACGGCCCAGCGTCCGGATCCGTGCGTGCGTCGCCGCGACCGCGACGAGGACCGCATCGAAGAGCTCCTCGTCGGTCGCACCCGACACCGACAGGGCGAGATCTCCGCGATGCACGCTCAAGCCGCAATCTCGGAGTTTGCTCGCGACCGCGTCGATCGAACCCGGTCGATCGACGATGTCGACCAGTTCGACCTCGACACCGCCGAGCGAGCCGGCGAGTTCGGCCAACGAGCCCTGCGCGATGAGGCGACCGGCATCGAGCGCGACGACGTGGTCGCAGACCCGCTCGACCTCCTCGAGCACGTGCGACGACAACAGCACGTCGATCCCGAACTTGCGGTGCACGTCGACGATGATCGAGAGCATCTCGTCGCGCTGGACCGGATCGAGGCCGTCGGTCGGTTCATCGAGCACGATCAGGCTCGGATCGGCAGCGATCGCCTGGGCCAACTTGACGCGCTGGCGCTGCCCGGTCGACATCGTCCCGAGTGCGCGGAAGCGTTCCTCGCCGAGTCCGACGAGATAGAGCGAATCACTCGCACGCGACCGTGCTTCGTCTCGCGGCAACCCGCGAATCTGTGCGAAGTGTCGAACGAAGTCGTAGGCGACCATGTCGTCGGGGAACACGTTGCGCTCGGGTCCGTACCCGATCATCGCCCTGAGCTGCGGACCGTCGGCCGACGGGTCGAGCCCGAGAACGCGGATCGACCCGGATGTCGGTGTGAGCAGACCGAGCACGAGCGAGATCAGCGTGGTCTTGCCGGCGCCGTTCGCCCCGACCAGACCGGTCACCCCCGACGGCACGCGCAGGTCGAGTCCGTCGAGCGCCTTGGTCGACGGGAACTCCATGACCAGACCGGTCGTCTCGATGATCGAGGGCACGATGTCAGCGTCGCACGGAATGTCGCTCACCACATCGACCATTCGGCCCATTGTCACCCACCGAACGACCGACCCCCGACCACCCCGGCCCGATCTCGTGAACTCTTCCGGCGCTCCGTGCGCGAACAGTTCACGAGAACGGCTAGTTGGCGCGGCGGACGATGATGCTGCCGACGGAGTAGCCCGCCCCGAACGAACAGATCACGCCGAGGTCACCGGCCTCGAGGTCGTCGCGGTGTCTGTGGAACGCGATCACCGAGCCTGCCGACGACGTGTTGGCGTACTGATCGAGGATGACGGGAGCCTCGTCGGCGTCGGGAATGCGCCCCAGCACACCCTTGGCGATCAGCTGGTTCATCTTGAGATTGGCCTGGTGCAGCCAGAAGCGTCGCACGTCGGTCGCCTCGATCCCGACCTCGCCGAGGTGACCCGTGATGTGCTTCACCACCAGCGGACAGACCTCCTTGAACACCGACTGACCGTTCTGGCGGAAGACAAGTTCGTGCTCGTCGCGTTCGCCGTCCTCGGACCCGTTGAGGAACCCGAAATCGTTACGGATGTTGTTGGAGAACTGAGTGGCCAACTTGGTGCCGAGGACGTCCCATCGACCGTGCGAGCCGCCACGATCGGCCACGGCGTCATCGGTGCGCTCGATCACCAGCGCGGTACAGGCGTCGCCGAAGATGAAGTGGTGGTCGCGAAGTTCGAAGTTGTTGTGTCCCGAGGTGATCTCGGGATTGACGACGACCACGCAGTTGGCCGTCCCGTTGCGGAGCGCGTCGACCGCGTTCTGGATCGAGAACGTGGCCGACGAACAGGCCACGTTCATGTCGAACGCCCACCCACCCGCTCCGAGCGCGTTCTGGATCTCGATCGCCACGGCCGGATAGGCGCGCTGGAGGTTCGAGCACCCCACGATCACCGCGTCGACGTCGGACGGTCGACGGCCCGCCTGCTCGAGTGCCTCGTGGATCGCCGGGAGCGACATCTCGGCCTGGATGCCGAGTTCGTCCTCGCTGCGCAACGGGAGGTGCGGTCGCATCCGGTCCGGATCGAGCACCCCCGACTTCTCCATCACATAGCGCGATGCGATGCCCGAGGCCTTCTCGATGAACGCCTCGTCGGGCAGGTCGCGTGGCGCGATCGTGCCGGCGGCGATCTCGTCGGCGTGTTCACCGTTCCATCGCTCGACCGACGCGGACAACGACGCGGCGAGTTCGGCATTGCTGATCGATTCGGCGGGTGTGAACAAGCCGGTCCCGGTGATCGAGACGCTGACGGTGGAGGGCGAGACCATGCCCCGAACCTACGGCACCAGACCGTGGCGGAGTGTGCCGAGCGGGTCGAGCAATGGCACCGACCCGGGGCTCGTTCAGGAGAGGTGCATCCGCACGAGGCTGCGCAACTGGTCGATCCCGTCGCCCTTGGTCGCGCTCGCCCAGACGATGTCGTCCGGTTCGAGCATGCAGCCCGATGCGAGTTCCTTCCGGCGCGTCGCCCGCTTCGACGACTTGACCTTGTCGAGTTTCGTCGCGACGACGGTGTGCGGGACGGTGTTGAACCGCAACCAGTCGAGCATCTGCACGTCGAGCTTCGTCGGACCGATCGCGCCGTCGACGAGCACGAACACCATCACGAGTTCCTCGCGTTCGAGCAGGTACCCCTCGATCATCGCGGGCCAGTCGCCCTTGATGCTCTTGGCCGCCTTGGCGAACCCGTATCCGGGGAGGTCGACCACCGTGGCGACCGGCTCGGCCGGCACACCCCGATCGGTCTTCCCACGCGGACCCTCGTCGAGGCGGAACAGATTGATCAGCTGTGTTCGGCCCGGCGTGTTCGACACGCGCGCGAGTTGCTTCCGATTGGCGATCGCGTTGATCAACGACGACTTCCCGACGTTCGATCGTCCGACGAATGCGACCTCGACCGGCGATTCGGGAAGTGTCCGTGCGCGAGACGCCGACTCGACGAAGGTCAACTGCAGCGGGCTGCTCATCGTCCCATCATTCAACCTTCGGCGCGCAGAAGTGCGCGATCCTCCCAGAACTTCGAAATCCTCGACACGCGAACGAGCGTGCCACCTACGGTCGATCTCCCGTCACGTACATGAATCTCGGAGAAACGACACCCATGATCTCCCGCCTCACCGCTGTCACCGGCCACCCGATCGGTCGAACCGCACTCGCCGTCGCGACCTTGGTGACCTTGACGGCCGGCTGCAGCCAGATCGCCGAGCGCGCGACCGAGGAGGCCGTCGAACGAGCGGTCGAGGCCGACAGCGGCGAGGACGTCGATTTCGAAATCGACGACGATGGGTTCTCGATCGAAACCGAGGAGGGGGACATCACGTTCAGTGCGAACGGGGATGGCATCGAGATCGAGGGCACCGACGAGGACGGCAACGACTTCTCGCTCGACGCGACCGAGAACGGACTCGAGATCGACGGCGCCGACGGCGAGTCCGTGTACGACGCCGGCGAAGGCATCCCCGATGAGTGGCCCAGCGATGTCCCCGCCCCCGATGGCCTCAGCGACGTCTACGGCACGTACGTCTCGGAGGGAGGACAGGAGAGCGTGCTCGTCACCGGCTCGACCGACGGGAACGCGAGCGACGTGTTCGACGAGTACGCCGAACGGCTGACCGGCGCGGGCTTCGATGAAACCGCGACGTCGAGCCCGGGCGACGGCTTCCGCACGGCAACGTACGCGAAGGGCGAACGCACGGTCTCCGTCACCGCGCAGTCATCGGACGGTCGAACCGACCTGATCGTCGTGATCGGGGAATGACGGCCTGAGCGGGCTCAGCCGGACACGAGCGAGGCGATCGCCCAGATCGCGGCGACCAGTCCGACGAACGCAAACGCCAACGAACGTCCGACGGGCGCCTTGTCGAGGTGGGTGTCATCGAGTTGCCGCTCCGGTGGTTTGATCACCGCCAGCAGGCTCCCGACGAACAGCGCCCCACCGAACGCGAGCACCAGCAACGGGAGCAGATCATCACCGAGGAACACGCCGTCAGCGTACGTGTCGGTCCGGTTCGACCCACTCCGGACCGACCCCGTCCGGACGACCCCGATCGATCATTCTCGTGTCTGATCAGCTGACAATTCTGGATACATTTTCTCCGATGCACACCGTCCTGAGGATCGATTCGTCCGCCCGCAACGCCGATTCCGTGAGCCGAGAGCTCACCTCGCGCCTGATCGATCGGCTCCCCGGCAACACCGTGGTGCGCACCCGGGACCTGTCCCACGGCGTTCCCCTGCTCAGCGAATCGACCCTCCTCGCGATGTGGACGCCGCACGAACACCGCACGCCTGAGCAGAACGAAGCGCTGTCGATCGCGGACGAGTACATCACGGAACTGATGGACGCCGACGTCGTGGTGATCGGACTTCCGATCTACAACTTCGGTCCTCCCGCTGCACTCAAGGCATGGGCCGACCTCGTCGCCCGCGCGGGAACGACGTTCCAGTACGGCGAAGCCGGGCCGATCGGACTCGTCGCCGACAAGCCCGTCTACATCATCGTCGCGTCGGGCGGCGTCCCGATCGGTTCGCCGATGGACCTGTCCTCCACCTGGCTGGCGACGTACCTCGGATTCCTCGGGATGACCGACATCCAGATCGTCGAGGCAGGGCAGTTGAACGTCGACCCGGATGGGGCCCTGGCCGTCGCCCGCCAGGCGGTCGACGATCTCGACCTCGAGCAGGCGATCGCCTGAGTTCACCTCCCGCGGTGATTCCCGCGTTGGCACATCGGTGGCAGAGTGAGCACCCATGAGCCTCGATGGAACCGTCGCCCTGGCCCGCCGGCGTTACGCGGACGGCCACCCCCGCAGCCGTGACGTCGCCGACCGTGCACGAACCGTGCTTCCCGGCGGCAACACGCGGTCGGTCCTGCACTTCGATCCGTTCCCGTTCCGCGTCGAACGAGCGTACGGGTGCGAACTGCACGACATCGACGGACATCGCTACGTCGACCTCCTCGGCAACTACACCGCCGGTCTGCTGGGACACGATCCCGCACCCGTGTACGACGCCGTGCGCGATGCGCTCGACGGAGGTTGGAGCCTCGGCTCGGTCCACAACGACGAGGTGCGTCTCGCCGAGCTGCTCGTCGAACGATTCGACACGATCGAACGAGTCCGGTTCACGAACTCGGGGACCGAAGCGAACCTGATGGCGCTCGCCGTCGCCACCCACCACACGCGCCGACGCAAGATCGTGGTGTTCGCGAACGGGTACCACGGTGGCGTGCTCACGTTCGGCGAGTCGGCGAGTCCGGTCACCGTGCCCCACGACTGGCACGTGTGTCGCTACAACGATGTCGACGATGTCACCGCAGCGTTCCGTGATCGCGGGACCGAGATCGCCGCCGTGCTCGTCGAACCGATGCAGGGGTCGGGCGGCTGCATCGTCGGTGACCCGGCGTTCCTCCGGACGCTGCGCGCACTGTGCGACACGAACGGCTCGCTGCTGGTCTTCGACGAGGTGATGACGTCGCGATTCTCGCGGGGCGGCGCCCAGCACCTGCTGGGCATCCGCCCGGACCTCACCACCCTCGGCAAGTACCTCGCCGGCGGGTTCAGCTTCGGTGCCTTCGGCGGGCGTGCCGATGTCATGGCCCACTTCGACCCGGCCGCGGGCGGCGTGCTCGGTCACGCCGGGACGTTCAACAACAACGTCGTGTCGATGTCGGCCGGTGTGGCTGCACTCGGCGACGTGCTCACCGACGACATCCTCGATGCGACCCACGCGCGCGGCGACGACCTGCGCACGGCGATCGGTGAGTCGTTCACCCGCAACGGCATCCCGATGTGTGTGACCGGCGCCGGTTCGCTGATGAACGTGCACGGCACCCCGGGTCCCGTCGCATCGGCCGATGATCTCGTCGGCGCGGACGATCGGCTGAAGGAACTGTTCTTCTTCCACTGTCTCGACGGTGGCTACTACCTGGCGCGACGCGGGTTCATCGCGCTGAGCATCGAGGTGTCCGACGCGCATGTCGCCGGTTTTCTCGAGGTCGTCGACCGCTTCCGCATCGACGACTGACCAGGTCCGATCCCGCGTCCCACCTGCGATACTCACGGCTGTGAATCGACCGCCGCAACCGACCTACGTGACCACGCCCGCCGCTGCCGGACGCAGCGGTGCGCTGCACGTCATCGGCAACATCTTGTGGTTCGTCCTCGCCGGACTCTGGATGGGTCTCGGATACATCGTCGCCGGCATCGTCCAGTGCATCACGATCATCGGGATCCCGTTCGGACTGCAGTCGTTCAAGCTCGCCGGGTACGCGTTCTGGCCGTTCGGGCGAGTCGTGTACCACCGCACCGATCGCTCCGCAGGGCTGTCGTGTGTCGGCAACGTGATCTGGATCGTCCTGTCAGGGTTCTGGTTGGCACTCGGACACGTCTTCACCGGGATCCTGCTCTGCATCACGATCATCGGGATCCCGTTCGGCATCGCGTCGTTCAAGTTGGCCGGACTCGCGCTCGTGCCGTTCGGGAAGACCGTCGTGACCGCGGGACAGCCGCTTCCGCCCGAGGCGACCGTCTACCTCGCGCTCTGACGCGTCCGGCGATCGGCAACGATGGCGGGATGGCTGCGCGACGGGGATCTTCGGGACGACTGGTTCTCGCCGGCCTCGCTGCAGCCGGCTTCGCGCTCGCACTGGTCGCCCTCGTCTCGTCACAACTCGCGTTGATGTCGATCCTCGACGCCGACCGCGCCGAGCACGCAGCCGAACAGATCGCTCACTCACGCTTCACCGCGGACATCATCGACCAGACGGTCGTGCGCGCGGTCGCACCGGTCGCCGGTGACGCGATCGCCCAACAGGCGGCGACGATCGCCAGCCAGGACCCGAATGTGGTGAGCGTCGTCGAGGCGTCGCTGCTCAACGCGCACCGTCAGATCGTCGATCCCGATGCCCCGGTCGAGGTGGTCGACGGCAATGTCGCCGTGGGTTCGGCAATCGTCACGTCGATCGCGGACACGGCGGCCGCCAACGGTATCGATCTCGCAGCGCTCGGCCTGGGTGGCGTGACCGCCGACGGTGCCCTCGACACGGCGGCGATCGCCACCGAGGCCGGCCTGCCCGACATCGTTCCGGATGACCTCCCGCGGCTCGGGTTGCGCGACGTCGCCGAGACCACGCGCTGGATCTCCTTGGTCGCGCTGTGCTCGTTCGCCATGCTCGCCGTCCTGGTCCACCCCCGCCCCGGTCGCTCGCTGCGTGGGATCGGCACCAAGATCGCGGTGGTCACCGGCGTCTGGCTGATCACCCTCCTCGTCGCCGGGTGGATCATCGGACTGATCGCCAACACGTTGTTCGGGGAGATGATCGACGCCGTCTGGTCCGATGCCGTGCCCTCGATGATGCTCCTCGTCATCGCCGGTGTCGTCATCGGGATCGCGCTGGTGCTCGCCGGCATTGCGC
>NZ_JBAVYV010000009.1:0-11661 GCF_049588435.1 Ilumatobacter sp.
CGTCTCGGTGTCGCCGCCGAGGTGTGTGCGCCGGACGTGCTCCAAGCCACGGCACGGGGCTGGGCGGATCGGATCGCGGCACAGGCGCCACTCGCCGTGCAGGGGACGAAGATCGCCGTCAACCAGCAGATCAAGCAGGCACTGTTGACGAGCTTCGACCTGTCGACGGCGCTCGAGATGCCGTGTTTCGTCTCGGAGGACCACGCCGAGGCGGTTGCCGCCTTCGTCGAGAAACGCGCACCCACCTTCCACGGCCGCTGAGTCATCTGTCACGATGCGGGGATGTCGCTGACGGAGAGTCCGGTCGATCTCGACCACACCCGCTGGGAGGACGGTCGCGTGCTCGCCGACCTGCTCGATCCCGACCTTTATCGCCGCAATCCCCACGACGTGTGGGAGTGGATGCGTGCGAACGAGGCGGTGTACCGCGACGACCGCAACGGTCTGTGGGGCGTCACGCGCCACGCCGATCTGATGGACGTGGAACGTCGGTCGAGCATCTTCGTGTCCGGGCAGGGCTACCGGGCCGTCTGGTCGCCGACCGAGATCAACATGATCGCTCAGGACGATCCGCGCCACCGCCAACAGCGGATGCTCGTGCAGGGCGACTTCACGAAGAAGTCGGTCGAGGCGCGCCGTGCCGATGTCGAACGTCTGGTGACCGACGTTCTCGATGCGGCACTCGCGGATGGTGCGAACGAGATCGAGGTCGTTGACGCGGTGGCCGGTCAGGTCCCGGCACGACTCACGGCGCAGTTGCTCGGGTACCCCGAGTCCCGCTGGAGTGATCTCAAGACGTGGTCGGAGCGTTTGATGCGCACCGACATGCGTGAGCGTGACGGCAAGGTGTTCCGCGATTTCATCGACGCGAACATGGAGTTCATGGGCGCCCTCGGCGAGGTGGCTGAGGAGAAATACGAGAACCCCGGCGACGACCTGATCTCGTCCTGGGTCCACGGCCGGATCGATGGTCAACCGCTGCCACCGGAGGCGATCGCGCACGAGGTCGGCCTGTTCATCTCTGGCGGTGCCGAGACCACCCGGACCGCGATCGCCCACGGTCTGCGTGCGTTCGTCGATCATCCCGCGCAGTGGGAGGCGATCGCTTCGGACCCGGATCTCGTTCCGGGCGCGGTCGAGGAGGTCCTGCGCTGGGTCACCCCACTGAACAACATGTTCCGCCGCGCTGCAGCGGACGATCGGATCGGTGAGCAACCGGTGGAGCGTGGTGACCGGATCGTGATGCTGTATCCGTCGGCGAATCGGGACGAGGCGGTGTTCGACGATCCGTACCGCTTCGACATCCGACGGTCGCCGAATCCGCACATCGCATTCGGGTTCGGGACCCACCTCTGCATCGGCACCCACGTCGCGCGGGCGACGCTCGCAGCCGTGTTCGGCCAGATGAGTCGACGGCTGACCGACCTGCACGTCACCGCTGAGCCCGACGTCGAGTCGAACATCTTCGCCCGAGCGGTCGTGTCATTCGGCCTCGGCTTCACCCGACGCTGACGAGTTCCGTGCGAATTCTCGGCGGGATTGGTCTCGGTCTGCGCGACAGTGCCCTACCGAGAACCCGATTCGCTGCGGCCCGACGATCGCACGACACCTCGAATTGGTGACTACGGTCACGTCCCATGACCGAGAACCAGATCAACAACGTCGCCGGCATCGTCCGGGTGCATGGTCAGAACCGGCCCGATCACACAGCGCTGGTCCTCGACGACAAACGGTTGTCGTGGAGCGAACTCCTCGGGCGGTCAGCGCAGATGGCGCAGGCGTTGCGCGCCGCCGACGTGGGCGAGGACGACCGCGTCGCGTTTCTCGACAAGAACGGCATCGAGCACTTCGAGGTCTTCTTCGGCGCGGCGATGCTCAACGCGGTCTGCGTCGACGTCAACTGGCGTCTCGCCGGCCCGGAGGTGCAATTCATCGTCGACGATGCCGACGCCAAGGTGCTCGTCGTCGGTCCCGATTTCGTGCCGATGCTCGACGAGATCGCCGGCCAGCTGCCGAAGGTGACGAAGTTCGTGGTGATCGGCGACGGGGCTGCGACCTCGGACGACTATGTGGACTACGAGGACTGGGTCGCTCAGTACCCGGCCGAGGATCCCGGGGTGGACTCGGGTCCCGACGACACCGCGTTCCAGCTGTACTCGTCGGGGACGACCGGCCGTCCGAAGGGCGTGATGCTGTCGAACACGAACTTCTTCAGCCTGCTCCCGATGGCCAAGGAGATCTGGGAACTCGACGGTGACTCGATCAACCTCACGGCGATGCCGCTGTTCCACATCGGTGGCGGGGGCTGGGCGACCGCGGGGATGTACGAAGGGTGCACGTCGGTCATCTTCCGCGAGCTCGACCCGGCGGCGCTCATCAAGCTGATCGAGAAGGAACGCATCACTCACGCGTTCCTGGTCCCGGCGGTGCTCCAGTTCATGCTGATGGTTCCCGGTGTCGAGGAGGCCGACTACTCCAGCCTGAAGGTGTTCGTGTACGGAGCGTCGCCGATCAGCGAGGAGGTGCTCGCGAAGTGCGTCGAGATGTTCAAGCCGTGCAAGTTCTGGCAGGCCTACGGCTTGACCGAGACGACGGGTGCGGTCGTGAACCTGCCGCCCGAGGATCACGATCCGACCGGCCCGAACCGTCACCGTCTGCGCTCGTGTGGGCTTGCCGGGCCCGGCGTCGAGGTTCGGATCGTCGGCGACGACCCCGACTCCTCACTTCCCCCCGGGGAGGTCGGCGAGATCTGGATCCGGTCACCGCAGGTGATGAAGGGGTACTGGCACATGCCCGAGGAGACCGCCCATGCGGTGACGCCCGATGGGTGGTTCAAGTCCGGCGACGCGGGCTATCTCGACGACGACGGCTATCTGTTCATCCACGACCGGGTGAAGGACATGATCGTGTCCGGTGGAGAGAACGTGTATCCGGCCGAGGTCGAGAACGTCCTGATGGGCCACGATGCGATCGCCGACGTCGCGGTGATCGGCGTACCGCACGAGAAATGGGGCGAGACGGCGAAGGCGGTCATCGTCGCCGCCGAGGGGGCGACGGCCGACGACGCCACCGCGGCCGACATCATCGCCTACGCACGGACACAGCTCGCCACGTTCAAGTGCCCGACGAGCATCGACTGGATCGCCGCACTCCCGCGCAACCCGACCGGAAAGATCCTCAAGAAGGACCTGCGTGAGCCCTACTGGGAGGGAATGGATCGCCGCGTCGGGTGATCCGTGTCAACCGGGGTCTGGGTGGGTTGACACGTAGTGACGAGAGGCGCCGACGTTGGGGTGAGCGGGGCCGATAGCGTCGATGCGTGACTCATTCGGACACCCTGTGCAAGCGCGATGACCTGCGAAACCTCGCGATCGTCGCGCACGTCGACCACGGCAAGACCACTCTCGTGGACTCGATGCTGCATCAGTCGGGCGCATTCCGCGCGAACGAAGACGTCGCCGAGCGGGTCATGGACTCCGGCGACCTCGAGAAGGAGAAGGGGATCACAATCCTCGCGAAGAACACGTCGCTCGTCTGGCGCGACAAGCGCACCGACACCGACATCACGCTGAACATCGTCGACACCCCGGGCCACGCCGACTTCGGAGGCGAGGTCGAGCGGGCGCTCACGATGGTCGACGGAATCGTCCTGCTCGTCGATGCCGCCGAGGGGCCCTTGCCGCAGACGCGTTTCGTGCTGCGCAAAGCCCTCGCCCGACACCTCCCCGTGATCCTCGCGGTCAACAAGATCGACCGACCCGACGCCCGCGTCGAAGAAGTCGTCGACGAGGTCTACGAGTTGTTCTTCGATCTCGGCGCCGAGGACCACCACATCGAGTTCCCGATCGTCTACTGCTCGGGTCGCGACGGCTGGGCCACCCAAAATCTCGACGAAGCCAAGGCGATCGTGTCCGGCGCCAAGGAGAAGAGTGATCTCACCGTCCTCGGCGAGGTGTTGCTCGACTCGATTCCTGCGCCGACCTATCACGAGGGCGCACCGTTGCAGGCGTGGGTCACCAACCTCGATGCATCGCCGTACCTCGGCCGCCTCGCGCTCTTGCGGGTGATGGAGGGAACGATCAAGAAGGGCGAGTCCGTCGCCTGGTGCAAGCGCGATGGCACGATCACCCGCGCCAAGGTCGCGGAGCTGTTCCTCACCGAACACCTCACCCGCGTGCCGGTCGACTCGGCGCGACAGGGCGACCTCGTCGCAGTCGCCGGGATCGAAGAGATCTACATCGGTGAGACCCTCGCCGACCCCGAGAACCCGATCGCGCTGCCGATCATCGAGGTCGACGAGCCGGCGCTGTCGATGACCATCGGGATCAACACGTCCCCGCTCGCGGGCCGTGAAGGCAAGAAGCTCACGGCGCGTCTCGTCAAGGCGCGGCTCGATCAGGAACTCGTCGGCAACGTGTCGATGAGGGTGTTCCCGACCGAGCGCCCCGATGCCTGGGAGGTCCAGGGCCGTGGCGAACTGCAGCTGGCGATCCTCGTCGAGCAGATGCGCCGTGAAGGCTTCGAACTCACGGTCGGCAAGCCGGTCGTGCTGACCAAGATGATCGACGGCAAGGTCCACGAGCCGGTCGAGCGCGTCACGATCGACGTCCCCGATGAGTACATGGGCGCGGTGACGCAACTCCTCGCCACCCGCAAGGGCCGCATGCAGAACATGGGTGGCACCGGCTGGGTCCGCCTCGACTACCTCGTCCCGGCGCGTGGCCTGATCGGTTTCCGGACCGAGTTCATGACCGAGACCCGCGGGACCGGCGTCCTGTCGCACACGTCCGAGGGCTACGAGCCGTGGGCCGGCGAGATCCGTGCCCGTGCGCAGGGTGTCCTCGTGGCCGACCGCACCGGCCCGGTGACCAATTACTCGATGGTCAACCTGCAGGAGCGCTCGCAGCTCATGGTGAGCGCCGGCCAGGAGGTCTACTGCGGCATGATTGTCGGGGAGAACTCGCGGTCGGGCGACATGGACGTCAACATCTGCAAGGAGAAGAAGCAGACGAACGTCCGTGCGTCGTCGTCGGACCAGACGGTCAACGTCACGCCGCCGAAGCTGCTCTCGCTCGAAGGAGCGCTCGAGTTCATCAGCATCGACGAGTGCGTCGAGGTGACGCCGGCGAACATCCGCATCCGCAAGGTCGAACTCGACCCGACGATCCGCATCCGCGCCGCCAAGAAGGCCGCCCACAACGACTGAGCGTTACGTAACGGGTCTGACCCGTTACGTAACGCTGGCTCACGGGCCGCTGACGAACGCGCTGTCGGGTTCGTGCAGGCTGCTAGCGACGTTGTCCTGATGATGCAGTGACACGGCGTCCCAGGCGAGGAGTCCGATCCGGCATCGGTCCCAGTGGTTGCCGTACACCTCGCACGCGCTCGCCCCGTCCTGGACGACGCACCCGCTGTCACCGTCGGTGACCGCGTTCCCGTCGACCACCGCCTGGGTTCCACCGTCGATGTCGACGGCCCGCATTGTCCAGCTGATCCGGTTGCCGTGGACGTGTGCGTCCTCGCAATGATCGAGGTGGATCGCCCACCACCGACCCGACATCGTGTTCCCGCGGATCGTCGTGCCGGTGGTCTCGCTGACCCGTACCGCGCAGAGGTGCCCGGACAGCCGGTTCGAGTCGAGCTTCTGTCCACCGCCACCGCGCAGTTCGACGCCCACGCCGGACGGGTCGCCGCTGAAGTCGCAGCGCGACACGTGGAGCCGATCGGCGTTGAACGCCAGCAGTCCCCGTGCGGTCACCGCACGCACGAGCACGTCGTCGGCGCTGATCTCGATCCCGCCGGAGATGTTGCAGCCGAGCACCGTCGCCGCGCCACCGGTCACGGCGACGACGAGGCCATCGCGAAGCGACGGACTCGAGTTTCCTTCGACATGGAGATGTTCGAGACGCGCGTCGCGCCCGATCGACAGCGTCGGCCCCGCGTCGGGCGGGTTGTCGTCGGACAGTGCGACCGTCGTGCGGCCGGGTCCGAGGCCACGCAGCACGACGCCATCTGGAACGGTTGCCGGGCCCTCGTACACACCGTCGCCCAACTGCACGATGTCTCCGGCACCAGCCTCCGCGAGCAATGGGGCGAGTGGGATCGGGGCGGCGTCGATGGGAGCGAACAGCTCGTCGGGTCGGTCGGCTGCCTCGATCGTGATCCGATAGACGGCCACGTCGACCGCTCTTCGGTCGCGCACCGGATCGGTCGTGGGCGGCACCACATGGAGTCCGTCGCCGTCCTGTCGCCAGGACGGTGCGATGTCGGGCTCGTCGACGAGTCCGACGGTGGTCACCTTGACGTCAGTCGAGTTCAACGCGGGGAACGACCCGGTTCCGACCACATCGACGGCGAGCACGTCGCCGTCGTCGCGCAGCAGGTAGCGGACGTCGCGGTCACCCCAGGTGGTCCACGGAGTCGTCGGCGCGAGGTGCGGGCCGCACCGACGGATCCAGGTGCCGGCTGCGCGGAGCCGTTCGGCGTACATCGGCGGAACGCTGCCGTCGCCGTCGGGGCTGACGTGGAGCAACAGGTTGCCGCCCTTCGCCACGACCTCGGTGTAGAGCGCCACGATCCCGATGCCGGTCAGCAGGTGCTCGCTGCGTTCGGCACGGTTGTATCCGAAGCTGTGCCCGATCGCGCTCGACAGTTCCCAGGGTCCGTCGACGATTCCGTCGGGTGGCGCGGTCTCGAACGTCCGCACGGCCGGGGGCGCATCGGTGGGCCGATCCGCTGCCGACGCGTGCCACCGATCGTTGATCACGATCTGCGGTTCGATCGAACGCAGGCGGGGGAGGAGTTCGGCTGCCCTCCAGCGCCCGTCGTCGGGTTCCGGGCCCCCGTCAGCCCACAGCATCAGCGATCCGTAACGCTCCACGAGGTCGATGATCTGCGGGTGGACGACGTCGTCGACGAAGTTCTCCGTGTGCGCGCCGGGATCGCCCCAGTCGAGGAGCGAATAGTAGGTCCCGAGCGCGATGCCGTGGCGTTCGCAGGCCGCCGCGTACTCGGCGAGCACGTTGCGATGGGGCCCATCCTCGGTGAGCGGGAGCGACGCGCCGGGAGCGTCCCACCAGGTCCAGCCGTCGTGGTGCTTGGTCACCAGGACCGAGTAGCTCGCACCGGCGTCGGCGGCGAGGCCGGCCCATTCGTCGGCATCGAAGTTTTCGAAGGTCAGCAACGGGACGAAGTCGTCGTAGTTCTCGACGTGTCCCCAGCGGTCGCGGTGGTGCGCGAGCACCTCGACCAACGGACTCGGATGTCCGAGGGAATCGTCGACTTCACCGAGGTGGCTCCGGTACCACTCGGCCTGCTCGCCGATCGGTGCCCATCCGGCGACGCTCGCCGCCGTCGAGTGGACGAACAGTCCGAACCGTCGCTCCGTCCACCACGTCGGCATCGTCATCGGAGAACGAGTCTCGCGCGTCCGCCCCGTCGAGGTTCAACGTGAGCGACCCCCGATTGCTCGCGTGTGTTCGCGTGGGCCTATTCTCGCCGAGATGAAGCTCTCGATGATGATCAACTATTCCGGCGACTTCCATGCCGACGTCGCCAAGGTCGTGGAACTGGAGAAGGCCGGGCTCGACGTCGTCTGGGTGCCCGAGGCCTACAGCTTCGACGCCGTTTCGCAGATGGGGTACCTCGCAGCGAAGACCGACACGATCGAAATCGGATCGGCGATCATGAACGTGTTCTCGAGGACCGCCACCTGCATGGCGCAGACCGCGGCCGGACTCGACTTCGTCTCCGGCGGACGTTTCATCCTCGGTCTCGGCGCATCGGGCCCGCAGGTCATCGAAGGCTTCCACGGCGTTCCGTACGAGAAGCCGATGCCACGCATCCGTGACTACATCAACGTCTGTCGGATGACGCTCAAGCGCGAGAAGGTCGTCTACGACGGACCGACCGTGCAGGTTCCGCTGCCTGCGGGCGAGGGAACCGGCCTGGGTAAGCCGTTGAAGATCATCAACCACCCCGTGCGCGATTCCATCCCGATCTTCTGGGCGAGCCTGATGGGGCTCTCCGTGAAGGCGACGGCTCAGCACGCCGACGGCTGGCTGCCGATCTTCTTCGATCCCGAGAAGTTCCACAACGTCTGGGGCGACGAGATCAAGGCCGGCACCGCCGACCGCGATCCCGAACTCGGCCCGCTGCAGATCTCTGCCGGCGGCATGGTCGCGATCGGCGAGGACCTCGTCGGTGACAAGGCGAACGCAATCCTCGACTTCGCTCGTCCGACCACCGCGCTCTACGTCGGTGGCATGGGCGCCCGCGACAAGAACTTCTACAACACGATCATGCAGAAGTACGGCTACGTCGACGAGGCGATCGCAATCCAGGACAATTACCTGGCAGGCGAGAAGGAGAAGGCCGCGTCGCTCGTCCCGGGCGAGATGCTGTCGAACACGAACCTCGTCGGTCCGAAGAGCTTCGTCAAGGAGCGCCTCGCCGCATACAGCGAAGCCGGCGTCACGCACCTCAGCGTCAATGCCGTCGGCAAGGACCCGGTGTCGACGATCGAAGAACTGAAGACCCTCCTCCCCTGAGTCGATCTCGGGCGGTACGCCGCCCGGGACTTCTGTCACGACCCCGGTTGTCGCGCGTCTACGCTCGCGAGCGGGACGGGGCGGCGTTGCGGGGAGTCATCGGCGCCCGACGACTGGACGGGGGCATTCCATGACCGACATCCGCTGGATCGAGGACAACGTCTTCAATCCGAAACTGCCGCTCTGGACGCGGGCGAACGTCGGTGAGGTGCTGCCGGATCCGCCGAGCCCGCTCGCGTGGGACCTCGTCTTCGAGACCGGTTCGGTCCTCGGCTGGCGCGACTGCATGATCAACCGGCTGGGAATCGCCCCGGACGAGGTCGATGAAGCGCGACCCGAGGTGATGGGCCTGTTCGGTGGATACGCATACCTCGGAACCACCATCCTCAGGGTGTGGGCGGAACGCACACCCGGGTTCTGCGCCGACGATCTCGATGCCGCGTACTTCGCAGGTCACCCCGACGTTCCGCCCTACGTCGCGGAGCGGTGGCACGAGAACGCAGCCACCACCGAGGTGATGACCGGTTGGCTCGGCTGGGTGATGGGGGATCGCAGCCAGGACGAACTCGAAGCCGACCGGCGACGTACCCGAGCTGCGCGCGATGAGCGGCCTGACCTGTCCGCCTTGACCGATGTCGAACTGTTCGAACGGGCACGTTCCTTCGTGCCGATGATCCGAGATCTGTTCAACCAACACATCAATCAGTCCGGTGCGGCGAGCATCGGCCCGGGCGTGATCGGTGCGGTGTGCGCTGCGGTCGGCAATCCGGGCGCCTCGATGCATCTCATCGCCGGCATCGGTGGAGTCGATTCGGCGGCACCGTCGTTTGCGATGTGGGATCTGTCGCGTGAGGTCGTGAAATCGGAGACGCTCACCGACCTCTTCGACGGCGGGACGACCGGGCTGACCTCGCGCATCCGGGAGTCGTCACATCCCGACGTGGTCGAGTTCGTCGGGTCGCTCGACGCCTTCCTCGTCGAGTTCGGCAGCCGGGGCCCGAACGAATGGGACGTTCACTCCCCGTCGTGGGAATGCGATCCCGATCTGGTGCTGGCTCTTGTCGACCGGATGCGCGGTGCCGAGGACACAGCGGACCCACATCGAGAACAGGCCGCACGCCAGGCAGAGCGTGAACGTCTGGGCACCGAGATCACCGAGGCGCTCGCCGGTGACGCCGAGGCGCAGGGACAGTTCGTTGCGGCGCTGGCATCATCGGCGACGTTTCTGCCGGGACGTGAGCGCTCGAAGACCAACGTGATCAGGGTCATCGGTGAGGTCCGGATGGCCCTCTGGGAGATCGGACGACGCGCCGTCGAGCGCGGCGAGATGGACCGAGACAGCGATGTGTGTCTGCTGTTCGTCGACGAGGTCGAACGACTGATCGACGGCTCGCTCGACGGTCCCCATGATCTGGTCGAACGTCGCCTCGCCCATCTCCATTGGCTCGAGGGATTGCAGCCGCCGTTCATCTTCACGGAACCGCCGCCACCCAACACGGAGTGGCCGGAGCGCGGTTCGAACACCGCCGACGTCTCGGCCGTCGGGGATGTGCTGACCGGGTTGCCCGGCTGTCCGGGCTCGGCTCGCGGGCGCGCGGTGGTGGTGCTCCACCCGTCCGATCCCGGAGACCTCGGGCAGGGCGACATCCTGGTCGCTCCGATGACCGATCCGTCGTGGACCCCGCTGTTCGTCCCGGCTGCCGCCGTGGTCGTCGACGTCGGTGCGCCTCTCAGTCACGCGATCATCGTCAGCCGCGAGCTGGGAATCCCGTGCGTGGTGTCGGTGAACGAGGCGACCGAGCGAATTCCGAACGGTGCCACGATCGAGGTGAACGGGGAGACCGGCACGGTGACGGTTGTGGCGCTGCCGTGAAGTCGACCCGGTCGCGAGGTCGATCGGCTAGACCATCCCGCGGAGCCACCACAGGCTCAGTGACCAGGCGACCGTGAGCAGGATGAACGCGGCGAGCGCCCAGCGCCACGTCAGTTCCTTCGTGATCTCGATCTCCTCGCCGAGCGTGTCGCCGAGGCTGTTGCTGACCTCGTCGTAGGCGTCGGCGAGGGCGTCGCCGGACTGCGCCTCGTAGGCCTGTCCGCCGGTCGACTCGGCGACGATCTCGAGTTCTTCGGGGGCGACCGGGACCGGGAAGATCTCGCCGCTGATCGGGTCGGAGATGAACCCGTCCGGGGTGCCGAACGCGATCGTGAACACCGGGACGCCCGCCTCCGCGGCGACCGCAGCGCCCTCAGCGGTGGTCCGGCCGACGGTCGTCTCGCCGTCGGTGAGCAACACGATCGCGCCGGGAGCGAGGTCGCTGTCCTGACCGGGCTCGTCGGATTGGGCATCGGCCGCGTCGGTGAGCAGATCGGTCGACACGATGATCGCGTCGCCGATCGCCGTGGCCTCGTCGAGTTCGAGGTCATCGACGCGCCGGATCACGCGCTCCCGATCGAGCGTCGGCTCGACCTGGACGCGGACGACGCCGGCGAACGACACGAGTCCGATCTCGACGTCGTCGTCGACCTCGTCGATGAAGTTGCGCGCTGCCTCCTTGGCTGCCTCGAGCCGATTCGGCGCCACGTCGGTCGCCTCCATCGACAGCGACACGTCGAACAGCACGAGGATCCGACCTTCGCTCTTCGTGCGCTCCGACGTGTGCTCGACGGGACGCGCGATTGCGATCACGGCGAGCGCGAGACCGAGCAGTTGCAGAGCGGCGATCAGGTGTCGACGCCATCGAGGCCGCTGGGGTGCGACCCGATCGAGGAGATCGACCTGGGTGAATCGAACCTGTGCGCCCTTGCGCCATGCCAACGACGCGACGTATCCAGCGCCCAGCGCGACCACGACGAGCAGCAGCCACAGCCTCCCGGGATCCAGGAAATCGGGCAGGATCGCGGCGATCTGTGTGCCGTTCATCGTGGCATCACCCCGCCGCGCACCGCTTGGACCCGTTTGCGCTGGACGTGGGTGATGATCGAGGCGAGCCAATCGTCGGCCGTCGACAGTTCGACGACCTCCGCGTGTGCCCGTCGGATCCCGGCGAGGCGTCGCTCCCGTTCCTCGGTCGCGGCGGCCGCGAAGCGCTGCTGGACCTTCGCCGTGACGCGG
>NZ_JBAVYV010000010.1:0-7523 GCF_049588435.1 Ilumatobacter sp.
GGTGGCCCACATTCCGGTGACGACGATCGACGACAGGATCCGACGCCCGCGACCGCCCTGGGGGAGGAGCGGAGTCGCGATCATCCCCGCAACGGTGATCGCGCCCGTGACAGCAGCGACACGATCAGCACGATCGGAGACACGCGTGGCTGCCCTCGTCATCGGAGCAGTGATGTGACGAGGCGGGCCTTCGCGAACGTCGAGACCGACGCGCGGGACTCGAACACGTCGTAGTCCTGGTGTTCGATCTCGTCGAGGATGCGGCTGTACAGGGTGTGTGCCGCGCGAACACACTTCGCCGATCGCGGGGGCATCATCGAGATTCCGATCTCGGCCGAGCGGTACAACTCCCGACATCGCTCGATCTCGAATCGCATCATCTCGACGAACTCGGGTGACACCTTCCGTTGCGTGAGGTCGACGTCGAAGCGGACGGAGTCCTCGAGCGGGATGTACTGCCGTCCCCGATCGAGGTCCTCATCGATGTCGCGCAGGAAGTTGGTGAGTTGGAATGCGTTCCCGAGATCGCGGGCGTGGGGGAGTGCAGCAGCGAGGTCCGTCGGTTCGAGGATCGGCAGCATCATCTCGCCGATCACGGCGGCCGACCCGTCCATGTACACGAGAAGCTCGTCCCACGACCGATACGACTCGACCGTGAGGTCCATCGTCATCGAACGGAGGAAGCGACGGAACGTCCCGGGGTCGATGTCGAAGGCGCGCACGGTGTGAACGACCGCTTTGAGCACGGGATCGTCGGATCCTCCCGCATCGAGGTCGACGAAGAAGCGGTCACCGAACGTCGCCAGCGCCTCTGCGCGCGCCGCGGTCGGGACGGCCCGTCCGCCTTGCGACGGGATCTCGTCGACGATGTCGTCGGCGTACCTGGCGAACGCGTAGAGGGCGTGCACGTGATGGCGCTTGATCTGGGGAAGGAGCTTGGTCGACCAGTAGTAGGTGGTGCCGTGGCGCTTGTTGAAGTCCTTGCACAGCGCGTAGCTCTCGTCGAGAGTGACCGGTCCCGTCGGCAGGAGCCGGGTCGTCGGCACCGGTGGTCGGCGTCGAAAGGGCAGGTGGACACCCATTGCGGTCATCGTAGATCTCCCCGATCGGTGGGGACGGCGGGTCGAGTGACCGGCGTCATCGGTTCGTCGCGAACTCGTCGACGCGCTGGGCTGCCAGCTTTCCGGAGATCAGCACCATCGGGACCCCGACGCCGGGCAGGGTCGACGAACCGGTGAAGACGAGCCCCGGGACCCGCTTGTCGACGTTGTTCGGCCGGAACGGCCCGGTCTGGAAGAACGTGTGAGCGAGCGCGAACGGGGTGCCCTGCTCCATGCCGAGTCGTTGCCAGTCCTGGGGGTCGTAGATCTCTTCGACGACGACGTCGGTCGGGTATCCGAGCTCGTCGACCCTGCGACGCAGCGAACCCATGATGCGGTCGCGTTCGCGCGACCAATCGATCCGGCCGCTCAGATTGGGGGTCGGTTCGAGGACGTACAGGCTGCTGCAGCCATCGGGCGCCAGGCTCGCATCGTCGAGACTGTGCAGCGTGACGAGGATCGACGGATCAGGCATGCGGACTCCGTCGTCGATGAGCGCCTTGAACGAGCCGTCCCAATCGTCACCGAAGTGGATGTTGTGGTGGGCCGCGTCCGCTGGGGGCTTGCCCTGCACCCCGGCGACCCACAGCAGGCACGACGGCGAGTACTTGCCGGATCGCGCCTTCCGGGGTGCCGGTACGTCGTCACCGAGCAGTTCGCGGTAGGCCACGGGAAGATCCGGATTGCACACGACCGCATCGGCCTCGACCAGCTCGGACCCCTCGCCGGAGCCCAGCCGTACGCCGCGGACCGAGCCGTTCGGATGGCGGACGATCTCGGTGACCGGGCAGGAGTATCGGATCGTCACTCCTGCGCTCTGCACGGCGTCGGCGAGTCCGGCTGCCATCTGGTGCATTCCCCCCTCGGGGACGAAGACGCCCTGCACCGAGTCCATGTAGGTGATGACGGCGTAGATCGCGAGCGCCTCATAGGGTGCGAGCCCGGCGTACATCGACTGGAAACTGAAGATCTGCTGGAGCCGTGGGTCGTCGAAGAACGATGCCACACGCTTGTCGAGCTTGCCGAAGCCGCCGAGCTTGAGCAGCGACAAGCCGTCACGCCACGGCTTGATCAGATCGAGCGGTGAATCGAGGTTGGTGTCGATGAACGACCGCATCTCGGCCGTGTAGAGCTGCGCCAGCCAGTCGGAGAAGCGACCGAATGCGGCTGCCTCGCGATCGTTCGCGAACCGTCGGATCTCCTCGGTCATCGCCTCGCGTCCGTGGCGGACGAACAGCGTCGACCCGTCGGGATAGCACGCCCGGTACATCGGGTCGACCGGCTTGATCGTGACGTGATCGGCCATGTTCGCGCCGGCCGCCGCGAATGCCTCCTCGAGGAGGTCGGGCATCGTCAGCACGGTCGGGCCGTTGTCGAGTGTGAATCCGTGCGATCGGACCACACCGGCGCGGCCACCCGGGATGTCGGATCGTTCGACGATCGTCACGTCGTGACCCGCTCGACTCAGGTGCGCAGCCGCGGACAGGCCACCGAGACCGGCTCCGACGACGACGACGTTCATCAGCGCCGATCAGGCATTGCGTTGGCTCACGTACTCTGCGAGCGAGATGAGCTCGGCCTTCGCCGTGTCCGCGATCGGGGCCACGTCGAGCGACGTGATCGCGGCCTGCGTGAGCGCCGAGATGTGCTCCTCGAGTTCGTCGAGCGCTCCCGTCTCGACGATCACCTGCTGCACGCGGGCGACGGCGTCGCTCGTCATGTCGGGGTTGCCCACGAGTTCGAGGACATCGATCTGAGCCGGCGTTGCGCGCCGAGTGGCGCGGGCGAGCAGCGGGGTGGGCTTGCCCTCGATGAGGTCTCCGCCGACGGGCTTGCCGGTCGTCGCTTCGTCACCGAACGCGCCCATGACGTCGTCGCGCATCTGGAACGCGTCGCCAAGGGGAAGTCCGTACTCGCTGAGCGGAGCGAGCAGTTCGTCGGCACGCTCGGGCGCGGCCAGTACCGCGCCGAGGTGGAGCGGCCGCTCGATCGTGTACTTGCCGGACTTGTATCTGCAGATTCGCTCGGCGCGGGTGACGTCACGGGTCCGGCTGACCCCGCCGAGGATGTCGAGATACTGACCGATGTTCAGCTCGATGCGCAGCTCGTTCCAGATCCGGCTGGCCTCGGGTGTGATCGGCCCGAGCAGTTGGTCGGCGTAGACGAACGCCAGGTCGCCGACCAGGATCGCGACCCCTTCACCGAACCGGCGCGACTCGCCCGCCCAATCGTGCTCGGCGTGCTGGGCCTCGGAGACGACGTGGGTCGTGGGCTGATTGCGTCGGGAGTCGGCATCGTCCATCACGTCGTCGTGGAACAGGGCGAACGCGTGCATCAGTTCGAACGCGGCCCCGGCGTCGATGTCGATCTGATCGTCGGTCCCGCCACCGGCGCCGACGTAGCCCCAGTGGCAAAAGGCAGGACGCAATCGCTTCCCGCCCGACAGCACGAGACGGCGGATCTCGTCGATCGGATGGGCCAGCTCGGAGTCGAACGACGACCATCGGTCGCGTTCGGCCGCGAGGAACTCGTCGAGTCGTCGATCGACTCGGGATGCCAGCTCGAGGAGGGACTCGGGGGCGCGGGCAGACATGGTTCCGAAGGCTACCGACCGCCCTCTCCGCGGTCTTGTTGTGCTCCGCGGTTCAGGAATCGTCGTCGAGATCCGCCGCGGCGTCGAGATCAGCGGTGACCTGGCGGATCTGCAGATCCGCAGTGCTGATCTTGTCGCGGCAGAGCGTGATCAGCTCCGATGCGCGTGCGACCCGCTCGGCGAGGCGGTCGACGTCGACGTCGGAGCCTTCGAGTTCGCGCAGGATGCCGTCGAGTTCACGGAGGGCGTCGGCGTAGCCGGGGACGGTGGATTCGGTCATGCGTCGGGATCGCTTTCGGAGTCGGAGATCTGGCGGACGGTGTCGACCACGCTGGTGATCGCGCCATCGACGAGGTCGGTGGACAGCACGTCGCCGGGCGCGACGTCGTCGGTCGAGCGGACGATGCCGCCGTCGGCGTTGCGGGTGATCGTCCATCCCCGCGCCAGTTGGACGGCCGGGTCGAGAGATGCGGTGCGCGCTTCGAACACCTCGAGGCGATTCGACTCTCGCTCGAGGGTGAGCGTCGCGCGATCGTGCACTCGTTCACCCGCCGCATCGAGATGAGCCGTCGCCCGGGCGAGCGCGGCGGGTGCAGTCGTCGCCAGCCGGCTCCGGCGCATCGTGAGCCGTTCGTCGGCCCGTTCGATGGCGGCGCCGGTTCGGCCCGCGATTCGGCGCGTCAGGTCGTTCAGTCGGCGGTCGGCCTCGGTGGTCGTGGCGAGTGCGCGACGAGCGATGGCCTCGAATGCTGTTTCGGTGTCGGCCACGTAGCGCGCGACGTGTTCGATGAGCTCGCCGGCGCACGCCGTGGGTGTCTTGAGTGCCGTGTGTGCGACCTCGTCGGCGATCGTCCGGTCGGTCTCGTGGCCGATCCCCGTGAGCACGGGACACGGGACCATGGCGATCGTGTGGGCGATCCGCTCGCTGTCGAACACGGCGAGTTCGTTCTTGGCGCCACCGCCGCGGATCACCACGACGGCGTCGAGCACTCCCTTGCGGGCGCCCCGAGCGAGTGTTCCGATCGCTCCGGAGATCATGCGGTCGGCACCGTCACCCTGCACACGGGTGTCGGCGACCACGAGGTCGAACGCGAAGCCGCTGCGGGACATCTCACTCTGGAAGTCGGCGAAGCCGGCCGACTCGACGCTCGCCGCCACGCCGATCCGCAACGGGACCGGTGACAGCCGGTGCTGTTTGTTGAGCCCGACCATCCCGCTGGACACGAGCCGGCTCAACACCTCCTCGCGGGACTGGGCGATCTCGCCGAGCGTGTAGCGCGGGTCGATGTCGACCATCTTGAGGCCGAGCGTTCCGCGGGGCTTGTAGAAGTCGAGGTGCCCGTGGATTCGGACCTTCATGCCGTCGCGGAGGTCGAGACGGTTCGATCGGAGCTTGGGGGTGAGGCGGGCGATCGCCGGGGCGAACAGCTTCACCTCGATCTTCGCCTCGGCCCCACGGTCCTTCTCGACGAGCGAGAAGTAGATGTGCGGTCCGCCACGTTTGAACCCGTTGATCTCTCCGCGGACCCAGACGCCGTCGCGGAACCCGCGACGCAGCTGGTCATCGATCGCGTCGGCGAGTTCGCCGACGGTGAAGGTGAGGTCGCCCGGCTCGTCGACCGGATCATCGTCGAACTCGAAGGCCGGCTGCGACATCTCGTTCAGCCTGCCATGAGATTCGGCCGGACCGTCGCTCAGGCCCCGAGCTGGCGGACGTTGCCGCTCGGCGGGGTCTCGTCGTCACCGTCGGAGTCGAGCGCGAACAGCTCGCCGTCGACGGGAAGATTGCGTTGCTGTCGGATCGACTCGAGCTCACGGAGCGGTCGCTCCAGCGCCCGCCGGCGCGTTCCCGACAGCGTTTCGAACTCGCGCTCGACGCCTTCGAAGCGCTTCTTCACCTTCTCGACCTGGTCGGCGTACTTCGTCCACTGCGTCCCGAACTTGCCGATCAGCTGCAGGATCTCGGAGCTGGTCTGCTCGATCTGGAAGTTGTCCTGGGCCTGGCGGATGACGCCGAGGAAGGCGAACAGAGTGAGCGGCGAGCACATCACGACCTGCTGGCTCATCGCGTCCTCGAGCAGCCCCGGGTCGTGCTCGTGGATGAAGCCGGTGAGCTGCTCGTTCGGGATGAACAACAGCACGTTGTCGACCGCCGAGCCGGTTCCGGTCGTGGCGTACTCGCGTTTTGCGAGTTCCTTCACCCGGGCGCGCACATCGGTGAGGAACTGCTTGAGGTGGGCCTCGCGTTCGGCTTCGGTGCCCGCCTCGAGATAGCGGAGGTAGGCAGCCATCGGGAACTTGACGTCCATGAACAGCGCCTGGCCCTTGGGCATGCTGAATGTGAAGTCGGGCCGACCCGTCGCGCCCTCGATCTGGGTCTGCTTGACGTAGTTGACGTTCTCGATGAAGCCGGCCAGCCGCAGCACGTCCTCGGCCATCCGCTCGCCCCACTGGCCACGAGCCTGCGGGTTGGCGAGGGCCGAACGCAGTGCTTGCGTCGACTCGGACAGCGTGTTCGCGATCTCCATGTGTGCCTTGAGCGAGGAGTCGACCTCCCCGAACCGCTGTGCGCTGGTCTGGCCGAGGGTCGCGAGCATCTCGGTGACCTTGACGAGTTCGCCGCGCATCTCGGCGTGCACCTGGTCGAGGCGGGCATCGATGAGGTCCTTCTTCGCACCGAGATCGGCCGACGTGTTCTCCTTGAGCTGGTCACTGGTCGAGTCGAGGTACTCGCGGAGCTGCGTGGTCGTCGAGGCGAGCTGCGCGGTCTGGGTCTCCATCGATGCCTGGAACTGCTCGCGCTGGAGGACGGCGGCCTGCTGGAGCGCAGCCTGCACCGCCGCATCCCGCTCGGCGGTGGCCTGCTGGCGGGCTTCGGCCACCGCACGGTTGACCGCGGCTTCGACCGCGGCCTGTACCGACTCGTTGGTGGAGGCCTGCTGGAGGGAACGCTCGGCATCGGCCTCACCGGCCGCGCGCTCGGCCTGCGCGGTGGCGAACACGAAAGCGCCGGCCGCGGCGGCCATGGCCAGCGCGACGGCGACGATCATCACGAGGATCAACATGGGGCCCATCATGACGTGGGGGTGCTTCAGTGTTCGCGGACCCTGCCGAATCAGGTCGGGATCAGGCGGGCGTGGCGGTGATCTCGGTGGCTTTGACCGCCGCCCAGATCGAGTTTCCCGGACGAAGGCCCAGCGCAGCGACGGCCTCCGGTGTGACATCGACCGCGATCGGCACCGGGCCCGCGAGGGTGACGCGCACCGTGTCGCCGAGCGGTTCGACGATGTCGACGCTCGCCTCCCAGCTGTTGCGTTGGCTCCCGCGCGGGCGCTCGGGGTGCAGCGAGACCGCAGTCGGGTGCACCGTCAGCACCACGGTGCCGGTGAGCGCGTGGTCGGTGATCGTGAACGCGTGTTTGTGCTCGGCGAGCCCGACGACCCCGTCCTCCGCTCGTCCGACGTAGAGGTTGGTGCCGGTGAGCGCTGCCACGTAGGGCGTCGCCGGTGATCGGCGGATCGCATCGGGAGTGCCGAACTGGCTGATGCGGCCACGCTCGAGCACGAACAGATGGTCGGCGAGGAGGAAGGCATCGGACGGGTCGTGGGTGACCAGCAGCCGCGGTCCCTCGAACGAGTTGAGCTGTTCACGCAGCACACGCCGGATCTCGGAGCGTGTGGTCACGTCGAGGGCGGCGAGCGGTTCGTCGAGGAGGAGGACATCGGGGCTCGCCGCCAGTGTTCGAGCGATCGCGACCCGCTGCGCCTCGCCGCCCGACAGTTCGCTCGGGCGCCGTGCGGCGAGCGCACCGAGCCCGAGCAGTTCGATCC
>NZ_JBAVYV010000011.1:0-10064 GCF_049588435.1 Ilumatobacter sp.
GAGAATCGCGACGAGAACGACGGAAGCCGACAGATCGGAGCCGCGGGTCCCGGTCAGATGACGTCGAAGGTCAGACCGGCATGCTCGACGAGGGCGTCGACGAACGGATCTCCGAGTGCGGTCGCCGGGGTCCAGAATCCGCCCGTCGCGTCGCTCTCTGCGAGCGTCGTGGCGGCCTCGGCGAGGATCTTCGCAGTCGATCCGTACCCGGGATCCCGATCGCCGGTCACCTTCACCATGATCTCGTCGCCACTCGCCGTGGACCCGTGGAAGCGGAGATCGTAGAAGCCGGCCTCCTGCTTCTCGGGCGACGGCCCCTCACCCGGATCGGGCAGGATCGCGCCCATCATCTTGCGCATCGGGCTGAACGCGACCGCACCCATCATCGTGCCCATCCCGGTGCTGACGGCGAGCGCCTTCGCCCGACCGGTGAGACCGTCGCCGGTGGCGATCGCTTCGCCGTAGGTGAAGTCGTCGCCCCACGGATGCCCGAGCAACGAATGTGTCCGGAACACGACCCGGGTGTTGGTCGCCGCCATCACGAACGGCGCGAGCCACGATTCGTGGCCGTCGTCATGGACGGGCAGGATCACCTCGGGCTGGTCCCGTCCCTCGCGATCGCCGGCCTCCGCCAGTGCGTAGGGATTCGCCAAGACGTCACGCAGGCTCGGGTCGGCCGACACCTCGTCCATCATGTTCATCATCGACGCGACCGTGCCACCGCTCGCTCCGCCCTTGGCGGCCTTCACCGCCATGCTGATCGATGTACACGGCTCACCGAATCGCTCCTCCGCCTCGCGCTGGAGGAACCAGACGCCCATGTCCGACGGAACGGAGTCGAAGCCGCACGAGTGAACGATCCGCGCACCGGTCTCGATCGCGCGTTCGTGGTAGCGGTCGATCATCCGCTGCATCCAGTGCGGCTCGCCGGTGAGGTCGACGTAGTCGATGCCCGCTTCGGTGACAGCGGCGACGAGCTTCGAGCCGTACAGCGCGTAGGGCCCGACCGTCGAGATCACCAGGTTCGTGTGGGCACACATCTCGGCGAGACCGGCCGCATCGTCCGCGTCGACGACGATCCGATCGACGTCGGCCCCGGCATCGGTGGCCACCTCGGCGAGCTTGTTCGCGTTGCGACCCGCCATCGCCCAGGTCACGCCACCGTCGCTGCCGTAGCGATCGACCAGGTGCCGGGTCAGGATCTGGCCGACGAAACTCGTCGCGCCGAACAGGACGATGTCGTGTGTACGTGCGCTCCGGGGCATGACCAGACCGTACCCGGTGCTCGTACCTCCGAACCAGGGCCGATCCGCCTGCGAGCGATCAGTTCATTCGGGGGCGGGATACCCCGTCCGGAACGACACGACGAGGATGTGAATACTGAACACGAAGACCCACACGGGGAAGACCAGTTCGACCCACGGTGTGATGCCGACCGAGAGCATCAGAACGGCAGCGGTGGCGTAGCCCAGGACGGTGAGCCAGCGCGGAGCGAGGCCCAGCCGGGTGGCGATCGTCGTGGTCGAGATGGCGAACACCGCTGCCATCCGCATTGCGTACACGTTCAGGAGCATCGCCGACACCCGACGACCGAAGGGCCACACGTCGCCGACATCGCTCTCGCCGGCCGCGAGGATGAGTCCACTCGCGATGGCCCCGGTGGCGAACAACATGGCGATGAAGAGCAACCCGCTCCCCAGGAACACCGTCGCGAAGAAACGGTCCTCACCGTCGCCGATCCGGTCGCGCACGACGCCGATGAACCAGAGAAACGCGATCCCGGCGAACGGAAGCAGGTTCAGGGCGAGGACGATGGCGCCACGCTTGGTGTCGTCGACCAGCCATTCGCCGGCGTCGGTCGGATCGTCCGGAACGACGACTCGGATCAGCACGAGCGCCGTCGTGAGCAGCACCGAGAAGGCGATCCCGGCGACGGCCGCGGCCCGGGGCGTGCGAATCGCCTGGCGCGGAGCGCGGATGGGGTGGATTCCTGCGGGGCGCGGTGTCGGTGTCGTCATGGGAGGTGGTTCGACGGATCGTGGGTCGACGACGTCGACCCGGGCGAACCGACTACAGATACTGGCCCGTCGCGACCCGTTCGATCGCCTTGCCACCGGCGACCTCGTCGTCGGCCCGTTCGGACACGAGGGTCCGGATGAAGACGATGCGCTCGCCCTTCTTGCCCGAGATCTTCGCCCAATCGTCGGGATTCGTGGTGTTCGGCAGATCCTCGTGCTCCTTGTACTCCTGCTTGATGGAATCGATCAGGTCCTGTGTCATGACACCGCGCTCCCCACCGCCGATGACGCGCTTGATCGCGAGCTTCTTCGCCCGCCGCACGATGTTCTCGATCATCGCGCCCGACGCGAAATCCTTGTAGTAGAGGATCTCCTTGTCGCCGTTCTGGTAGGTCACCTCGAGGAACTCGTTCGCCTCGTCGTCGCGGTACATCTCGGCAACGGTCTGTTCGATCATCTCGGCTACGTCGTAGCCCTCGGCGATGGGAATCTCATCGGTGAGGTAGTTGGCGAAGATCGACGTGGCCGAGTCCGCGTTCGGGCGCTCGATCTTGATCTTCACATCGAGTCGTCCGGGACGCAGGATCGCCGGATCGATCAGGTCCTCACGGTTGGTCGCACCGATCACGATGACATTGGTCAACCCCTCGACGCCGTCGATCTCGGCGAGCAACTGAGGAACGATCGTCGACTCCATGTCGGAGCTGATCCCCGACCCGCGCGTGCGGAACATCGAGTCCATCTCGTCGAAGAAGACGATCACGGGCCATCCCTCGTCGCTCTTCTCGCGCGCACGCTGGAAGACCAGTCGGATCTGCCGCTCGGTCTCACCGACGTACTTGTTGAGCAGTTCGGGACCCTTGATGTTGATGAAGTAGCTGCGACCCTTGCCCTCGCCGACCTTCTCGGCGACCTTGTTCGCGAGGCTGTTCGCCACGGCCTTCGCGATGAGCGTCTTGCCGCAGCCGGGAGGCCCGTACAGCAGGATCCCCTTGGGAGCCGGCAGGCGATGCTCCGCGAAGAGGTCCTGATACAGGAACGGCAACTCGACCGCGTCGGCGATCATCTCGATCTGGTCGTCGAGCCCGCCGATGTCGGTGTAGGCGATGTCGGGCACCTCCTCGAGCAGCAGCTCCTCGACCTCGGGCCGGGCCAATTTCTCGAGCAGCAGGTTCGAACGCACGTCGAGGCGGAGGTTGTCTCCACTGCGCAGGATCGTCCCGCGGAGCGAGTCGGCGAGTTCGCAGACCCGCTCCTCGTCCGCCCGACCGACGACGAGCGCCCGGATGCCGTCATCCATGATCTGGCGCACGGTGACGACCTCGCCGGTGACGTCAGGGGTCCGTGCGAGCACCACGTTGAGGCTCTCGTTCAACACGACCTCGGCGCCACGATCGAGCATCTCGTGGTCGATGTCGGGATGCAGGGTGACCCGCATCTTGCGCCCGGACGTGAGCACGTCGACGGTCCCGTCGTCGTTCTTGCCCACGACGACGCCGTACGCGGACGGCGGCTGGCTGAGCTTGTCGACCTCGTCGCGCAGCGTCGCGATGTGTTCACGCGATTCGCGCAGCGTGAAGGACAGCTTCTCGTTCTGCGCGACGGCCTTCGCGAGTTGGCCCTTGGTCTCGAGCAGCCGCTCCTCCAACGACCGGACACGACGCGGGGCGTCGGCCAGTCGGGCTCGGAGGTGTTCGATCTCTTCGTTCAGCGCCTCGGCCTGCTGCGAGCGCTCTGCATCGGTCGCCATCGCCTCAACGTACACCGACAGCGCGTGATCATGTTTGCACGTGCTTCGCCGTGTAAACTCGTGGAAGGTAGGAAACAACCAGCCGCATCCCAATCCGAATTCGAGTGAATTCACCACAAGGAGCCACTGACATGAAGGTCTGGATCGATCAGGATCTGTGCACCGGCGACGGCCTCTGCGAAGAGATCGCCCCCGACGTCTTCACGCTGCTCGACGACGGACTCGCGTACGTCGTCGAGGGCGACAAGATCTTCGCCGAGGCGAAGGGCAACCCGCAGGGCGCCGACGGCCTCGCCGAGTTCCCGGACAAGCAGCTCGACGCCGTCGTCGAGTCCGCCGAAGAGTGCCCGGGTGAGTGCATCTACATCGAACCCTGAGCGCACACACGCTCACTGAATCGCACGAAGGCCCCGGGGTGTTCCCCCGGGGCCTTCGCCGTTTTCTGCGAACCGATCAGCCGCCGTCGAGCCGTTCGCCAACTACCCTTCGCGATCGATGAGCACGGCTCGATCGACGGGATCCCGTCAACGCAACGCACGCGGTGAAGGCGACCGGCTGCGGGTCGACCTCCTCGACGCGGCAGCCGAACTGATGGCCGAGCACGGGACGATCGACGGGATCTCGCTGCGCGCGGTGGCCCGACGGGCAGGCGTCTCCCCGACCGCCGTCTACCGACACTTCGACGACCACCTCGCACTGCTGCGTGAATCGGTGGCGCAGTGCTGGCGGAACTTCTACGACGTGATGGTCGAGGCTCGTGACAGTTCGAGTGACCCGTACGTCGCCTTCGACGCGGCGGGCACGGCCTACGTACGTTTCGCGATGGAGCACCAGGGCCAGTACCGGGTGCTGTTCTCGAACCGGATCCAGCTGGACATGAGCGACCTGGAGGTTCCCAACTCGATCGAGCCGTCCGTCGGCGACCTCGACGCCGGATTCTCGGCGTTCCAGATCCTCGTCCAGCTGGTGACGGCGATCCTCGATCACCGGAGCGACGATCGGGATCCGTACTTCGTCGCGATCCAGGTCCACACCTGGATTCACGGCATGGTCGACATCGTCGGCTGCCATCCGGACGAGCGATGGCCTGCGATGGACACGATGCTGAACGGCCTGTCCACTGCGCTCGACCTCGAGCGCGCCTGATCAGGCGGTCTCGTTCTTCCCGAGGAAGCGGGCGACGCTCAAGAAGCCGGTGTGGGCCACCATTCGGTGGTCGGGGCGGACGGCCTGGCCGTCGATGTGCCAACCGCGGTGCAGGACCTCGATCGTGCGCGCGTCGATCCACTTGCCCTTCAGGCTCTCGCGCACCCGGGCCGCCTGGGTGATCGACGGCGTGTAGGCGAGGAGAATTCCGCCGGCGCGCAACACGTACTCGGCGTGCGGAACGACCTGCCAGGGCTCGGGGAGATCGAGGACGACGCGATCGAACGGTCCGTGCTCAGGATCGATGCCGTCGTAGCTGCTCGCGATATGAACGTCGTATCGCTCCAGCGCCTCGGCACCGAGGAAGCCGCGCACGTTCGTCTTCGCCCGGTTCGCGAAATCCTCGCGAATCTCGTACCCGACGATCTCGGCGCCGTAGCGCAGCATCGTGGTCGACAACGCTCCCGACCCGATCCCGCTCTCGAACACGCGCATGCCGGGGCCGATGTCGGCGAGCATGCAGATCGGGGCGAGATCCTTGGGATAGATGACCTGCGCGCCGCGCGGCATCTCGATGACGAAATCCTCGAGAGTCGGGCGCAGGACGACGTACTCGCCGTTCTTGGTCGAGCGGACCCGACAGCCTTCGGGTTGACCGATGATGTCGCTGTGGCGCACGAACCCGGCGTGGCTGTGGAACTCGCCGTCATCGGCCAGGTCGATCAGGTACCGCCGCTTCTTGGAATCGAGCAGCACCGCCTTGTCGTCCACCGCGAACGGATTGGCCGTCACCGCCACGGTCCTCGCGGTGTCGGCGGCCGGTGTCTCGCTGGCCGGTGTCTCGGTGGCCGGCATCTCGCTGGCCGGCGTGTCGGGCTCGGTCGTGTCGGGCTCGGTGGTGTCGGTCATCGTCGTCCTCGTTTCCCGAGTACCAGTTCAACCGGTACCGGCTCGTGTGTGCTCGCAGTGTCGACGAGTCGACAGAACCCGCAGACCTCTCCGGTCGTCGGGGCGTTGCACCGCGCACAGCGACGCAGATCGCCGCTGGCGGCCGCGGTCTGTTCTGCCAACAGCGGCGCCATGTTGTCGATGAAGTTGAGGTAGAACGCCGACTTGGTGCTCGGCGACTCCTGTTCGATCGAATTGAGCACGCTCTTGTGGTGCAGATGACGGTTTCCGGCCGCGATCGGGCACTCCTCGACGAGGTAGTCGATTCCACGCAGAAGACACCAGGCAGCGGTCTCGCGCTCGGTCAGTCGGACGAGTGGCTTCGCCTTCCGGGGAAACCCGTTCGCCGCCGGCAACACGGGAAGTTGACGAGCGAGGTACTCGATGTCCCAGTGCAGCACGTTCCCCAGCAGGACCGCCGCCTCATCGTCGAGATTGTGCCCGGTCACGACCACGTCGTAGCCGCCGTCGACCGCGGCCTTGTCGAAGAGGTGTCGTTTCGACATCCCGCAGGCCGAACACGGCACGCGCTTGGTCGCCCGTGACGCGGTCGGGATGTCGTAGCCGTAGTCCTCGCGGAGATCGACGGTGGTCAGATGCAGCCCTCGTTCGGCCGCGAACGCTGTCACGTACTCGGTGGATTCGTCGGAGTAGTCCCCGATCCCGAGGCCCACATAGAAGCCGTCCGCTCGGTAGCCGGCCTCGATCAGCATGTCCCACACCGCGAGTGAGTCCTTCCCACCGCTCACGGCGACCAGGATCCGATCGTCGGGCCCGAACATGTCGTAGTCGTCGATCGCCTTGGCCATCTGGCGACGACACAGTTGCAGCAGGTGTTCGGCGCAGAAGTTCGCGTTGTGACGCGGCAGGTCGATGACGGCGGGTGCTCGACACGAGCGGCACTTCGATCCAGCGGCGACCATCGGTCAACTCCCCCCGGAGATCACGGGGCGGATCTCGATCACGTCGTTCTCACCCAGGCGGGCGTCGCCGGGGACGAGCGTACCGTTGCAGATCACGAGGTGCGACTCGCGTACGAGGTCGAGCGCATCGAGCAGGTGGTTGACCGTGCGATCGCCGTCCACCTCGATCTCACGCTTCGGGTTGCGCATCTTCACCAGCATCGATCGACCAGGCTACGGCCCGACGGTGCCGGGCTACTTGGTCTTGACGACGATCTTTCGGTCGGGGTGCTTGGCCTGGGCAGACGCCACCGCCTCGGCGATGACGGTGGCCCGCGTGATGCCGAGACGTTTCCGGTCCTTCTTCGACAGCGGCTTGGTGTTGGTGACCCGGACGAACTGGCCGGGGCCCACCTTCCACTTTCCGAGCGGCTCGGACTGCTTGCCGAAGATGCCGCGGGCGTCCTGCGAGACGAGCAGGATCAAGCCGATGAGCTGCCACGAGCGGTTGCCACCGAAGATTCCACGCCGGATCGCCTGCGTCCGCAGCAGCACCGGACCACCGACGAAATACATCGCCAGCGCTCGCCAGACCACACTTCCACCTTCGACTCCGCGCTTGACGGCAGCCTTGCGGATGACCGCCCTGGGGCGCAGGGCGTAGGGGACGAGGGACATCAGACCCGGCGGATCTCGACGATCGCGCTCTTCTTCTTGCCCGAGCGCTTGCCGAGCATGAACATCACGAGCAGCAGCACGATGCCGACGCCGCCGGCGACGGTCGCGATCGACATCTTCTTGTCATCGACGATGCCCTGGACGTCGCCCTGGAACGCCTGCAGCTTGTCGCGCAGATCCTCCGGAGTGATCTTCGAGGGGGTGGTCGCTGATTCGGTGGTGGCCATTTCGATCCTCCGTTACTTGGGTTCTTTGTTGAGGGTCGACTTCTTCACGCGGAGCATCGTGACCACGAGCAGCAGCAGCGTCACCACGAGGGTGACGGTGTACGCGAGCCACGACAGCGATCCCGACGACAGACGATCGACCTCGTACTGGACG
Source organism: Ilumatobacter sp. (assembly GCF_049588435.1). Taxonomy (GTDB): domain Bacteria; phylum Actinomycetota; class Acidimicrobiia; order Acidimicrobiales; family Ilumatobacteraceae; genus Ilumatobacter_A. Next base: position 7,824 of record NZ_JBAVYV010000011.1, read on the forward strand.
GCCCGCAGGATGCCCAGCAGGATCAGGACGAGCCCGAGGCCCATCACGAACGCCGCAGCGGCACCGTAGGCCAGCCAGCGACCGACTCCCTTGAGTGGGCCGACCGTTTCCTGCGTGGCGTACGCCTTGATGAACTCGATCACCTCGCCGAGCGACGCGTCGTCCGGTTTCTTGGTCCCCAGCGTGGGGGATTGATCGTTGGTGTCTGGCACGGGTTGTTTCTATCAGATGTTCACGACAGGCGGAACTTCAGCATCGCCTCGACATCGTCCAGCACGTCGTCGAGCACGTCGAGTCGCCGCAGCGGGCCCTCGGCTGCGAGGAGTCGGTAGCGGTCTGCGGGTCCGATCGGTGCGAGCGATGCGAGGTGGTAGGTGGCCACCAACGGGTCGTCGGCGACCTTGGTGTCGTCGAGGTCGACCTGCACATCACCGAGTTCACTCGCGAGTGCGAGCACCGAACGGACGCGGTCATGGCTCGCGGAGACCCTCACCTCCAACGATTCCGAGTCCGACCCGGGTCCGTCCGGGTCCAGATCGGGAAAATCATCGACGTCGGCGACCGGGTACGGATCGTCCGGGAGCCAGGCGTTCACCTTGATCCGGCGCACGCCGACCGCGACGAGGGCGTAGCGCTCCGCGTCGAGCGCCTGGACCTGGACCATCTGCGCGACGGTTCCGACCATCGAGCGTTCGTCACCCCCACCGGCCTCGTGGCCGTGGGTGATCAGCGTCTGTCCGAATTCCGGCGTCCCGTCGCTCTGGAGACAATCGATCACCATCTGGCGATAGCGCGGCTCGAACACGTGCAACGGGAGCACACCGCCGGGGAGCAGGACGGATCCGAGCGGGAACATCGCCATGACGGCCATGCCCCGACCGTACGACGCCGGAGCGGGCGTTGCTCAGCGCGGGCCGAGCGAATCCGGGCCGGGTCCGGTCGGGTAGGTCGCGAATCGTTCCCCCAACGCGGTCCACAGCGGCCGGTACACCTCGTTCTCGTTCACGTTGGGAGAGTTGGCGATCACGACGAATTGGATCGTGCCGGGACCGGCACCACCGACCGGATCGACGTAGCCGGCGATCGCCTTCACCGCCGGCGGGTCGCTCTCGACCGGCGGGTTGCCGAGTGTCCCCGTCTTGGCGCGCAGACGCCCGACCATCGGACCGTCGAGGAACTCGTCGGCGAGTGTTCCGCTGACGGAGGCGATCGGGAGTCCGGCGTCGATGGGTCCGCCCTGCCCGAGTTGGAGCACCTTCAGGATCGCTGCGCACGTGACGCGGTTGTCCGTGCTGAGACCCGAGCCGTCGCGCAGCACCAGACCGTCGGTCGGGACCCCCTGTGCTTCGAGGCTGGCGGACATCGCCTCGAGCCCCGCCGCGCGGGTCCCTGTCTCGGCTGTCGCGACACCCATCTCCTTGACCAGCATCTCGGCGGTGTTGTTGTCGCTCGTGAGCAGCATCTCGGCGACCACGTCGGACAGCGGCACCGATTCGACGGTCGCCACGACGGGCGTGTCCGGGACGGCCGGTCCGCTCACCCACCCGTTGTCCACCCCGATGCCACGGTCCTCGAGCAACCGGACGAACTCACGAGCAGCACCTTCGTTCGGGTCGGCCTCCCGGCCGGACTGCCCACCGACCCGTGCATCGTTCACCAACAGTGCGTCGTACGGGCCGGCGTCGTTGAATGCGATCCCTTCGCCCCAGCCGTCGACCACGAACTCGTCGTCGTACCGGGAGCCGTCACCGACGACGGATCCGCGGATCCGGGTCACGCCCGCCTGGACGAGTTCGTCCGCGAGCACCTCGAACGGCGTCGGAGTCGTGACCGGGAGCACGTCCTCCTCCCCGACCGGGTAGTCGCCACTCGTGAGCAGCGGATCGCCGCCACCGATGAGGTACACGTCGCCTTCGACGATCCCCTCGCTGAACGGCGGAACCGCAACCGAGGTGGTGAAGGTGTGGTCCGGGCCGAGCACGTCGAGTGCCGCCGCCGCCACCAGCAACTTCTGAGTGCTGGCCGGAATCACGGGGAGGTCCGGATTCGACGCAACGACCTCGGTGCCGTCGACGGCGACGGCGGCGCACGAGTCCGGCCCGATGAACGTGAGGACGGGTTCGACCGCCGAACCCAGCCGAGAGGCGCTGGCAGCGCTCGCGAGCGACACCGGGGTCCGACGGAAGTCGAACAACCCGGTCGTGAGCACCGGAGCGGTCCCCGCCCCACCGGTTCCACCCC
>NZ_JBAVYV010000012.1:0-2023 GCF_049588435.1 Ilumatobacter sp.
GCGCCGGTCGCGACCCCGTCCGCACCTTCGGCGACCAACTGTCCCGCCGCCGACGACGCCTGTGCTCCATCAGCGACATCGTCGGCGCCGGCGGCCGAACTGTCGAGCCCGCCGACGAGGCCGGGCATGCCTGCCGCGAGCTGTGCGTTCCCCACTGCGACCTGGTTGGCGCCGGAGGCGAGCGAATCCACCGCGTTGTCGGCCTGCTGCATCTGGGAGAGGACACCGTTGGCCAAGTCGCAGAGTTGCCCGGGCCCGGGGACCGCGCAGATCTGGTCGACGAGCCCGGCGACGCTCTGAGTCGCGGAGTTCATCGCCGACGACGCGCCGCCGACCGCGGAGGCGACCTGGGCGGATCCGATGGCCAGGCTCTGCGTCTCGGACGGCAGCGACTGGACGGACTGGTCCAATTGGGTCACCCCGTTGGACAACTGCTGGGCGCCGTAGAACAACGCGTTGAGTCCGTACTCCAACCCACCGGCGCCGGACGACAGCTCGTCTGCCCCCGTCGACAGGGTGCCCAGTCCCGACGCGAGGTCGTTCGCTCCGCTCGCCAGCTGATCCGCCCCCGACGAGAGCGAATCGAGTCCGGACGACAACTCGCCGGCACCGGACGCGAGCTGGTCCGCACCGGACGCGAGTTCGTCGGTGCCGTCCACCAGTTCGTCAGCGCCGTCGGACGCCTGGGCGATGGAGGCGTTGATCTGGTTGAACCCCCCGTACACGTTCGTCAGGTAGTTCACGGTGAGTGTCTGGTTGAGTGCCGTGACGGCCTTCCCGACGACGGCATCGGTGAGGGCCTGGTCGAGGGTGGCCGCGGACGGTGCCATCTCGAGGCTGACCATCGCCTGAGTGGCGTCGGCGGCCGGACCCGCGATCGACGTTCCGTTCGCGGAGAAGGAGGAGGGGATCGTGAGGACCGCGTCATAGCTCCCGTCCTGCAGCCCCGAGGCGGCGTCGTCATCGTTCGTCAACACCCAGTTGAAGTTGGGTTGGGTCCCCGTCGGGGGAGTGGTCGATGTCGTGGTCGGATCGGGCGCGCCGGTCGGATCGGGCGTGCTGGTCGACGGACCAGCCGTCGGGGAAGAGCCATCTGACGTCGGCGACGCCGCAGCCGCAAGCGATCCGTCGGCGGTGGACGAGGTCGTCGAAACATCCGTCGTGGTCGGCGCGGGTGTTGTGGTCGAGCCGCCGGCCAGGCTGGTCGTGGATGTCGTGGAGGCCACGGGGTCGTCGGGCCCCCCGCTCCCGGCGGGACCCGGGATGAGTGCAGCTGCAAACTGTCGACCCAGTGGAACCGACTGGCCGTTGAGGGTCACCGGCTCGTCATTGTTCACCACGGCAACGGTGACCCGATCGAGGTGGTGCTGGGGAGACGACAGCCCGGCGGCCAGGATGACGCCGACGAGCACCGGGAGCGCGAGGACCCCGAGCAGGCCGAGTGCGTGCAGGCGCTCGTCTCCACGCGTGGGAGCGAAGGCGGGCATGCGCATCAGCCGCTCCTCGCCGGTTCGGCTGTCGGGGTGGTCCGGCCCAGCGTCACGACGTGGACGTCCACTCCGGCGGGGAGGAGGTCGCGTACGGAGTCGCTCGACGAGCACGCGACGAGCAAGGTCATCGGATCGCCGTCGCGTGCTTCGGCTCCGGTGCGAGCCTCCGTCAGGAGTTCACGGATCTCGGTGCGGATGCTGTCGTCGGCCACCGTGTCGGCGCCGTCGATGCCGAGAATCGTCGGACCATCGAGAGCGGCATCGAGGAGCGACCGGACCGGATGCTCGTTGCGATCGAGGAGGACGACCGCCGTCCGGGCCCGGGCCGAGGACGCGCGGGTGGGCAGCACGAGACCTGCGACCTTGCAACGCCCCGCAGTGACCGGAAGCCTCCCCAGCAGCGCGAGCACGACGGAGGTGCGCTCCTCGCGGTCTCCGCCCTCGATGACGAGGATGGCTCCGACATCGACACGAACGTCGAGACCGGTGGAATCCTGGTCCATGCCCGCGGTCAGCACGCCCTCGAGGGCGAT
>NZ_JBAVYV010000013.1:0-3087 GCF_049588435.1 Ilumatobacter sp.
AAGCCGGCCACCTCGCTTCCGTCGATCAGGTACCTGACCAGGATGTAGCCGAGGAGCGCGAATCCGAACATCGCGCACAGGAACCCGAACGCGCTCACCCACCGGAGCGGACGGGTGCTGTACCCGGTGATCATGTTCGCCGCGTGCCGGAGAAGCGTGCGAGCGGTGTAGCCGGATCGGCCGCCCGCCCGCTCGTCGTAGGTGACCTCGACGTCGTCGATTCGGTTCGTCGCCCAGCTGAGCAGCACGTCGATCGAGATCGACGGGTCGTGCACGTCATCGGCGGCAGCCACCAGATCACGTCGGAACAACCGGAACGCTCCCGAGCGCGGATGCACCTCGGGTCCGAGGCCGATTGCCATCATCCGCTTGGACACCTTCGATGCAAGATTGCGCATGGCGCCTTGACGCTCCTGCGTCGGCCGCCCGTACACCAGATCGAGATCGGCGGTCAGCGCGTCGAGCAACCGGGCGACCTCTCTCGGTGGATGCTGCAAGTCGTCGTCGATGGTGAGCACCAGGTCGAAACGCGCCAGACGGAGACCGGCGAGGAGAGCGTTGTGTTGGCCGTAGTTCCGCAGTAACTGGACGCCTCGGACTTCGACGTGTTCAGCTGCGAGTGCTCGAATCGAATCCCACGTACCGTCGCCACTTCCGTCGTCGACGATGATGATCTCGATTGCATTCACGCGGGGGCCGACCTCGTCCAAGAGCTGGCCACACAAATCACGGAGCGTGCTCGACGACCCATAGGCCGGGATGACCACCGAAAGCCCGAGTTGTCGAGAGATCATTGAAGCCGAGATTCCGACATCGGAGTATCCGCGATCGTCCTCGTTCACGTCTCCGTCAGCCTCACTGGTGCCATCGCAGCGGTACTGTACCAATGCGCATGAATCAGCCGATTCCATTCAATCGCCCGTGTCTGGCGGGCCGAGAACTCGAGCTCATGGCCGAAGCGGTGGCGTCCGGCCACACCGCGAGCAGCGGCTCGTTCACCCGACGCGCACGAGACCTGCTGCAATGCGTGCACCATTCCGAGGACGTGTTGCTGACGACGTCGTGCACCGACGCCCTCGAGATGGCAGCGATGCTCATCGATGTCGGGCCGGGGGACACAGTGATCGCACCGTCGTTCACGTTCACCTCGACGGCGCTCGCGTTCGCACGCGAGCGCGCACAGCTGCGATTCTGTGACATCGAGCGCCAGACGCTCGGTATCGATCCCGACCACCTCGAGGAACTGATCGACGACACCGTGCGCGCAGTGGTGGTCGTGCACTACGCAGGCGTGCCGTGCGACCTCGATTGCATCGTGCCACTGTGCGAGTCGCGAGGGATTGCGTTGATCGAAGACAACGCCCACGGCCTCTTCGCGACGCATCGCGGCCAGGCATTGGGCACGTTCGGCCGCATGTCGACGCTGAGTTTCCACGAGACGAAGAACTTCATCTGCGGCGAGGGCGGAGCACTCGTGCTCAACGAGGTCGATGACGTCGAACGTGCCCATGTGCTGCTCGACAAGGGGACGAACCGACAGGCCTTTCTCGACGGTGCTGTCGACAAGTACACCTGGCAGGGACTCGGCTCTTCCTTCGGGCTCAGTGACATCCTGGCGGCGTTCCTCACGGCGCAGCTCGAGGCGGCTGACCTCGTGCGGCGATCGCGACGCCGCCTGGTCGAGCGATATCGGGCGCTCTTGGAGCCGATCGCTGCCGATTTCGGGCTCATCCTGCCCGACGAGCCGGTGACGGCCACTCCGGCTGATCACATGTTCTACGTCGTGCTCGACCCGGATTCGGACCGCGGCGCCGTGATCGCGGGCATGCGCAGCGTTGGCGTACACCCGACATTCCACTACGTGCCGTTGCACTCGTCCCCAGCCGGAATCGCGTTCTCCGAAGGCCCTCAACACTGCCCCGTGACCGACGATGTGAGCGCACGTCTCCTGCGGCTGCCGTTCTACAACGACATGACCGACGGCGACGTCGAGCGAGTCGTCGAAGCGCTTCTCGACGCGTTGGCGCCATGAACTCGGTGTCGGTGGTGGAGTCCAGGACTGATTCTGCGCGGTTCGGCCTCCGAGTCGGCCGTTGCGACATCGACGGCAACGTGGATGCAGCGGTCCTGGCGACGGCGGCGGTTCCCTTCGACCTCGTGGTGCTCCGATACCCCGCCGAAGCGGTCACGGTTGCGTTCGAATTGAGCGAGCTACCAGGATTCATCAGTTTCACCGCCGACCACCTCTGCTACTGGGAGTGGCAGGGAGCGGGAGCGGAGGCGGTGGTGCCCCCCGGTTGGAGCGTCGATGACCAGCCGAGTGGCGACGAGGTCACCGATGTCGTTCGAGACTCCTTTGCGAGCTACCGGAACCACTACAGCGCAAACCCGTTGCTTGATCGCAGCGCTGCACTGGAGGGGTACTGTGAGTGGGCGGGTCATCTGGCCGCCGCCGACGGCGCAGCGTTACTCCTGAGAGACCAGGGGGGCGAGGGTGTCGGCGTTGCGCTCATTGACTGGTTGGCCGATCGTCCCGAAGTCAGGTTGGCCGGTATGCGGAGCTCCGCCCAGGGTCAAGGGCTCTATCGAGTGCTCATCGAGTCGGTCGTCGAGCGTGCAGTCGCGCAGGGGCACAGCCGGGTGCTGATCTCCACACAGTCGCACAACGTCAATGTGATGCGCGCCTGGGCCAGGATGGGCTTCGTCCCGGCGAAGACGATTGCGACCCAGCACCTCCTAAGGGCCGAACTGGTCACCTGACCGGCCGGCGGGCTTGGTCCGCCTGCGTGTCAGGCTGGTGCGTGCACGATGACGTGGGTGTAGGGCGTGCGGAGCAGGTCGTCGCGGACTGAGGTCGTGGCCGTCGGGAAATGATCATCCACCAGGGCGGCGAGTACGTCGGGTCGGCGGACGTGGCAGCCGCGGTCGCGCTCGATGAGCCACTTGGCCACACGATGCTGATCATCCGTGAACGTCGGATCGATCGAAACGAATCGGCCACCGGATCGAAGGGCCGTTCGTGCCGTGGCCAGGGCATCATTCACCGTGTCGTTGTCCATGTGGTGGAACACGCCGATGGCCATCACC
>NZ_JBAVYV010000014.1:0-2547 GCF_049588435.1 Ilumatobacter sp.
GACTACATCTCGAACCACGATCTCCCCACCGCATATCGTTCCGCCTCCATCGTTGTCGCCGATCATCATGGTTCGATGCGTTCGCAAGGCTTCGTCGCCAATCGTCTCTTTGACGTGCTCGCCTCCGGCGGGGTCGTGCTGTCCGATGATGTCGGCGGGCTCGACACCATCTTCGGTGACACGATCCCCGCCTATTCCAACGCCGACGAGCTCGAGAGCCAGATTCGAGTGCTTCTCTCGGATTCGCCCCGCCGGCGCCGATTGGCGGCCGCTGGGCGAGAAACCGTGATGGCTCACCACACTCTGGACCACCGCGCGGCGCAGTGGCTGAAGCTTCTCGACGAGATCCGTTCGACGAGTCCCCCGAGAGTTCTCGGTCCCAACCCGATCGATCAACCCGGAGCCGCGGCGCGACCGGACCGTGAAACAGGGCCCTCTGCCCTCGCGCGTCGTGCTTCACCGATACGCAGCCGAGCGCATTCCGCGACTGAGTACCGTGGCGGTTCGATGCCGCACCGACCGGGGCACACGAAGGGCCATGCCACGGTCACCGAGCTCGACGTCCTGGTCATTGCTGAGCTCAGGTTTCCCGGTGGGACATCCACGAGCCTCGTCGAGGAGTTGATCGCCGCTCGAGATGCGGGGTACCGGGTCGGCGTTCTTCACTTGGCGAGCCCTCGGCTGGGGCCCACCGCGTCGGTTCATCCGGGCCTTCGCCGCATCCTCGATGAGGGAATTGCCGATCTGGTCCTTCCGGGTGAATCGGTGCGCGCTCCGTTGACCATCGTGAAACATCCCATGGCGTTTGCGGCCCCGCTCGGTGCCGCGCTGCCGGTGGACACCGACACGGTCATCGTCACCGTCGGACAGGTACCGGCTGACGCGGCAGAGGTCTATTACGACCCGAAGAAGGTGGACGCCAACATCGTGGAGGCGCTCGGCTCCCATCCGAACTGGGCGCCCGTCAGCGCCGCAGTCCGAGCGACCCTGCACGGCGTTGAGGTCGCCGACGATGACTGGACGGAGATCATCGACGTCGATCGATGGCGCCGTCCGGTGGAGAAGCGCGAGCACGACGTTGTCAGTTCAGCAGACGTCACGACCGACCTCGACGACCGGCTCGTCATCGGACGCCACAGCCGCCCGCATCCGCTGAAATGGCCAGGTGAGGCCGAGGTGCTCCGAGCGGTCTACCCCACTGACGGCAGTGTGCGCGTTCGCGTACTCGGCGGAGCCGATGCTGTGAGCGACATTCTTGGCGAAGAGCCCGACGGCTGGGAGGTTTTTCCGTTCGGATCGGTCGCTCCCCGAGAATTCCTTGCCGGTCTGGATGCTTTCGTCTACTACCACCATTCCGACCTCACCGAGGCGTTTGGTCGCACGATCCTCGAAGCCCTCGCCGTCGGCGTGCCGGTCGTGGTTCCCCACCACTTCCGAATGACGTTCGGAGACGCGTGCGTCTACGCCGACGCCGAGTGTGCGTTGGCTCAGTTGCAGATCTTGCTCGACGATCCCGCGGCGCTTCGCGCACATCTCGATCGGACCGACGAAATCGTTCGCACACGTTTCGGCCACGACGCGCACGGAGCTCGCATTCGTCGGCTGGTCGGGCCACCGTCCTCGCGGGTCGGCGACGTGACAACGGCGGCAGTGCCATCACTCGCGCTCGTGCCGCCGGGAATGCGCTCCTCGTACGCGACAACGCTCGTGGTGTGTCTCGGTGCGGCGAACGCCGAGCTCGAAGACGCCATTCGAGTTCTCGACCAACAGCGGCGTCAGGCACCAGGATTCATTCCGATCATCGTCGTCGAAGGGACCAGGCCCCCGCTGGCGGCCGAGCTCGGAATCGAAACGGCCGTGATCACCAGCCAGCTCGAATGGGACCGCGCGCTCGAACCGTGGTCCGTCTACGCCCAGCGACGGCTCCGACAGCTCGCCGTCCATCATCAAGTCGACAATGTCGTGCCGATCGACCTCGCTGGGGTGGGCGGATCGATCGTCTTGCAGATGCGCTCGATCGGTACACCAACGCACATCAAGCCGCGGCAAGATGCGCTCAGCGTGAGCAAGGAGTCGCGCACGAGCGACCAGCGCCGGATTCAGGGGCTGGAGGCCCAGATCACCCGACTTCGCTCGCGCCGATCCCTGCGGCTCGCCGACATGGCTGGGGGCATGCTCCGCGGTGTGCGCGGTCGACTCGACGCCATGCGATCCGCCCGATGACGGACACCGCAACTGATCAGCGGTCGGGACAGGAGCGACGCTGGCATCTTTCAGACGCCTTGATTGGCGCGACGCCGCAGCCGATCGTCGTCAAACCCGAGGTATCTGAGGGTGAGAGCAAGAAGCGTGCGGTGATCGTGGCGGCTGAGGAAGATCCTCGGGCCTCGCCGTCGGCGCCGCTCTGGGTCCGCCTTCTCACCGGGAAGTCACTGGCGTGGCGTCTGCGCCGTGGCCGCAACCGGGTCCGACGGGCGCGTCGTGGTGTGGCCCGGCGAATGAGTCGCTGGATCCGACTCCACCCCGAAATTCGCCGTGCCGCAGCAG
>NZ_JBAVYV010000015.1:0-6251 GCF_049588435.1 Ilumatobacter sp.
CGTTCGGTCGCTGCCGCCATCTCCTGATCGGGCGCCACGCCGTTGGTCGCAGCGCGGACGAAGGCTCGATAGCTCGGGTACTCGAGTTGCTCGGTGACCCAGCCGGACGCCACCAACTCGGCGTGGAGGCGCGGCAGATTGCGCCACGGAACACCCATGTCGACGTGGTGCGCCAGATGCCAGCCCGTGTTGTACGGGACCATCCACATCCGGGCCAGAAGCGACTGGCGCACGACGTGCGTGGTGAGGCGACGGTCCTTCGAGCGGATCATGCCACCGTGCTCGGCGATCGAGCGGACCCGGTTCGAGACCCGCCACAGCGTCGACCAGGACAGGACCCACACGACGTACATCCATGGTCGTCCGATCGCGATCGAGAATCCGGCGCCGGCGACCTGCCATCCGACGATGTACCAGGCCTCGCGACTCCCGCTGCGGGCCGCGTTCCAGAGGCCGCGGAAGTTCTTGTATGCGCTGGTCCCGAATGCGTCGCGGCGCATCTTGCGGCGCCACGAGTCGGCGGGAATCGGGTAGCCGCTGTAGAGCCCGATGTCGGGTTCCTCGGGACCCATCTCGTCGCGATGGTGGGCGAAGTGAACACGGCGATACGCCTGGAACGCCTGGAAGGTCGGGTACGCGAGCACCCACCTCCCGACCCAGTCGTTGGCGCGGCGGTTCGAGAAGAGCAGGCGATGCGCGGCCTCGTGTCCGAGGATGTTGAGTCGCGCGTGACCACCTCCCAGCAGGAAGAACGCGAGAACGTATGCCCACCACGTGTTCAGCCAACCCGCTGCGGCGACGACGCCGAACGACAGCGCCAGAGCCCAGACGACCGTGAACACATTGCCGACGTTGTCGATGTGGCGCAGCTCGGAACGCAGCGGGTTGCGTGCCATCCCGCGTGCGTTCAGGCGGTCGGTCGGCAGGACGTCGGGCAACTCGTCGGGCGTCGGGACGAGGGTGGGAGCGAACGTCGTGGTCATCGACCTCCATGATACAGTACGCGATCGTGTCGAACAAGTTGCGTAACATCGGGTCGTCGAGATCAGTCGATTCCGTCGACGTCGCGGCACTCGGAATCGACCCGCTGAACGCCCGCTCGGTCGTGCTGTCGTCGTTGCTCGGTACGCACCCGCCGCAGCAGTCGGCACGATCGCTGATCGCGCTGGCGGAGCGCTTCGGAATCCGTCCCGGAACGGTCCGCACGGCGCTCTCGCGCATGGTCGCCTCCGGCGAACTCGAGAGTGACGACTCGCACTATCGACTGACCGGTCGACTGCTCGAACGTCAACGGGAACAGGACACCGGCCGGAGCACACCGGACACCGACTGGGACGGGACGTGGTGGTCGGTGATCGTCGAGTCGGATCGACGCACCGTGGCCGACCGACGGTCGTTCCGTTCGTCGATGCAGGGTGCACGCATGGCCGAACTCCGCCCCGACATCTGGCTGCGACCGGCGAATGTGACACCACCGCCACGAGCGAGCGGGGTGCTGCTGAGCCGTGGCGAACTCGATGCCGACGACGTCGACGATCTCGTCCGCCGGCTCTGGCCGCTCGACGACATCGAAGAGCAGGCGCGTCGTCTCGAACGGGCGCTCACGGACCACCTGCCGGTTCTCGGGTCGACTGACGCCGACACCGACCTGGCCACGACGTTCACCGTCGCCGCCGCAGCCGTCCGGTTCCTGCGCGTCGAGCCGCAACTGCCGCCCGAGCTCACCCCCACACCGTGGACCGCCGACGCGATCCGTCCGCTCTACGACGACTTCTCGGCCGCGTTCGAGCACGACCTGCGCGAGTTCTTTCGACGCGCGTGATCGCACGGACCGATCTCCCTGGACGGATCGGACGTACGCTGAGACCATGACCGCCTCCACGGATTCTGCACCGACGACCGAGGTCGACCTGCTCCCGAGCGACTGGCGTGAGCGGGTGCGAGCGCTCGCCGACGAGAAGGACGCGGTGATCCTGGCGCACAACTACCAGCTGCCAGAGATCCAGGACATCGCTCACCACACGGGCGACTCGCTCGGCTTGTCGCGGGTCGCCGCCGAGGTCGACGCGTCGACGATCGTGTTCTGCGGTGTCCACTTCATGGCCGAGTCGGCGAAGATCCTGAGCTACGACAAGACGGTGTTGATCCCCGACGAGCGCGCCGGCTGTTCGCTCGCCGAGACCATCACCGCCGATCAGTTGCGCGCGTGGAAGGCGGAGCATCCGAGCGCCGTGGTCGTGTCGTACGTGAACACCACCGCCGCGGTGAAGGCCGAGACCGACATCTGCTGCACGTCGTCGAATGCGGTCGAGGTCGTCCAGTCGATCCCGGCCGACACCGAGGTGCTGTTCTGTCCGGACCAGTTCCTCGGAGCTCACGTCCAACGCATCACCGGACGCGAGAACATGCACATCTGGATGGGCGAGTGCCACGTCCATGCGGGGATCAACGGAGCCGACCTGAAGGAACGTGTCGAGGCGGAGCCCGACGCCGAGCTGTTCGTCCATCCGGAGTGTGGCTGCGCGACCAGCGCCCTCTACCTCGTCGGGGCGGGCGTGGTCCCCGAGGCGCGCACCAAGATCCTCTCGACCGGCGGGATGATCGCCGCCGCGCGCGAGACCACCGCGAGCACGGTGCTCGTGGCGACCGAGACCGGCATGATCCACCAGCTCGAGAAGGCGGCGCCGAACGTGAACTTCGAGCCGGTCAACCGCGCCGCGGTGTGCAAGTACATGAAGATGATCACGCCGGCGAAGTTGCTGCGCTCGCTGTCGACCGGCACCGACGAGGTGACGATCGATCGAGACATCGCCGACGCCGCCCGCCAGTCGCTCGAGCGGATGGTCGCGATCGGAACCCCCTCGCCCACCGCCGAGTGACGTAACGCGCGTGGCACGATGAGCGGATGGTGTTACCTCGCCGACTGAAGGCACCCGCGCCCACGTGGCAACGCGACGTCGACGTCGTGGTGCTCGGATCGGGGGCCGCCGGACTGTCGGCCGCACTCGCGGTCCGACCGGTCCGCAGCGTGCTGGTCGTCACGAAGGGCATCCTCGAAGCTGGCTCGACACAGTGGGCGCAGGGCGGATTGGCCGGGGTGCTCGATCCAGCCGACTCGACCGAGAACCACGTCCGCGACACGCTCGTCGCCGGCGCCGGACTGTGCGACGAGGACGTGGTCCGTCAGCTCGTCGACGAGGCTCCCACCACCATCCGCTACCTGATGCGGCTCGGAGCGGCCTTCGACCCGAGCCACGACGACGTCCCGCGCCCCGGTCTCGACATCGACATCGCGCTGACCCGCGAGGGCGGCCACAGCCACGATCGGATCGTGCACTCCGGCGGAGATCGATCGGGTGCCGAGGTCCAGCGAACGCTCGACCAGTCGGCGGTCGGTGCAGGTGTCGAGGTGATGAACCACACGTTCGCTCTCGATCTCGTGGTCGGACGGGCGCCCGACGGATCGCCGCAGGTCGGGGGGGTCCGAGTCGCGCGGTTGGACGAGGACGGTGCGGTGCAATCGGTCGGGACGATCACCGCCCGCGCCGTCGTCATCGCGTGTGGTGGCTACGGGCAGGTCTTCGCGTCGACGTCGAATCCACCGGCGGTGACCGGCGACGGAGTCGCACTGGCGCTGCGCGCCGGACTCCCGATCCGCGACGCCGAGTTCGTCCAGTTCCACCCGACGGTGCTCTGGCGTGGACCGGGCGCGCGCGGACAGCAAGCGCTCGTCTCCGAAGCGGTGCGGGGTGAGGGGGCGATCCTTTACGACGCGGCCGGCGAACGGATCATGCAGGGCATCCATCCGCAGGAGGATCTCGCTCCGCGCGACGTCGTTTCGGCGGCGATCAGCGCGCGCATGGCGCTCGCCCCCGCCGGCGTCGACGATCACGTGTACCTCGACGCCACGCACATGGGCGAGCGCTTCGCGGAGCGGTTCCCCAGCATCTTCGCCGCATGCCGTGAAATCGGACTCGACCCGGCCACCGAACGCATCCCGGTCGCTCCCGCTGCGCACTACAGCTGCGGTGGGATCACGGCCGACCTGAACGGAACCACGACCCTGCCCGGACTGTTCGCGGTCGGGGAGGTCAGTTCGACCGGCGTCCACGGTGCCAACCGGCTCGCGTCGAACAGCCTGACCGAGTCGATCGTGGCCGGAACCCGGGTCGGTCGGGACCTCGCGTGGGAGCTTCCCGTCCCCGCACGGATCGCGCCAGAGAAGGTCTCGTCCGGCGCCGACGTGCTGTTCGATCCGGACCGACTCCGCGAGGTGTCCACGGCGATGTCGCGCCACGTCGGCGTAGTCCGCGACGCGACGGGCCTCGCATCCGCGATGTCGACACTCGGCACGCTCAGCCGTGCAACGAACGGAGGCGTCGAGCCGAGCCGGGATTCGTGGGAGGCCACCAACCTGTTGACGATCGCCTCCGCCGTCGTGTCCGCAGCGTTGGAGCGGACCGAGAGTCGTGGCTGCCACCGACGCAGCGACCATCCCGGCACCGAACCCGCGTGGCTCCGTCACCTCGAAGTGGTGCTCGACCCATCCGGTGCGGTCGACGTGCGCCCCGCGCCAGCCTCCGTGTGACGGGGTCCGCTCGACGGTGACGGACTGGGTCGAACCGCCTCCGCCACGCCTAGGGTCGGGCGGATGTTCGTCTTCCATCCGCTCTCCGACAGGACGCGAGCGCAGCTGATCGATGCCGGTCTGGATCCCGATGCAGTCGCGGCTGTGGTGCGCATGGCGATCTCCGAGGATCTGATGGGCGGGATCGACGTCACGTCGACTGCGACGATCCCGGAAGATCAGCGGAGCATCGCCACGTTCGGCGCCCGTGAGGACGGTGTGGTCGCCGGCCTTCCCGTCGTCGCCGCGGTGATCGAGGCCGTCTGCGGCAGCGCAGCGAGCGAGGTCGAACTGCTCGTCGACGATGCATCATCGGTCGTCGCCGGAACGGAGGTCGCACGCGTGACGGCGCCGACCCGCCTCCTCTTGACGGCGGAACGGACTGCCTTGAACCTGCTCTGCCATCTGTCCGGCGTGGCCAGCCTGACGCGACGGTGGGCCGACGCGCTCGCCGGGACCTCTGCCACCGTGCGTGACACGCGCAAGACGACGCCGGGACTGCGCTCACTCGAGAAGTACGCCGTGCGCTGCGGCGGCGGCGACAACCATCGCATGGGTCTGTCCGACATGGCGCTCGTGAAGGACAATCACGTGGCGGCAGCAGGCGGCATCGCTGCCGCCTACGAACGTGTGCGGGCCCTCGAGGGTTCGATTCCCGTCGAGATCGAGGTCGACTCGCTCGACGGGCTGCGCGAGGCGATCGCGGCGGGTGCCGACGAGGTCCTAATCGACAACTTCACGCCGACCGAGATGCGCGAGGCCGTCGCCATCCGGGACGAGGTCGGCCCGACGGTGCGTCTCGAGGCGAGCGGCGGCCTGACCGTCGACACGGCCAGGGCGGTCGCCGAGACGGGCGTCGACCTGATCGCGGTCGGCGAACTCACCCACTCGGCGCGGGTGCTCGATCTCGGATTGGACCTGATCGTCGTCGTGTGAGCGAACGCTGGGAGGCGCGCCGCGCCCCGGCTCAGTAGATGCCGAGGAGGTCGATCACGAAGATCATGTCGGTGTCGGCGGGAAGGCCACCCTGCGGATTGCCCTCGACTCCGAAACCCTCTTCCGGCGGAATCGTGATCGCCCGGGTACCGCCGACGTTCATGCCCTCCATGCCCTCGAGGAGACCGGGAAGCAGACCCTCTTCGAACGGGATGCTCAGCGGCTCGCCGCCCCAGTTGCTCTCGATCGCCACGCCGTTGTCGCCGCGGAAGTTGACATACCGGATCACCGCGGTGTCTCCCAGCTCGAGCGCCGCTCCGTCGCCGACGACGAGGTCTTCGTACTCGGTGGCATCGACGCCCTCGTCGACCGAGAGTTCGACGCCCGGCTCGGTCGGAGCGTCGTCGGGGTCGGCCGGAGGAACCACGGCGAGGACATCGATCACGAAGGTCAACGCTTCGTTCTCGCCGATCAATTCTCCGCGGCCCGCTTCGCCGTAGGCGAGATCGGCCGGAATGTCGAGTTGCACCTGCTCGCCGGCCTGAGCTCCGACGAGTCCATCGTCCCAACCCTGGATCACGCTGCCGCTGCCGAGCACCACGGGGAACGGTTCCCCACGGTCGTAGCTGTTGTCGAACTCGACGGCGTCGGAGGAGCGCACGCCGACGTAGTTCACGAAGACCGTGTC
>NZ_JBAVYV010000016.1:0-8197 GCF_049588435.1 Ilumatobacter sp.
CTGCAGCGCATCCCGGCGCCGAGGTCGTCTGGACTCCGTACGTCGAGAGCGACGAACTCCGATCGCTGCGCGAACGCCACGACGGTCGGAACCTCGACCACCTGGAGACTCCCGACATCTCCGACGAGACGCGGGACATCTGGCGACGAACGACGGTGGCCGTCGCGATGGATCTTCCCGATGATCTCGCCACGCTGATGCCCGATCTGGCGTGGGTGCAGAGCATCACCGCCGGCTACGAGAAGTACGACCTGGCAGCGCTGCACCGTCAGAGACTGCGCCTGACGAACGCGAGCGGACTCGGGGCGGCGAGCATCGCCGAGTTCGTCATCGCCCGTCTGCTGCAGGTCTGGAAGAACCTGCGGACCTTCGACGCCCAGCAGGACGGCCGGGTCTGGGAAGCGATGTACGGAACCGAGCTGACCGGTCGCACGATCGGCATCGCAGGGCTCGGGGCGATCGGACGGGCGGTCGCTCAGCGGGCTCGTGCGTTCGACATGACGGTGCTCGCGACGCGGGCGAGCGCCCGAGCAGGCGACACCGATCCCGCGGTCGATGAACTGTTCCCGGCGGCCGAACTCGACACGATGCTCGCCCGCTGCGACGCGGTGGTCTCGACGCTGCCGTCGAACCCGACCACGATCGGCCTCTTCGACGCCGATCGTTTCGCCGCGATGCCGCCGGGTGCGGTGTTCTGCAACGTCGGACGCGGGGCTCACGTCGAGGAGCCGGCATTGATTGCCGCGCTCGAGTCGGGCCGGCTGGGTGCGGCAGCACTGGACGTGACACGGGTCGAGCCGCTGCCGACCGACGATCCGCTATGGGGCGCGCCGAACCTCTACCTGTCCCCGCACTCGTCGGTGTCGCTCGACCGCTACACCCAGAATCTGGAGGCATTGCTGATGCGCAACGTCCGACTGTTCCTCGACGGCCAGCCGATGATCAACGAGGTGACCCTCGACCGATGAGTCCGCTCAGTCGTTGAGGTCGGTGATCTCGACGGCTGCCTTCTTGCCCGTCGCCTTCTTCTTCGCAGCGGTCTTCTTCTTGGCCGCGGTCTTCTTCGCTGCCGACTTCTTCTTGGCGGCTGCCTTCTTCTTCGTCGCCTTGGCCTTCTTGCCCGGGGTACCACCCTTGGCGATGATCGCTTCGCGGCGGATCGCCAGCAGCTCGAAGGCGCGCTCGGGGGTGATCTCCTCGACCCGGTCGCCCTTGCCGAGCGACGCGTTCGTCTCGCCGTCGGTCACGTACACACCGAAGCGTCCGTCCTTGGCGGTGACGTTGCGCTCGCTGACCGGGTCGGCGCCGAACTCCTTGAGCGGCCCCTTGGCCGCCATGTTCGTACCGCCGCGCTTGTACACCTTGGGCTCGCTGTAGATCTTGAGCGCCTCGTCGAGTGTGATCTCGAAGATCCGGTCCTCGGAGTCGATGTTGCGGAAGTCCTTCTCCTTCTGCACGTACGGCCCGTAGCGGCCGTTGTTCGCGTAGATCGCGATGCCGTCCTCCGGATCGTCGCCGACGTGACGGGGGAGCGACAGCAGCTTCTCGGCCTCGTCCATCGTGATCTTCTCGAAGACCATCGTCTGGAACAGCGACGACATCTTCGGCTTCTCCATCCCTGGGGGCGGATTGTCGTGATCGCCCCACTGAACGTACGGTCCGTAGCGGCCGTTCTTGGCGAAGACCGGCAAGCCGTCGAGTTCACCGATCGGGTCGTCGCCCTTCGGTGCCGCGAGCAGTTCGATCGCCTTCGCGACATCGAGTTCGTCGGGCGGGAGGTTGTCGGGGAGCCCGGCGGTGTCGTCGCCACGCTTGACGTAGGGCCCGTAGCGCCCGGGCTTGACGACGATCAGCTCGCCGTTCTCGTCGTTGCCGAGCGGGAACGTGTTGATCTCCGCGGCGTCGATCTCGTCGAGGTTCTCGACGACCAGACGCTTGAGCCCGAGCAGGGCATCGTCGCCGGCACCCGCCTCGGCGGTGATCGACGGGACGTCGTGATCGTCGGTCTGGCCGAAGTAGAAGCGGGTCAGCCACTGCGCCTTCTGGCGGTCGCCCCGCTCGATCGCGTCGAGGTCCTCGTCGATCGATGCGGTGAACGCGTAGTCGACCAATGCGTCGAAGTGCTCCTCGAGCAGACGGATCACGGCGAACGCGGTCCAGGTCGGGACCAGCGCCTGACCCTTCTTCCACACGTAGCCGCGGTCCTGGACCGTCTGGATGATCGAGGCCCACGTCGACGGGCGTCCGATCTCGAGTTCTTCGAGCTTCTTGACGAGCGAGGCCTCGGTGTAGCGAGCCGGTGGCGTCGTCGTGTGCCCGACCGGTTCGATCGACTCGGTCGGGACCGTGTCGCCGACCGTGAGCGGCGGGAGCAGCGCCTCGGAGTCGGCGGCGTCGTCACCGCGCTCCTCCTTCGAGGCGACGTAGACGGCGCGGTAGCCGGGGAAGGTGATCGTGGTCCCCGAGGCGGCGAACTCGCACTCCACGATCTCGCCGGTGGTCCGGTCGGTCGCCGGAGCGCCGAGGCGCACGCTGACGGTGACGCCGGTCGCGTCGGCCATCTGCGAAGCGAGCGTCCGCTGCCAGATCATCCGGTAGAGCGCGAGTTCCTGGCTGTTCAATTCGGTCGAGACGCTGTCGGGAGACCGGTATGGCGTCGTGGGGCGGATCGCCTCGTGGGCTTCCTGGGCGCTCTTCGACTTCGTCTTGTACTGCTTCGGAGCGGCGTTGAGGTACTTCGATCCGTACTCGTTGGAGATCGCCGAGCGGGTCGCGTTCATCGCCTCGTCCGACAGGATCACGTTGTCGGTACGCATGTAGGTGATGAAGCCGCGCTCGTACAGGCCCTGGGCGACGCGCATCACCTGCGACGACGACAACCGCAGCTTGCGGCCGCCTTCTTGCTGGAGCGTCGAGGTCATGAACGGGGCCTTGGGTGACGACCGGTACGGCTTCTCCTCGACCGACCGGACCGTGAACGTCGATTCGGCGAGGCTGTCGGCCAGCCCGCGAGCACGCGCTTCGTCGAGCGCGACGACCTTGTCCTTGACGCGACCCTGGCTGTCGAAGTCCTTGCCGGTGGCGATCCGGTCACCGGCCACCGCGATTAGCTTGGCGTCGAAGGACGGATCGCTCGCCGTGACCACGTCGATGTCCCAGTAGTCGGCGGTGATGTAGGCGATGCGCTCCCGCTCGCGCTGCACGATGAGCCGCACGGTCGGCGACTGCACCCGGCCCGCTGACAGCCCGCGGTTGACGCGCCGCCAGAGAACCGGGCTGACCTCGTAGCCGTAGAGCCGGTCGAGGATGCGGCGAGTCTCGGCCGCGTCGACCATTCCGTAGTCGATACCGCGCGGGTTCGCGACCGCGTGGTCGATCGCCGACTTGGTGATCTCGTGGAACACCATCCGCTTCACCGGAACCTTCGGCTTCAGGTACTCGAGCAGGTGCCATGAGATGGCTTCGCCCTCGCGGTCCTCATCCGTCGCGAGATAGAGCTCGGAGGCGTCCTTCAGCGCAGACTTGAGTTCCTTGACCACGGTCTTGCCGCGATCGGTGAGCTCGTACGTCGGCTTGAAGCCGTTGTCGACATCGATGTTCAGGCCCTTGGACGGAAGGTCGGACACGTGGCCCACCGAGGCGCGCACGTCGTAATCGCTTCCGAGCAATTTCGACAGGGTCTTCGCCTTCGCGGGAGATTCGACGACGACGAGTGGCTTGGACATCAGTGCCTTTCGTGGGTGATCGGGTGATCGCTGACGATAGGTGAGTGTGCCTGGATCGCGCCGTTTCCGGCCATCGGGGCCTGACGTGCGCCGTCGCGGACATCCGAGATCGTGGCGGTCGTACAGTGGAGCGGTGTCCGATGACGGCGTCGCTCCGGGGGAGGAGCACGACGACAGTCCATGGCGTCCCGGTGCGCACGCCCGATTCGACCACCTGCCCCGGCAGCCGTTCGACCGTCACCCTTCCGCAGCCGACGAGGGCGAGCGCGATCATCCGCCGACCACACCGATCCGTCGTGGTGTCCTCGCGGCTCTGGTGCTGGCCGTCGTCATCGGCGGAGCGGTCGTCGCCGTGGGGTCCTGGACCGGAATGCCGAGCGGTGATGTGGACGTGGCGGTCGAGGATCCGCCGACCGATGTGGACGATCAACGGGCGGTCGCAGCCGTCGATGTCGGTGGTGACGTGGCCCTCGGTGCCGAGGACACGCCGCTCGCGTCCGCGCAGCGATGCACCGCACACCGGCTTCCGTCATCGGTCGATCCGCTCTGGGACGTGGAACTGGTCGCTGGCCGCCGGGTCATCTCCCCGGTCACCATCGGTGGCGGCTCCGTTGTCGCCGTGGTCGCGTTCGCCGCATCGACAGCGAGCGCGTCACCGTCGGTTTCTGTCGTCGCCCTCGACATCGAGGACGGTCGCGAACGGTGGCGGGCCGATCTCCGCTCGTCGACGGGTCGCCACGAGGTCGTCGGCATCATCGACGGCGCGGTGATCGTGCGCAGCGCGACCGGTTCCGACATGGCGTTTCGGCGCCTGTTCGCGTTCGACGAGGAATCCGGCGAGATGCTCTGGGATCGGGGCTTCCGGGGTGACTGGTCGGCGACCGCGGACTCGACGACGGGCCTCGTCTACGTCGGAGTGCGTCGACCGGCGGTGTCATCGACGGAGGAGAGCGAGGTCGAGGTGATCGATCCGCGAGTCGGCGCGCGGGTGCACATCGCGGCGGGTTCACCGGTCGGACTGGATCCGGACGGTCGCCAGGTGACTCGCCTCGGTGACGAGGTGCTCGCCACGTCGCCGACCGAGCGCCACCTCCTCGGCGTCGTGGACCCCGCCGAGTCTCCGTTCGCGCTCGTCGGATCCCAGGTGGTGGTGGCGGACGGTGACGGTGCCGAGCTGAGCGTGTACTCGGGACCCGGAGACGGCAGGACGTTGCCGCTGGTCGGTTCGCCCGGGATCGATCCTCCGGGTTTCATCGTCGGTCTGGAGCCGAACAGCGACTCGTCGATCCTCGTGACGGGTGCGGGAGCGGTCCACGGCGCACAACTCGGCGACGATGGCGTCGAGATCCGGTGGCGTGTCGCAGGTGTCGTGGTCGAGAGCGTGGTCACCGATCGCGGTCGATCGCTGCTGGTCGCGAACGACGGCGGAGCACAGCAGCGGGTGGTCGACAGTTCGACCGGACGCACCGTCGTGGATCTCGAGCTCCGGCCGGGCACGTTCACGACGCTTGCGCTGGCATCCAATGGCGTCGTGGTGCAGGACTACGTCGACGGCGAGCTGCTGAGGGTGGCGCTCGATCTCGACGGACGTGAGCTCTGGTCGCTCGCGGGAAGTGGACCGTTCGCCATCGGACGCGGGATGGTCGTCGATGTCGATGACTCCGACGCGGCGATCCGCCTCATCGCATCGGGCGCCGCCGCCACCGGTGATGAGCCCGCCGCCACCTCGACCGTGTGCTGATGGATACGGTCGAGCCAGTGGATGACGTGGATGGTGGACGTGGACGACTCGGATGGTCGTCGACGTTCGAAGAGACGTGGGACGAACTGGGTCGCCCGGGCGACCCGGCGCGGGTCACCCGCCTCGACCGCGGGTGGAGCACGGCGGCGCGCACGCTCGGGCAGGCAGTCGGTACCGACGAGCCGGTGAGGTTGCGGAACATCGGGGCCGACGTCGCGGTCGGCGACTGGATCGTGCCGAGCGACGATGGCGAACGGGTCGAACACGTGCTGGATCGGACGTCGGCGTTCACCCGTCGCGCGTCGTTCGACGGGATGCGCGCGGTCTCGCACACGCTGGCCGCGAACATCGATGTCGTCTTCCTCATCCATGCGCTCGGCTCACCGCCGAGTCCCCGACGACTCGAACGCGAGCTGGTTCTGGCGTTCGACTCGGGTGCCGAGCCGGTGGTCGTGCTCACGAAGACCGATCTCGTCGACGATCCCGAGCCCGCCCGCGCCGCGCTCGCCCAGGTCGCACTCGGCGTTCCGGTACTCCTGGCAAGTGGCGTGACCGGAGACGGAGTCGAGGCGCTCCGCGCGTCGGCAGCCGGGAACAAGACGTTGGCGTTTCTGGGTGCGAGCGGTGTGGGCAAGTCGACCCTGGTGAATGCCTTGGTCGGGGATGCGGTCCAGGCGGTGTCGGAGGTGCGCGAGGGGGACCAGCGCGGCCGCCACACGACCGTCGCTGCCCTGCTGGTTCCGATGCCCGGGGAAGGGTGGATGATCGACACGCCCGGCGTGCGCGCCGTCAGTCTGTGGCTGTCCGGGGATGGGATCGAGCGGGCATTCGCCGACGTCTTCGATCTGATGGATCACTGCCGATTCCGCGACTGCAAACACGATCAGGAGCCGGGCTGCGCCGTGCAGCAGGCGATCGCCGACGGTGAACTCGATCCGGTTCGCCTGACCGCGCTCGAGTCGCTGATCGTCGAGGAGTCGGCGCTGGAGGACGAACAGCGCGCACGCGAGAAGGCGGCCGACCGACGCTCCAAGGATCGTCGCCGTCCCGAGGTCGCCGAGTTCGACGGGATGAGAGACTGAACCATGGCCCGACGCGGTGAGCGCGAACTGGAGGCCGCTGGTGGGCAGGGTGCGATCGCGGTCAACGGGAAGCCGGTCGAGTCGGTGTGGGACTTCCCGCGACCGCCCACTGTGGAACCCGTCGAGTGGCGGATCCGCGTGGTCCACGCCGGCGTCACTGTCGTCGACGCCCCACGCGCCGTGCGGGTTCTCGAGACGAGTCAGGCACCCGCGTACTACGTCGATGCCGAGTTCATCGACGACGACCTCCTCGTCCAAGGCCCGCGGCGGTCGATGTGTGAGTGGAAGGGTTCGGCAACCTACGCCGACGTCGTGATCGGCGACACCCGGGCGACCGAGGCCTGCTGGACCTACCGCACACCCACGCCGCGTTTCGCGTCGATTCGCGATCACTGGGCTTTCTATGCCCAGGCGCTCGACGAGTGCTGGGTCGACGACGAGCGAGTCGACCCGAACGAAGGATCGTTCTACGGCGGTTGGATCACCGCGAACGTGACTGGCCCCTTCAAGGGAGCGGTCGACACCCGCGGTTGGTAGCGCGTTGACGGGTCGGTCAGGCCCGCGCCGTCACGGGTCGAGGCGCCATGTGTTGCCCGGACTGCGGAACCAGTAGTCGTTGCGGATGACGGCGGCGATCGGGAGCGGCCCGTAGATGTGCGGGAACAACTCCTCGACACCGGGCCCCGGCGGTTCCCATCGGATCTCGTGCGTCACCTGAGCGGGATCGATCGTGAGTAGCACCAACTGATCGACGTCTGCGTAGAAGCGATTCGCCGTTGCCTCGATCTGCTCGCGTGTCGAGGCGTGGATGAAGCCTTCCTCCTCCAGCGTTCGGCCGCGGGTCGACATCGCGTACTCGCCGGTCTGGAAGGCGGCGGCCCAGTCGTCGGGAAGTGCCATGTGGAAGATCGGTCCGTCGGTCGGCATCGACCCGTTCCTATCAGTCGGCCACGCTCAATCGGCGACGTCGACCTTGGCGATCACCTTCGTCGGCGTCACGTGGACGACCATCTCCGGCGCGACAGCGTTGCGTCGACCGTATTGCTCGGCGAGTTCCTCGCCCATGTACCGGCGAGCGATCCGCGTGCTCCACGTCAACAGCTCATCGGGGTCGGTCGAGGTGGTCGTGGTTCCGTTGATCGTGAGGAACGAGAACGGTGGTCGATCGTCGTCGAGGCAGAGGCTCACCCGCCCGTCGCGCAGGATCGACTTGCCCTTGACGGTCTCGGCGGACGTCATGAACACGATCTGTGAGTCGTCGCCGTCGCCGTCGAGATCGACCCAGACCGGCGCCACTTGAGGCGAGCCGTCGGCACGCACGATGGCGAGTTTCGCCGTCCGAGCGGGGAGTTCCGAGATGAACGACTGCCACCAGCCGTCGGGAGCTTCGTTGTATGCCATGCCCGAGCCAACCAGCCGGCGTCCCCATCTGTTCCGCCCGCTTGCTCGGGTCGGTCAGGGTGGCTCGATCGCCATCGTGGCGGTCGCTGAGTGGGTGACGGGGCCGATCGCAGCTCCGATGATGGCGATATCGGTCGGATCGACGTAGGTGACGGTGACGCTCACGGTCGTCGCGCCCACCGCGACCGACACATCCATCGGCAACTCGACCGCTCGGCGTGCGGCCGCCGATGCGGCCCCTGCGGAGT
>NZ_JBAVYV010000017.1:0-4999 GCF_049588435.1 Ilumatobacter sp.
CGGCCACAGCGACGGCCGCGCCGCCACTGCGGCCGCCGCCCGGATCACGCCGGCCGCGGCTCTTTCGGGAGGCCGAGGATCATCTCGCCGATGATGTTCCGCTGGATCTGGCTCGATCCGGCGTAGATCGTGCCGGCACGTGCGTTGAGGAACGTGTTGACCCACGACGCCGACGAGTTCGCGGCTCCGGGGTCGTCGGTCGAGAACGACGACGGCGGCTTCCGCCCGACGATCTCGAGCGCGTCGGCGCCCATGATGTCCATCGCGAGTTCGGTGACGACCTTGTGGTACTCGCTCCAGAACAGCTTGCCGATCGCGGCGTCGGGCCCCGGGTGGTGGCCGCTGAGGAACTGGGTGAGGACGCGCATGCCGTTGTAGCGCATGATCCGCACCTGGGAGTGACACCAGGCGAGGCGCTGACGGATGATGGGGTCGTCGGCGCGCCCACGCTCCTGGGCCATCGCGGTGAGACGTTCGATCTCGGCCTGGAATCGGATCGGCGCGGTGGCTGCCGCCTCGCCACGCTCGAAACCGAGCAGCGACATCGCGACCGCCCAACCGTTGTTGAGGCCACCGACGACGTTCTCCTTCGGGACCCTGGCATCGGTGTAGAACACCTCGTTGAACTCGCTGTCGCCCGAGATCATCTCGATCGGGCGGACTTCGATGCCCGGCTGGTCCATCGGCACCAGCAGGAACGAGATGCCCTTGTGCTTCGGACCGTCGGGATCGGTGCGGGCGAGGGTGAAGATGTGGTCGGCGAGGTGGCCGGCCGACGTCCAGATCTTCTGGCCGTTGAGGATCCACTCGTCGCCGTCGAGTTCGGCGCGCAGACCGACGTTGCCGAGGTCCGAACCGGCGTCGGGCTCGGAGTATCCCTGGCACCACGTGTCGTCGCCCTTGAGCAGACGAGGAAGGTAGTGCGCCTTCTGCTCGTCGGTGCCCCACATCAGGAGCGTGTTGCCGAGCATTTGGATGCTGAACGGATCGTTGGGGCCGCCACCGGGGACACCGGCGCGCGTGAACTCCTCGGCGAGGATCACCTGCTCGGTCGCCGAGAGCCCGCCGCCGCCGTACTCGGCGGGCCAACCGGGCGCCAGGTAGCGCGCCTCGTACAGCGTGTTGCGCCAATCGGCGACGAACTTCTCGAGCTCCTCCCCCTCGATCGCTCCGGTGCCCTTCCAGCCCGCCGGGAGTTTCTCGGCAAGGAATGCCTGGACCTTTTCACGGTAGGCCTCGGCCTCTGCGGTGTACGTCGGTTGCATGAAATCGACGCTACCAAAGGGTGGTTACCGAGCGGTAGCCGAGACGGCGAGCGCGAGCGATCCAGCGCGCACCAGCGGGCTGATGTGTTCGACCGGCTCGATCACGGAGAGCCCGTCGAGGTTCTCCAGCCTCGACCTCGTCTGCAGTTCACGTCGGGCGACTGCGAGCAGATTGTCACCGAACGCGTCGATCACTCCGCCGGTCACGAAGAAGGTGCCGACGTCGACGGTGGCAGCGAGGGAGGCGATCGCGCGTCCGAGCATGATTCCCGCTCGCTCGATCGTCGATGGATTCGCGCGTCGCAACGGGCGATTCATCTCGGCCTCGAGGGCGATCGACGACAGGTACGGCTCGAGGCATCCGACCGCTCCACACCAACACGGGAGTCCGCCCGGATCGACGGTGATGTGCGCGATCGAACCGGCGTTTCCGTGGGCGCCCGACAGCCGCCGGCCGTCGATCACACAGGCCGACTCGGTGGTCGCGTCGGCGATCACGAACACGAAACTCGACGTCGTGCGCGCTTCGCCGACGAGGCGCTCCGCCTCCGCTGCAGCGGCACCCGCCGTGGCCAGGGTCACCGGTCGCTCCGTCAACTCGGCGAGATGGTCCCGCAGCGTGAAGTTCGCCCAACTGGAGATGTACGGCGGTGACACGGTGCCGGCCTGTTCGTCGACCGGACCGACACAGCTCACGCCCACGGCGGTGAACGGCGGAGCGGAGTCGCGAGCGGCCGCGTTCACGCGTCGCACGAGGCGGTCCAACGCCCGCCAGACGTCGCGCGACGGCATCGTGACCCGGTCGCGCACGAGGACCGTGCCGTCCGGTCCGACGAGTGCGGCAGCGAGGCGGGAGGGCTCGACGGCCACGGCGAGAACCGGTGAGGCGGACACGGTGCGCAGCGTAGATGATCAGGGGTCGAACGGGATCGACCCGTTCTGGCCTCTACCCTGCTCGTCGTGACGACCGACATCAGCGCCGGCGGAACGCCGCACGCCCGCCCGGACCAGCCCGACTCGACGGCATCCGCCGCCCGCACGTTCGCGCAGCTGTTCGGAGCGATCACCGCGAACATCGGCTTGGCGATCCGCGGCAAGCCCGAGGCCATCGAGCTCGCCGTCGTGTGCATGCTCGCCGAAGGCCACCTGCTCGTCGAGGACGTTCCGGGGGTCGGCAAGACCAGCCTGGCGAAAGCCCTGTCGAGATCGGTCGACTGTTCGTGGCGGAGGGTGCAGTTCACCCCCGACCTGCTCCCGACCGACCTGATCGGCGTCAGCATCTACTCCCGCACGACCGAGACGTTCCGATTCGAGCCAGGCCCGATCTTCGCCAACGTGGTGCTCGCGGACGAGATCAACCGCGCGTCGCCGAAGACCCAGTCGGCGCTGCTCGAAGCGATGGAGGAACGCCAGGTCAGCTCCGACGGCGAGAGCCGACCACTGTCACCTCCGTTCATGGTGATCGCGACTCAGAACCCGATCGAGCAGGAGGGCACCTACCGGTTGCCCGAGAGCCAACTCGACCGTTTCCTGCTCCGCATCTCCATCGGCTATCCGGGTCGGGATGCCGAACTGCAGATGCTCGATGACGGCGGGTCGAGCGATGCGATCGCCGCCCTCCAGCCCGTCGTGTCGTCCCGCGAGGTGCTGACGATGATCGAGGCGGTCCGCTCGGTCTACATGGCGTCCGCGCTGAAGTCGTACCTGGTCGACCTGGCCGAGGCCAGCCGGCACCACCCGGCGATCGAGCTGGGACTCTCGCCGCGGGCCACGTTGCAGTTGGCAGCTGCCTCCAAGGCCCAGGCGGCCGCGCGCGGTCGGAACTACGCGACTCCGGACGACGTGAAGTTCGTCGGTTCGTCGGCGCTCGCGCACCGCATCGTGATCAGCTCGGACCACGCATCGCGCATGTCGGCGGACGACGCGATCCAGGAGGTCTTCGCGGCGGTTCCCGTGCCCGTGGCCAGGACCTGATCGGACGACGATGAGCAAGCCCGCCTGATGACCAGGTACGGCATTCTCGCGATTCTCGCCGCGCTGGTCTCGATCGCGATCGGGAGAGCGTTCGGCGTCGTCGAACTCTTCGTCATCGGCGCCGGGTTCATCGGAGCCGTCGCCGCCGCGGCGGTGTTCGTGGCATTGCGCTCGCCATCGGTCAGCGGGGTCCGCCGGATCCGGCCGTCGATCCTCGTCGCCGGGGACATCGGGCACGTCGATCTCGCGCTCCGCCATCACGGCGCGTTGCGCTCGACACGGTTCACACTCCACGAACGCGTCCGACGCATCAACGTGCCCGATCAGGTCGCCGAACTCACCGTCGAGCCGATGCGGGCGAGAGGTTCCGTGACGGCGACGTACCAGCTGCCGACATCCCGTCGCGGCGCGATCGAACTCGGGCCACTCGAATCGGTCGTGCGCGACCCGCTCGGCCTGCTGGTCCGCACCCGCATCATCGCCGGGACCGACCGGATCACCGTCGCCCCACGCTCACATCTCCTCGCGATGCCCCAACTCGGTACCGGCCCGCTCGGACGGCACCTGCTGGCGCAGGCACGACGACTGGGACCAGGTGAATTCCACGGCTTGCGTGAGTACATCGACGGTGACGAACCGCGGTCGATCCACTGGCGCGCGTCGGCTCGGGGCGAGAACCTGTTGGTCAAGCAGTACGAGGTCGAGGGTCTGCGTCGCATGCTGATCGTGCTCGACACCGATCCGGACTCGTACGCCGACCCGATGTCCTTCGAACGTGCGGTGACCGTCGCCGCGAGCCTCGCCCTGAGCGCGACGCATGCCGACCTCGTCACCCGCTTCGTGTCCGGCGACGTCGACCTGCGTGGCCCCGAGGTCGCGGCCGACGCGCTCCGCGTGCTCGCCGAGATCCAACCCGATGGCGCCCCGCTGCCGATGCTCGACCACGAGTCGGGCGAGGGTGTGGGGCTGTTGGTCGCGATCGGCGGATCCCGCGACGCGGCCGGACTGCGCCGGGCGCGCGGCGTCGTCGATCCGACCCAGGCGACCGTGGCTGTGACAACCGACGAAACTTCCCACTCCGCGATCGGTGTCAACGCGCGGACCGAGGCAGAGTTCCTCTCCAACTGGAATGCGCTCATCGGCAAGTCGGGAGCGCGACGGGCAACCGGTGCCAAAGGAACCACACAGTGACCCACGAACCGCACGACACCCAGCATCGACTCGGTGCCGACATCTTGGCTTCGAGCGCGCTCTTCCTCTACTCCATCGCCGTCGCCGCCGGTTTTGCCCGGGTGTTCAGCGGATGGGACTTCCTCGACAACCTCGTGGTCATCGCCTTCGGCGGCCACGTGCTTGCCCTGGTCCTGCGTCGCGTGCGCGTTCCGATCGCGCTTGCGTTCCCGATCACCGGCCTCGCGCTGATCTGGCTGATCGGCGCGATGTACTACCGGGACACCTACGGCCTGATGTTGCCGACCTCGGAGACGTGGGACGTCTTCCGACTCGATCTCGAAGTGATCGGCGACAGTTTCCGAAGTGCCGTGGCCCCGGTCCCGTTCCTCGGGGGATGGGACGTGCTGGCCTCGCTTGGCATCGCTGCAGCGGTGCTGCTCTCCGACACGTTCGCATTCCGCGCCTATGCGCGCGCCGAGGCGCTGGTCCCCGGCGGGGTGTTGTTCGTGTTCGTCGCCGCGCTCGGCACGGATCGCAGCCGCGTCGCCTCCACGGCCGCCCTCGTCGCGACCGGGGTCATCGCGACG
>NZ_JBAVYV010000018.1:0-2712 GCF_049588435.1 Ilumatobacter sp.
GGATGACGCGCGGACCGGCCCCGGCCCGACGGTTCCGCCCGCCCGAGATCAGCGTCCTACCGCTGCCTCGATCTCCTCGCGCACCTCGTCGGTGATCCGTGGGATCACGTCGACGGCCTCGAAGTTCTGCACGACCTGCGACACCTTGGATGCGCCGGTGATCACCGACGACACCATCTCGTGCTTGGTCGCCCAGGCGAGCGAGAGCTGCGCCATCGAGCAGTCGAGTCGTTCGGCGATCGGGCGAAGCTTCTCGACGCGTTCGATCGCATCGCCGTCCGACAGTCGATCCTGCAGCCACTCGTACCCGGCGAGGGCACCGCGCGAGTCGTCGGGGATCCCGTCCTTGTACTTCCCGGTCAGGAGCCCCGACGCCAGCGGACTCCAGATCGTGTTCCCGTAGCCGTAGTCGGCGGTGAGCCGGGCGTACTCGCGCTCGACCTTCTTGCGCTCGAGCAGGTTGTACTGGCTCTGCTCGGTGATCGGCGCATGCAGGTTCCGGCGGTCGGCGATCTCGATCGCGGCGCGAATCTCGTCGGCGGACCACTCGCTGGTCCCCCAATAGTGCGCCTTGCCGGCGTCGATGATGTCGCTCATCGCCCGCACCGTCTCCTCGATCGGTGTGTCCGGATCGGAGCGGTGGCAGTACAGCACGTCGACGAAGTCGTGCTGGAAGCGTTCGAGCGAACCGTCGATCGCCTCCATCAGGTACTTCCGATTCAGCGTGTTGCGCATGTTCGGGACATCGCCGTGGATCCCCCAGTAGATCTTGGTGGTCAGGACGTAGGACCACCGCGGCCATCCGAGTTCACGCAACGCGTGGCCCATGATCTCCTCGCTCTTGCCGCCCGCGTACGCCTCGGCGTTGTCGAAGAAGTTGCAGCCTGCGTCACCGGCGGCCGCGATGCATTCGATCGCTGCCGCGTTGTCGATCTGGGCATCGAACGTCACCCAACTGCCGAAGCTGAGGATGCTGACCTTCAGGCCGCTGCGTCCGAGTCGACGGTATTCCATGTTCGGGTTGACGGTGGGTTGGGCCATGAGCGCAACGTAACCGATCGGTTGCGCGGTCAAACGTCCGTGCGGCGCGCTCGAGCGTTCAGACGGTGGGAACCGCGCCCGCAGCGCGATCCGCAGCGATCTCGTCGGCCATCGCAGCGACGACCTCCCCACGCAACTTCGCGACCGTACCGCGGTACGCCCCCGGCACGAGGGCGGCGAGTTCGGCAGCCCGGGCAACCGCGACGTCGAGGACGTTGTCGACCGGAACGACCTCGTCGAGGTAGCCGACGTCGACGGCACTGGCGGCGTCGGTGATGCGTGCTGTTGCGACGGAGCGCTGCAGATGCCGATTGCTGAGACGCGCGACCGAGATCGTGAAGGCCCAGTCGGGCAGCACCATGCCGATCGCGACCTCGTTCAACCCGATCTTGCAGTCGATGTCGGCGCCCACCCGCACGTCACAGCCGAGCAGCACGAGCGCTCCGGCCGCGAGTGCGTGCCCGGTGCACGCGGCGACGACGGGAACGCTCGCGCCGTACAGGCGCCGGACCAGTTCACCGCCGTCGGACACGAGGTCGGACATCGCTGCGAGGTCACCGGACCGCATGACCGTCAGGTCGAAACCGGCGCTGAACTTGCCCTCTCGGCCATGGATCACGAGCGACGTGATCGAGTCGTCCGCCTCTGCCTCGTCCAATGCCTCGAGGATCGCGGCGATGATGTCCTTCGACAGCGCGTTGGCCTTTCCGTCGTCGACGTGGCACACCAGCACCCCTGCGTCGAATCGTTCCGTCGTGACCGCATCGGTTGCCATGTCGGCACGGTATTCGACATCCCACCGATCACCGGAATCCGCCACGTGGCCGGGCGGTTTCGCCTCGGTGCGGCGACGAACGTCAGGCGGCGACGCCGGGGTGCACCGGGGGTGGGAGCCGGCGTGCGAGCACTGCACCTCCGATCGCCACAGCGACGGGGACGAGGAGTCCCACGGCGACCGCGTCGCCGGCGAGCCATCCCAACTGGTCCCCGAACGTCACGATCGCGCCGACGACACCCGTGCCGAGTGCGATCCCGAGGTTGTCGCTGAGCTGCAGCGACGAAGTCGTCACGCCGACGGCGCTCTCCTCGGCCGAGCGCAGCGTGACCTGAGCATGCGCGGCATACGCGAGGCCCATCCCGAGACCGGCGCACGACCCGCCGACGTGGATCATCCAGAACGGCAGGACCCCGGGCAACGAGGCGATCGCGACGGCTCCGATCCCACCGGCGAGCAGCACGAACCCGACGCGGATGAACGGGGCTTCGCCGACCCTCACGATCCATCGGTCCTGGATCCACGCGCCGGCGGTCCAGCTGACGGTCACCACCGTCACGGCGATGCTGCCGGCCAGCGTCGACGTGCCACGGCCGTTGGTCAGTGCGAACGGGACGAAGGCGTCGAGCCCGAAGAAGGCGAACGTCAGGATTCCGCGAGAGGCGATCGCGGCGGGCAGCCCCGACGCGCCGCGCAGGGTGCCGGGTGGTGTGAGCCGGGACAGAGGACCGACGCCCATCAGTGCACCGGCGACGAGCGCGGGGACGAGCAGTCGTCGGTCGGCGGTGAGTCCCGCCACGATCAGCGCCGCTCCGGCGGCGACACGTACCGCTTCGACGAGTCTGCGCCGAACGAAAGGCACGGGACGTGGCGTGACGTCGGCGACCGGGCCGAGG
>NZ_JBAVYV010000019.1:0-6774 GCF_049588435.1 Ilumatobacter sp.
ATCTCGGTACGAAACGTCATCGCCCGATCGTGCCATGTCCGCCCGAGCGTTACGTAACGGGTCAGACCCGTTACGTAACGCCGACGGCACGTCAGGACGGGATGGGGACGTCGGGGTCGCGTCGGTACAGCGCCCAGTACTCGTTCGAGTCCACCAGGTCGAACGCGGGCTCGACGGTGATCCAATCCTCGGCCGGGAACGTCGTCGGACCAGTGCCCGGAATCGGCAGCACGATGTACTCGACACGTTCCGCCCGATCCTCGATCCGCGGCCCCTCGACGTTTCCGTTCGGTCCGTACAGCACGGACCGGAACGGAACCGGGAACTGGTAGATCTCCGAGCGGTGGGCAATGTGCGGGGTGATCCGATAGTGCGCCGAGACGATCGCGTCCTCGGGCACCTCGTCGATGATCTCGCGGGCGGCGACGGCCCAGTCGTTCGACGGATTGCCATGGAACAACTCGGTTCGTCCCCAGGGAACCGGCGCCCACAGGTACGAGGTGACGACGGCGGTGATCGCCACGATTCCAACGGCCAGCGAGCGCACCTCGATCGTCCATCCACCGACCCGCCCGGTCTCGCGCATCGCCCCGATTCCGTACACCGTGCCCAGCGCCAACGCGGGAACGGCGATCAGCGAGTAGTGGTACGCGATCTGGTACTGGTACCAGAACGTGCTGAGCACGTTCGTGAACAGCACGAGCGCGCTGATCAGCGCAACCGACGGCAACCGGGCGAACATCCAGGCGAACGGCGCCGTCATCTGCACCAGGTACCAGGGTCGGTCGTCGCTGCGGAGATGTCGGACGAGATCGGTCGGGTTGGTCAGGGCGGTGTCGATCACTCCCCGGGGCCCGCCGAACGGGATCCGCCACCCGTTGCGGGTGGGCACGCCGATGAGGCTGCGCATCACGACCAGCATGGCCACGGCCATGAACGCGAGGCTTCCGATCACCGTCGCCAGCCCGATTCGCCAACTGCGCTTCAGACCGACCCAGATGCCGAGCGGGACGAGGACCAGCGAGGCGTCCTCCTTGACCGACAGCGCGAGGACGACGAACACGGCGTACGTCTTCCAGCGGCGATCGAGGGCCGCCCAGATCGCGAATCCGACGAACACACCGAGGTACGAGTCGGGGTGGAAGTTCTCGAGGTTCGTCCAGCCGACGGCGGGGTGGATGAGATAGGCCGTCCCCAACACCACCGCCATCCACTCGCTCGCGAGACGCTTGCGCGCGTAGAGGAAGATCGGGATCGCACCGGCCCCGATCGCCGCCGACTGGCTGAAGAACAGCACACCCGCCGACGGCCAGATCCAGTAGAACGGCACGAGCAACACCAGGATGAACGATGCGTGGTCGCCGAACAGGTTCCGCCCCATCAGCGTGACGAACGGGGTGTCGAAGCGCGACAGCAGCCAGACGCCCTGGTCGTAGAGTGCCGAGTCGTAGGTCGCGGTCCCGAGCGCGTGATGGATGTCGAGCGTTCGGCGCGTGAAGTACGCGACGTACCCGATGACCACCGCCGCCATCACGATCTGGGCGGGTGTGATCCGCGACCACCGGTCCCGCCAACGCGGTCCGTCGTCGGAAGGCCCGGGGTCGGTGGCCTCCTCGACGAGTTCGGTCATCGCCTCAGTCTGGCGCGCGTTCAGGAACGCAGGTCGGCGACCAGCGCAGCGAGCACGCCGTTGACGAACCGTCCGCTGTCGTCGGTCGAGAACTGTTTGACCAGATTGACCGCTTCGTCGAGGACGACCGCGGTCGGTACATCGGGGCGCTCGGCGAGTTCGAATGCGCCGATCCGCAGCACGTTGAGGTCGATCACCGGCATCCGCGCCAGCGTCCACCCGGTCGCCCGTTCGTCGATCGCCGCGTCGAGCCGATCGCGATGTTCGGCGACGCCGCGCACGATCGTCTGGGTCAACTCGTCGGGCGCCAACACCTGGAGTTCGAGTGCCTCGACCGGGGTGATCCCCTTCGATTCTGCCTCGTACAGGAGGTATAGCGCTCGTTCACGTGCATCCGACCGTTCGTCGGGACGGGGAAGTGACGCCATCAGACGCGGGTCATGTACTCGCCGGTGCGGGTGTCCACGCGCACCTTGTCGCCGGTGTCGATGAACAACGGCACCTTGATCTCCTTGCCGGTTTCGAGCGTCGCCGGCTTGGTGCCGCCACTCGAACGGTCGCCCTGCAACCCCGGCTCGGTGACCGCGATGGTCAACTCGACCGACGCCGGGATCTCGACACCGATGATCTCACCGTTGTAGAACGCGATCTGCGCGACCATCTGCTCGATCAGGTAGTCCTTGGCCTCGCCGAGCGCGACCTCGGCGACGTTGGTCTGGTCGAACGTCTTGGTGTTCATGAACACGTAGTCGTTGCCGTCGTGGTACAGGTACTGCATGTCCTCGCGCTGAACGATCGCCTGCTCGACCTTGATGCCGGCGTTGAACGTCTTGTCGATCACGGCACCGGTACGTACGTTGCGGATCTTGGACCGGACGAACGCGCCGCCCTTGCCCGGCTTCACGTGCTGGAACTCGACGACCTGGAACAGGTTGTTGTCGAGCTCGAGCGTGATGCCGTTCTTGAGGTCGTTCACGGAGATCTGGGGCATGTTCAGTTCAACTCTCGCTTGGGCGAGTGCGTCAACACTCGGTAGCCGGGATCGGTGGGGGTGTTCGGCGTGGTGACGAGGAGGAGATCCTCGATCCGGAAACCACCGAATCCGCCACGATAGAGGCCGGGTTCGACGGTCACCACGTAGTCGGCGAGGATCGAGTCGGTGCTGACCGGCGAATGGAACGGCGTCTCGTGGATGTCGAGGCCGACGCCGTGGCCCGTGCCGTGGATGTACCAGTCGAGGTATCCGGCATCGTCGAACACCTCCCGGCAGGCCGCATCGATGTCACTGGCGCGGGCGCCGGGGTGCGTCGCGTCGAGGCCGGCCTGTTGAGCTGCGACGACGAGAGCGTAGATCTCGCGCTGTTCGGCGGTCGCTTCGCCCATCACCCACGAACGGGTCATGTCGGAGTGGTAGCCGTCGACGAGCGCTCCGACGTCGATGATCACGGTGTCGCCCTCGATGATCGTGCGTCGGGATGCTCCGTGGTGCGGCCGGGCCCCGTGGTCCGGGCCGCTGGCGACGATCGTGTCGTAGCTGCGGTCGTCGGCCCCGAGCCGGATCATCGAGTGCTCGAGCTCGGCGCGCACGTCGAGTTCGGTCATCCCACAGAGGTTCGCTTCGACGTCGGCGAGCGCGGCATCGGCGATGCGCGCCGCAGCGTCGATGCGGGCGACCTCGGCCGGGTCCTTCGTTCTCCGTGCGAGCTTCACCGGCGACGGTCGATCGACGAGGTCGACGTCGGCGGCCAGTCGCTGCCATGTCGCGTGGGGAACCGATGACGCATCGAGTCCGATCGGCTGATCTCCGAGCGTCTCGACGAGACGCTGGTGGAGCTTGGCCGCCTGCTGTTCGACGATGACGGTGGCGCCCGTGCCTGCCGTCTCGGCGCGCGCCTTGTCGCCGTAGCGCCCGTCGGTGCCGACGATCAGCTCGTCGCATCGCGCGATCGCCCAGCCGTTCGATCCGTTGAATCCGGTGAGCCACCGGACGTCCGTGAGGTCGGTGTACAGCGTCGTACCGTCCGCGGCGTCACAGATCCTGCGTGCCCGGTCGGCATGGTCGATCGCCGGCAGGTCACCGATCAGGTCATCGATCAGCTCGTCAACGGGCTCGGTCATGCCAGGAACCTCTCGAGTGCGGCGCGGACCGGTCGTTCGTCGACGCCGGCCACGACCTCGACACCGGCGGGACCGTCGAGTGCGAAGGTGAGACCGTCGAGGGCCTTCTTGTCGCGTCGCATGAGGGCGACGAGCTCATCGATCCCGAGCCCGTCCGGCGGACGGGTCATCAGGTCGTACTCCCCCGCCACGACCGCTCGGTGCTCGTCGACCCGGGCGGCATCGATGCGGTCCATCTCGAACCCCAACTCGGCGGCGTAGATCAGACCGATTGCGACCGCTTCGCCGTGCGCCAGTTCGTGGTCGGTCGCGGTCTCGAGCGCGTGGGCGAGCGTGTGGCCGTAGTTGAGCAACGCCCGGCGACCGCCCTCGCGTTCGTCGGATGCCACGACCTCGGCCTTGATCTCGACGCAGCGCGCGATCCGCTGTTCGAGGTCCATCGCCAGCAGATCGTCTCCGGTCAGGAAGTGGTACTTGGCCATCTCGCCGAGGCCACAGCGCATCTCGCGTGGCGGCAAGCTGTCGAGCGCATCGAGATCGCAGATGACCCCCGACGGTTGCCAGTATGCACCGACGAGGTTCTTTCCCTCCGGCAGGTTGACACCGGTCTTGCCACCGATCGCTGCGTCGACCATTCCGAGCAGCGAGGTCGAGACGTGGACGACCGGGACGCCACGGTGCCACGAGGCGGCACTGAAACCGGCGACATCGGTGACCATTCCGCCCCCGACGCCGACGACGAGGTCGTCCCGGGTCAGCCCCATGCCGGCGAACGAACGCATCAGTGTCTCGATGGTTCCGAGGGTCTTGTTCGCCTCGCCGTCGCCGATCTCGAACACCTCGACGGATCGCTCGCCGACGTGCTCGGCGAGGTCGCGGAACCGGCTCGGGATGCCCGCCTGGGTCACCACCGCGATACGGCGGGTTCGCTGCGGGATCAGGTCACCGAGCTGCCCGATCGCCTCGTTGCCGACCACGACGTCGTACGCGCGGTCGGCGAGCGGAACGGTCACCCGGCGCATCGCAGCACCGCCCCGGCGACGTCGTTGACCGAGCGATGGTCGACCGACACGATCGCGTCGGCCACCTCCTGGTACAGGTCGGTGCGCTCCTCGTACATCCTGCGCAGCGTCCCCTCCGGATCTTCGTCGAGCAGCGGTCGGTGCATTCCGTTCTTGACGCGATCGAGCAGCAGGTCGACGTCGGCGAGCAGCCAGACGACGTGCGCGCCGTCACCCTTCAGAACATCGCGGTTCTCGGCGCTGAGGACCACTCCCCCCGCCGCCGCGATGATCGACGGCCGATCGGCACCGAGCGCATCGGCCAGCACCTCGGTCTCGAGCGCACGGAACGTGGGCTCGCCGTCGTCGTTCCAGATCTCTCGAACCGTGCGACCGGTGCGCTCCTCGATCAGCTCGTCGGAGTCGAACAACTCTCGGTCGAGACGACGTGCGAGCACGCGTCCCACCGACGACTTCCCGGCACCCATCATGCCGACCAACACGAGGTGCCGGTCGGTGCATGTGCTCACAACGTGGCCGCGAACGACTCGGCGTTGCGGACGAATTCATCGACCGAGTCCCCACCGAATTTCCGCTGGGCCTCGGCGGCCAACGTGAGCGCCACCATCGTCTCGGCGACGACTCCCATCGCGGGAACCGCGGTCACATCGGTCCGCTCCTTGAACGACACGGCCGATTCCTTGGTCGCCGTGTCGACGGTCTCGAGTGTCGGCTTGTTGAGCGTCGCGAGCGGCTTCATCGCCGCCCGGACGACCAGCAGTTCGCCGGTGGTCATCCCACCCTCGGTGCCACCCGCGAGGGTGCTCCCACGGCGGTAGGTGCTGTTCTCGGAATCCCACGAGATCGGGTCGTGAGCGTTGCTCCCACGGCGTCCGGCCACGTCGAATCCGTCTCCGATCTCGACGCCCTTCACGGCCTGGATGCTCATCACGGACTGGGCGAGCATCGCGTCGATCTTGCGGTCCCAGTGGACGTGCGAGCCGAGCCCGACCGGAACGTTGAATCCCAGGACCTCGACGACTCCACCAAGCGAATCGCCGTCCTTCGCACAGGCCTTGATCTCCGCGATCATGTCGTCGGTTGCCGCGATGTCGAAACAGCGGACCTGGCTCTCGTCGACACGGTCCAACTCGGCGGGGGTGGGCCGGTCGGCCCCGTCGGGCACACGAACCGAACCCATCTGGATCACGTGCGACAGCACCTCGACGTCGAGCGTGCGCAGGAGCTCCTTCGCGACCGCTCCCGCAGCCACTCGCGCAGCGGTCTCACGTGCGCTGGCGCGCTCGAGTACGTCGCGAGCGTCGGTGAATCCGTACTTCTGCATGCCCGTGAGGTCGGCGTGACCGGGGCGAACCTGGGTGAGTGGCGCCGCCGTCTCGCCGGGCGCCGGATCCATCTCGTCGTGCCACTTATCGCTGCGGAACCACTCGCTGTTCTTGATCTCGATGGCGAGCGGAGATCCGAGGGTGCGACCGTGCCGCACGCCGCCGATCAGGGTCAGTTCGTCGGCCTCGAAACGCTGGCGTGGACCACGTCCGTATCCGAGGCGCCGTCGGCCCATCTCGGCCTGGATCTGCTCGACCGTGATCTGCAAGCCGGCGGGGAGGCCCTCGATGATGACGACGAGTCCCTGTCCATGCGACTCGCCGGCCGTCAGATACCTCAGCATCCTGCAATCCTACCGCCGACCCTCATCCCGCTTCCCGGTCCCACCAGCCCCCGTCACCCCGGCTCCAACCCCATCCCCCACGCCCCCGGACCCGGCTCCAGCGCCTCCACACCACTGCGGCGAATTTCGGGGAATCGCGACGGCACGCGTCCCGATCCCTCGCAATTTCGGGAATGGGACCTCGCCGTCAGGAAATTTCGACCCAACGAGACGGTGG
The DNA here is from genome assembly GCF_049588435.1 of Ilumatobacter sp. Lineage (GTDB taxonomy): Bacteria > Actinomycetota > Acidimicrobiia > Acidimicrobiales > Ilumatobacteraceae > Ilumatobacter_A. The sequence goes on from NZ_JBAVYV010000019.1 coordinate 6,657, forward strand.
GCGTCACGATCCGGCGAAATTTCCGAACCTGCCCCGGGCCGGGCCGAGACACAGCGCTTCAGGGGCGCGCGGCGAGGGCGGCTTCGGCTGCGGCGCGCATGGCGACGATGTCGATGAC
>NZ_JBAVYV010000020.1:0-1670 GCF_049588435.1 Ilumatobacter sp.
CGGCCACACCGCATGCCTCGCCGGCATCGTCGGGTTTCGCCGACGCGACGTCGGCGACGTGATAGCCCGTCGCTGGGTCGGTGACGGCGAGCGTCGTGTTCGACGAGCCGTCTCGCCACTCACCCCCGATCAGAAGTTGGGTGGGGAGGAGGGGTTCGCTCATCCGACGATTATTGCTTCTCGTACGGCTGCCCGAGTGCCGCGGGTACACGTGCGCCCCGTCCGACGCTCGCCACGACGATCAACGTCACGAGGAACGGAGCGAGTTGGAGGAACTCGCTCGGAATCGACGTGTTGAGGAAGCTGAACTTCAACGCGAGGGCATCGGAGAATCCGAAGACGAGTGCCGCACACAGCGCACCGACGGGGTGGTGGCGTCCGACGAGCACCACCGCCAGGGCGATGAAGCCGCGACCGTTCGTGATGTTCTCGTTGAACCGGCCGACGTCGGCGGTCCACCACGATCCGCCGAACCCGGTGATCGCACCGGCGATCGCGAGGTTGACGTAGCGTCGACGGAGCACGTTGACCCCTAGAGTCCCCGCCGCCTTCGGATGCTCGCCGACCGCCCGGGTCTGCAGTCCCCACTTGGTGGAGAACAACGCCCACGTGATGATCGCCACCAGGGCGAGGCCGAGGTAGACGTAGATCGTCTGTGAGAACAACACCGGGCCGAGGATCGGGATGTCGCTGAGGAGGGGAATCTTCCACTCGGCGAGCGTGGACACGCCGTTGTAGTCCGGATTCTTGGTGAGCACGCGGGCGTCGACGAACGACGTCAGGCCCAGCACGAAGAAGTTGATCGCGAACCCGACGATCACCTGGTCGACGAGGAACCGGATCGCCAACCATGCGAGGAGCAGCGCCAGCAGAGCGCTCACGATCATCGCGGCGATCATCCCGATCCACAGGTTCGTCACCGAACCCACGACCGCTGACGTGAACGCTCCTGCGAGCAGGAATCCTTCGATCGCGATGTTGATGATGCCGGACCGTTCGCACAGGATTCCGCCGAGGGCACCGAACACCAGGGGTGTCGAGGCCTTCAGGGCGTCGTGCAGCGTGCCGGTCAGCGAGAAGCCTCCTCCGGCTGCGGCCCAGGCCATCATCGTGAACACGAACAGCACCGCCGCGACCCCGAGGAGCGCGTTCTGCCAGTTCGACGTGCCGCGCGAGATCTGGACCCCGCCGAGGCAGGCGAGACTGACGGCGCAGATCCACGCCATCGAAATCGCTCCGACGCCGAACGAGGCGTCGTCCCCGAGCGTGAACGTGGCCGTTCCGCCGGTTCCCTGCGCGAAGACGACGACGGTCAGCACGGCTCCGAGAAGATAGGCGATCCCGAGGTTGCGGGCCCGCTTGATCTCGTCGGGTGTGCGGGTCAGCGAATCGACCGCGTCGAGGTAGACGTCGGTGCCCGGTCGGTGGCCGGTGTTCTCGATCCCGATGCCGCCGCTCATGATCCCCACCCCCCGATGCTCGGTCCGGAGTTGGCGCCCTGGGCGCTGATCCGCCAGATGGCCTTCATCAGCAGCGGTGCGGCGATGAACAGCACGATCAGGGCCCGCAGGATCAGGACGAGATCGATCGGAACACCGGTCTCGACCTGCATCTGCTGGCCCCCGGCCTGCAGGGCGCCGAACAGCAACGCGGCGAGCACGGTGCCGACC
>NZ_JBAVYV010000021.1:0-1916 GCF_049588435.1 Ilumatobacter sp.
GGTGGGTGCGGGCGGGACCGTCGTGGACGACGAGGGAGGAGGCTGTGTCGTCGGCGGGACGACGACGGCCGGTGCCGACCATGCAATCGTGCACCCGTCGCCACTCACGGCAGGACGAAGCGCACCCTCGGACCCGGCGACCACGATCGTCGACGCTGCACGGCGATCGTGCACCATGACGCGGGACGTCCCGTCGGTCGCGGTGTTCGCGAACACGACGATCAGCCCGTCATCGGACACGCCCGGACCCGAATCCGCCCCGGGCGCGGGGATCGCCACCCGACTGATCGAAGGAGCGGCAACCGACGAGTGGGAGGGCCCGACAGCGACGGCCGCGCCGACGATGAACGCGGCGGCAGTACCGATCCGAGTCCATCGTCCCACCATCGTCCCGACGATACTCGTCGTCCGCCATGGAGGTGATCGGGGCGACGAGAAATCTCGGGTCAGCGGGTGATGCCGCTCATCACCACCGCAACACACGCGGTTGGGTCGAAAGCCGCCGATTCCGCTCGCGGCTCCGCCGCGACGACCTGCAGGAGTCCGGCAAGACCCGAGCTGCCGGTGGCACTCGCATCGAAGCCGGCGCGATGCGCCAATTCGTGAGCGGCGACGATGTTCGCTTCGGAGGCGACGACCGACCTTCCCCCCGACCTGTCGATCGCGTCGAGCACGCCGAGCCAGTCGTAGGTCTCGTCGTCGAGGATCCCGTCGGCGAGCGACGCCGGGTCGGTCCACGGGGTCATCACCTGCTCCCACTGCGACGCTGGATCGTCGAGCCCGACGGAACGGCGGCGCGCCCGGTCGAACGGAGCGCAGCCCTCGGCCTGGACGGCGAACAACGGCACCGCCGGATCGTCATCGTTCAACCCGGACCCGAGGGAGGCCGCGAAGGCTCCACCGCCGACCTGCACGAACACGCCATCCAGCCGGCCCGGCCCCTCCGGAGCGTGTACCTGCGCGCCGATCTCCCACCCGATCGTGCGGCCACCGTCGAGGCACAGCGCATTCTCGGGACCTTGCACGGTGAACGGGACCGATCCGTTCTCGACCGCTTCCCGGAACCGCAGCATCGCCGGGTCCCCCGGCAGGTCCTCGGATCGCCGAGCGCATCGGTGGACGGTGGCACCGAGTTCGTCGAGACGATCTCCGAAACCGTCGCTCATCCACGTCGGAACGTACACATCGATCGGCCACCGTGCTGCGCACGCGAGCGTCGCTGCCGCCAGGGCCGCGTTGCCGCACGAGGCGATCGCGAGACGGGGCCGTTCGACGAGCTCGCCGAGCAGCTCCATCGCGCGCAGGTGCAGAAGGATCGAGAAGAGATGCCGCGACTTCTGGCTGCCTCCCACGCCTCCGGTCTCGTCCTTGACCCACACGCCGCCGGCATCCGAGAAACCGAGTTCGTCGGACAGCACGTCCGAGCGGGTGAACGGGGTGACGACGAAACCCGTCCCGTCGACCTCGCGCACGGCGTCATCGAGCTCACGAACCAGCGCTGCGCGCGCTGCGGGAGTCATCCCGAGCGCGTCGGCGGTCGCTGCCCACGCGAGGCGGGCATCGTGTGCGATGAACGGATGGTCGGAGCTGGGCTGCTCGGAGTGCGCGGAGCCGTGCACCGTGATCGGTACCAGCACGTGGTGACGATCGGTCAGACTCGAGCGCGGGCATCGCCACGGTGCCGGTTCGGTGATGTCGAGCCGGGCCCCGCAGACGCGGCATTCCCACCCGACGACCGCGTGCACGGGATCCACCTCTCAGCCGCCGGCGGTGGATGCTGCGACGCGACCGTTGAAGTCGTCGATCATGTCGTCCCACACTCCGACGTAGCGACGCAGTCCCTTCCAGAAGTCCTGGTGGCGGCGGGCCTCGAACAGTTCGAACGGCGTCCCCTGCTGCTCGACCCACGTGTAGTA
>NZ_JBAVYV010000022.1:0-9590 GCF_049588435.1 Ilumatobacter sp.
CTCGTGAACTGTTCCCGCGCTCCGTGCGCGAACAGTTCACGAGATGGCGGGGATGACGCCTTGGAGGGCGGCGGCGGAGAGGGTGTTCTCGAGCAGGCAGGCGATGGTCATCGGTCCGGTGCCACCGGGCATCGGGGTGAGCCATCCGGCGACTTCGGACACGGGATCCTGGTCGACGTCGCCGACGATGCCCGCCTCGGTGCGCGACACGCCGACGTCGATGACCGCAGCACCCGGCTTGACCATGTCGGCCGTGATCATCCGTGCTTGGCCGGCCGCGCCCACGACGATGTCGGCTTCGCGGACGACGGCGACCATGTCGGCGGTGCGGGAATGCGCCATCGTGACGGTGGCGTCCACGCCCTTGCGGTTGAGGAGCAGCGAGAGCGGGAGCCCGACCAACGTCGACCGTCCGATCACCACGGCCCGCTTCCCCGACGTCGGCACGTCGTACTTCTCGAGGAGGCGCATCACGCCGAGCGGGGTGCAGCTGACGAGGCCCGGCCGGCCGCGTACGAGTCGGCCCATCGACCGCTCGGTCAGCCCGTCGACGTCCTTCTCCGCGGGGATCAGGTCGAGGACCGGTTCGGGGTCGAGGCCCTCCGGGAGCGGTAGCTGGACGAGGATCCCGTGCACGGAATCGTCGGCGGCCAGTGCCCGGACGACGGCTTCGACCTGGTCCTGCGAGGCCGTGGCCGGCAGCGACTCGTGACGCGACACCATCCCGGCCTCGGCGGCCTTCTTGTGCTTGGAGTTGACGTAGCGCTGCGACGGACCGTCATCACCGACCAGCACTGTCGCGAGACAGATGGCGGGCGAACCGAGCGCGTCGATCCGCTGCGCCAGTCCGGCGACGACCTCGTCGCGCAACGCATTTCCGTCCATCCGAATCGCAGCCATGCGGCGGACGCTACTTCCCCCGGAGGAATCGACCCTCGCCACGCGCGTTCTCGACCCCGTCCCGTATCAGATGCTGATACAGAACGGGGCCGAGAACAACGACGAGCCGGCACGGGCCGCGGCGGCACAGATCCCGCCGAGCAAACTCGCGCCGCGCCGCATCCGGAAAGTCAGTTCACGCAACGCCGCGAGCGGCGAAGCTGGCGTCGAATCAGCCGGCTTCGGAATGGGTGACGGCGGTCTCGCCCATCCATTCGCGGAGGGTGTTCTTGAGCTTCGTCTGCTGGATGAACAGGTCGGCCTCGGCCGGCGAATCTCCGGCCGCCTGCGGCGCCTTGAGGTAGAAGCTCAGCCATTCCTGGACGCCGGTCTCGCCGGCACGGTGTGCGAGGTCCATGAACAGGGCGAGGTCGAGCACGATCGGTGCGGCGAGGATCGAGTCACGGCAGAGGAAGTCGACCTTGATCTGCATCGGGTACCCGAGCCAGCCGAAGATGTCGATGTTGTCCCAGCCCTCCTTGTTGTCACCGCGCGGCGGGTAATAGTTGATCCGCACGACGTGGTCGATGTTGCCGTAGAGGTCGGGGTACACGTCGGGCTGCAGGATGCCGTCGAGCACACCGAGCTTGGAGACTTCCTTCGACTTGAAGTTCTCCGGATCGTCGAGCACTTCGCCGTCGCGGTTGCCGAGGATGTTCGTCGAGAACCAACCGCGGACGCCGAGCATGCGGGCCTTGAAGCCGGGCGCGAGCAGGGTCTTCATCAGCGTCTGGCCGGTCTTGAAGTCCTTCCCGGCGATCGGGACACCGTTGCGCTTCGACAGTTCGATCATGCAGTCGAGGTCGGTGGTGAGGTTCGGCGCGCCGTTGGCGTAGGGAACGTCGCTCTGGAGTGCGGCGTAGCAGTAGATCTGCGACGGCGAGATGTTCTCGTCGTTGTCGCGGAGGCCCTGCTCGAACGTCTCGACGGTGGCGTGCACGGCGGAGGGCTCCTGGTAGGCCTCGGTCGAACCGCACCACACGATGACGAGACGGTCGCAGCCGTTCTCCTCCTTGAAGCGGGCCATGTCGGCGATCAACGCCTCGGCCTGATCCCACTTGTTGGCGAGGTCCTTGACCCGCACGCCCTCCAAGCGGCTCACCCAGCGCTGGTCGAATACGGCCTCCATCGGGACGATGCCCTCCATCTCGGCGGAGATGGCGTCGAGATCCTTGCCCTCGAGCACGCCGGCGGTCTTGGCGGCCTCCATCGCGTTCGGGGAGATCGGGTCCCACCCACCGAAGACGATGTCGTCGAGTTCGGCGAGGGGGACGAACTCGCGGATCAGGGGGTTGCGGTTCTCCTCCTTGGTGCCGAGGCGGATGTGCGCCATTTGGCTGATCGAACCGATCGGCGGCGAGATGCCCTGGCGGGCGGCGAGCACGCCGGCGATGAAGGTGGACGCGACCGCGCCCATCCCCGGCGTGAGGACGCCGAGTCTTCCGGATGCGGGTGCGATGTCACGAGCTGTCATGCCAACATCATAAGCATTCATTCATTCATCGTGCCGATTGTGAAGGAACTCTGAACTAAACTGCGAGGGTGTCCACCCGCCGCCGCGCCCCGTTGCCGGACATCTCGATCCGTCAGTTGGAATATCTGATCGCTGTCGCGGACGCGCCGTCGTGGAAGGTTGCCGCCGAGGACTTCGGCGTCAGTCCGTCGGCGCTCTCGCAGGGCCTCGCGGAACTCGAGCGACGGGTCGGGGTGCCGATCTTCGAGGCCGACGGTCGGCGCCGCATCCTGCGACCGACGAGCCGGCCGGTCCTCGAACACGCTCGACGAGTCGTCACCGCCACCTCCGATCTGGTGGAGTGGTCTGCGCTGATGAACGCTGCCGAGGCCGGCAGCGTCGCCCTCGGGATGATCGACGTCGCCGCCGTGGAGCATTTTCCCGACGTGCTGCGCACGTTCCGCTCCGAACGCAACGGCGTCGATCTGACGCTCACCGTCGCTCCCTCGAAGGCGTTGCTCGCCGACCTCGAGTCCGGTCGATTGGATCTCGTGGTGTGCGTCGATCCCCCGACCGCTCATCCCGGCATCGACTTCGAACCGTTGCTCAGCGAATCGCTGGTGGTCTACGGGCCTCCCGGCACGCACATCGGCCCACCCGCGACGTGGGGGCCGTGGGTGTTGTTCCCAGCGGGCTCGCACACCCGGCGGGCGATCGACGAAATGCTCTCCGCTCGCGGCGCTCCGCTCGAACTCGCCGCGGAGTCACATCAGCCGGACGTCTTGCGCGAGATGGTGCTCCTCGGACTCGGATGGACGGTGCTGCCCCGCAGTCAGAGCGAGCGGGTGCCCACGGAACTGGCGGCCGGCCCGGAGATCGGCGAGCGCCAGTTGGTGCTCGCCCGCCGACGTGACGCGATCGTGGATCCGGCGGTCGCCGAACTTGCGGCGCGGCTCCGGAAAAGTTCACCCTCCGGAGCGAACGGCCCTGGGGTGTTCTCGTGAACTTCTCCGGCGCTCCGTGCGCGAACAGATCACGAGAACGGGGTCAGCTGGCCACGCTGATCTCGTAGACGCAGGCGTGGGCGCCACCTGTCTTGTGCGCGACGCGCTGCACCGTCGCACCGGGCATCAGGTCACGCATGAAGTCGAGTTCGGAGGAACAGGCCTGGCCGTAGCGGCTCGCAACCGACCACATGGCGCAGTTGTGCAGATTGATCCGGAACTGCTCACCGTCGAGCTCTTCGAAGTCGGCGAGATAGCCCTGCGCGTCGAGCAGATCGGCGACGATGCGGACCCGTTCGGCGGTCGATGCCCCGTCGAGGCGGGCCAGCGCCTCGTCGACGAGCCGCCGCCGCCGACGGTCGAAGACGCGGCCGACCAGTTCGGGGTCTTCGTCCTCGATAAATCCGAGCAGCTCGATCGAGAGATCGCCGTCGGTCGCGCCGAAGAACGGCTCGGCCTGTTCGGTCGCGTGGTAGTGGTCGGCGGGTCGACCGGCGTGACCCCGCTCCTGGCGGGCCTCGACCAGACCGACGACGCGCAGCGCGGCCAGGTGTTGGCGCGCAGCACTCGACGAGATCTCCAGGATGGTCGCGAGCTCTCCGGCGGTCACCTCGCCCTGGCGCTTCACGGCGGCGAGGACTCGTCGCTGCGTCGGTGAAGGGCCAAGTTGGACGGCGTCCATGTGACGAACGTATCAGCGTTCCCGCCGATTCTCGGAGTTTCACAAGCCAAAACTTGTGAAATCGACAAATCTGTTGATACACAGGGGTTGTGGCATCGAAACGGTGACGATTCCGACCGGATCGAAGATCCATCTTCACCCGAGTCGGAACAACAAGTCGCCATACAATTGATGCGAGCGTGTTGCCCCACCACCGCGCTGATGAAAGGGACGTCGATGAGCGAAACACTTCGAGAGATCGAGGAACTGACGGAGGCGAGCTACGAGTTCGGCTTCAGCACCGACCTCGACACCGACATCGCGCCCCCCGGCCTGAACGAGGACGTCGTCCGGCTCATCTCGGCCAAGAAGGACGAGCCCGAGTGGCTGCTCGAATGGCGCCTGAAGGCGTATCGGGCGTGGAAGGAGATGGACGAGCCCGACTGGGCCAAGCTCGACATCGCGCCGATCGACTACGACGCGATCAGCTACTGGGCGGCACCGAAGAAGAAGCCGGTGCTCGACAGCATGGACGACGTCGATCCTGAGATCCGCGACATGTTCGACAAGCTCGGGATCCCGCTGCACGAGCAGAAGTTGCTCAGCAACGTCGCCGTCGACGCGATCGTCGACTCGGTGTCGGTCACGACGACGTTCAAGGCGAACCTCGCCGAGGCGGGCGTCATCTTCTGTTCGTTCTCCGAAGCCGTGCAGGACCACCCCGACCTGGTGCGCGAACACCTCGGCTCGGTCGTTCCCGTGCGTGACAACTACTTCGCGGCACTCAACTCGGCGGTCTTCTCCGACGGGTCGTTCTGCTACATCCCCAAGGGCGTCCGTTGCCCGATGGAGCTGTCGACGTACTTCCGGATCAACTCGCAGAACACCGGCCAGTTCGAGCGCACGCTGATCGTCGCCGAGGACGACTCGCACGTGTCGTACCTCGAGGGCTGCACCGCTCCCCAGCGCGACGAGAACCAGTTGCACGCTGCCGTCGTCGAGTTGGTCGCGAAGGACCGCGCCGAGATCAAGTACTCGACCGTCCAGAACTGGTACCCCGGCGACGAGAACGGTGTCGGCGGCATCTACAACTTCGTCACCAAGCGCGGCCGCGCCCACACCGACGCCAAGATCTCGTGGACCCAGGTCGAAACGGGCTCGGCGATCACGTGGAAGTACCCGAGCGTCATCCTCCAGGGTGACCGCTCGATCGGCGAGTTCTACTCCGTCGCCCTGTCGAGCAAGCGCCAGCAGGCCGACACCGGCACGAAGATGATCCACATCGGTGCCGACACCACGAGCTCGATCATCTCGAAGGGGATCTCGGCGGGTCACGGTCAGAACACGTATCGCGGCCTCGTCAAGGTGATGCGCTCGGCCGAGAACGCGCGCAACTACACGCAGTGCGATTCGCTCCTGCTCGGCAAGGACTGCGGCGCCCACACGATCCCGTACATCGAGGTCAAGAACCCCGGTGCGCAGGTCGAGCACGAGGCGTCGACGTCGACCGTCGGCGAGGATCAGCTCTACTACTGCCGCCAACGCGGCATGTCCGAAGAAGACGCGATGTCGATGATCGTCAACGGCTTCTGTCGTGAAGTCTTCAACGAACTCCCGATGGAATTCGCCGTCGAAGCTCAGCGCCTGCTGAGCGTCAGCCTGGAAGGAAGTGTCGGCTGATGCTGCACGTCAACAATCTCACCGCCGCGATCGGCGACAAGCAGATCCTCAAGGGTCTCGACCTCGATGTCGAGGCCGGCGAGGTCCACGCGATCATGGGCCCGAACGGTTCCGGCAAGAGCACCTTCGCTCACGCGATGGCCGGCCGTGACGGCTACGAGATCACCGGAACGGCCACCCTCGACGGTGCCGATCTGCTCGACATGGAGCCCGAGGCCCGCGCCACTGCGGGCGTGTTCATGGGGTTCCAGTACCCGGTCGAGATCCCGGGTGTGAACAACATGTACTTCCTGCGCACCGCACTGAACTCCGTGCGGCGCGCCCGTGGCGACACCGAGATCAGCGCCCGCGAGTTCCTCAAGACTGCGAACGAGGCGATGGCCCTCGTCGACATGAAGGAGGACTTCCTCAACCGCGCGGTCAACGCCGGGTTCAGCGGCGGCGAGAAGAAGCGCAACGAGATCCTCCAGATGGCCGTGATGCAACCGCGCCTCGCGATCCTCGACGAGACCGACTCGGGCCTCGACATCGACGCACTGCGGATCGTCGCGGGAGGGGTCAACGCACTGCGCGGTCCCGAACGCTCGATGATCGTGATCACCCACTACCAGCGCCTCCTCGAGTACATCAAGCCCGACTTCGTCCACGTGCTCGTCGACGGTCGGATCGTCGAATCCGGCGACCACACGCTCGCACTGCACCTCGAGGACCACGGCTACGCCGACTTCGTCAACGCCGACCTGAACGACGCACCGGAGCGCCCGCTCACTGGAGCACCATCGTGACGATCGATTCGACCGCGCCTGTCGCGTCGGATGCCCTGGCCCACGTGCGCCTCGGCGCCCTCGAGCAGATCGCCACACTCGGCACCCCCACCAAACGGGACGAGGCGTGGCGCTACGCGCCGCACCGCTCGCTCGGCGAGTTGACGTTCGGGCCACCGATCGAGTCCGCGACCGATCTCCTGACGGATGCGTCGGCCAACATCGACAAACACATCCCTGCACTCGACGGCCCGCGGATCGTCGTGGTCAACGGCACCGTCGACCTGGAACGGTCGAACTTGACGGGGCCGGACGGAGTACGCATCTCGACGATCGCCGATGCGCTCCTCGAGCGCCCGGAGCGCGTCGCCGCCCACTACGACGTAGGCGACGATCAAGGAAACACGGCGATCCCCGACTCGTTCCTCGCGGCCAACGTCGCGTTCGGCGTCGACGGCGCCGTCGTCCACATCGCCGACGACGTCGAGCTCGACGCTCCGATCCACGTCATCGACATCGCGGTGGCCGGTGAGGCTCACCTCGGAGACACGCACAACGCCCATTGCAGCGGCATGATCGTCCACGTCGGAGCGCGGAGTTCGGCGACGGTCGTCGAGACCCGCCTGGGTTTCGGCACCGACTTCGGCGGATCGAACGTCCGCACGACGATCACAGTGGGCGACGAGGCAACGCTCGAGCACGTGCTGCTCCAGGACGTTCCCACGACACAGATCCACCTCAGCCGGGTCGACGTGACCCAGGCCGCGGGCAGTTCGTTCCGGGCGAGCTCGTTCAACCTCGGCGCCTCGTACGGCCGCCTCGCGTACGACGTCCACCTTGCCGGAAAGGGCGCCCACGTCGATCTCTCCGGGCTGTTCTTCGGCTTCGGTGACCAGGTCCTCGATCAGCAGATCACCGTCGTCCACGACGCGGCCGACTGCTCCAGCCGCCAGACCTACCGGGGCGTGCTCGACGATTCGAGTACCGGTGTGTTCAACGGCGGCATCGACGTCAAGCCCGGCGCCGACGGCACCGACGCCGAGCAGTCCAACGACAACCTGCTGCTGTCCAACCGGGCCGAGATCAACACGCAGCCCCGACTCGAGATCCTCGCCGACGAGGTCGCCTGCAAGCACGGCGCCACGGTCGGCCAACTCGACGACACCGCGCTCTACTACATGCGCTCCCGCGGGATCCCCGCCGACGAGGCGCGCCGACTGCTGATCAACGGGTTCGCCGACCAGATGGTCGACAAGGTCGGCATCGGCACGGTTCGCGCATGGATCACGCACCGGATGGGACACGACGATGTCTGAGCAACAGACCTCCGATCAACCGGTGAGCCTGGGGTCCACGAAGGGTTTCACGATCCCCCGCGCCTGCGTTGCCACGGTCGTGCCGGCCGGACACAAGATCACCCTCGCCGCCGGCGACCGGGTGAAGCTGATGCAAGCGCTCGGCGGGACCGCCACCGTCACCACGAGCGAGGGCGAGATGGCTCGCCTCACCCCGGCCGACTCGATCGAGTTCGGCTTCGTCGACGCGCCCGACACCGTCGCAGCGGCTCCGAGCGACCAGCCGTTCAGCATCGATCGCGTCTGGGAGGCGGCCACGACCGTCTTCGATCCCGAGATCCCGGTCGACATCGTCGAACTGGGCCTCGTCTACCGCGTCGATGCCGAGCAGTTGCCGAGCGGCGGGTGGAGCGTCGACATCGACATGTCGGTGACCGCACCGTTCTGCGGGATGGGCGACATCCTCAAACAGGACCTGCACGACGCCGTCGCTGCGATCCCGGGAGCGGAAGCGGTCGACGTGAAGTTGGTGCTCGACCCACCGTGGGACGTCTCCCGACTGTCCGACGTCGCCCGCCTCGAGCTGGGGATGATGTGACCGACGCGGCAGCCGATCCGGTCGAGTTCGAGGATCCCGACGCGGTCGGGTCACCCGAACGCGCCGAGGCTGCCGACGACATCCCCCGTCCGAAGGTGTCGGATCCCGACGTGGTCGGTGACGACATCGACGAGACCGCGATCATGAACGCACTCCGCGGCGTGATCGATCCCGAACTGGGCGACAACATCGTCGACCTCGGGATGGTCAAGCGCCTCGAGCGCGGCGACGACCGGACGATGCACGTCACCATCGCGCTGACCACGGCCGGCTGCCCACTGCGCGCTCAGCTGATGCGCGACGCGAAGGCCCGGGTCGTCTCGCTTCCCGGCATCGAGACGGTGAAGGTCCACTTCGGTGAGATGACCACCGACGAACGCAAGAGCGTGATGAACCAGGCGCGGTGGAAGGCGCGGGAGAACGCGCTCGACACCGACATCCCGGCGACCGCCCGGATCCTCGCGATCTCGTCGGGCAAGGGCGGCGTCGGCAAATCGTCGGTCACCGCGAACCTTGCCGTCCTCCTCGCCGATCGCGGCTACACCGTCGGTGTACTCGATGCCGACGTCGGCGGATTCTCGATGCCCCATCTGCTCGGCATCGACGGTGAGATCGAGGGCGAACGTGCAGGCGAGGGCAAGACCGTGATGAAGCCCGTCGTCCGTCCGATCGGCGACGGCGTGTTGCACATCGTGTCGATGGGGTCGATCTCCGGAGCCAACCAGACCGAGGCGATCATGTGGCGCGGGTTGATGCTCAACCGGGCGGTGCAGCACTTCCTCGAAGACGTCCAGTGGGGCGCGCTCGACTACCTGCTGATCGACATGCCACCGGGCACGTCCGACATCCAGATGGGTCTCGCACGGATGCTCCCCCGGACCGATGTCGTGATCGTCACGACGCCGGCCAAGGCCGCACAGCAGGTCGCCGCTCGCGCCGCCGACATGGCCCGCAAGGGGTTCCTCCGTGTTGCCGGCGTCATCGAGAACATGGGCCCCGTCACCGCACCCGACGGCACGGTCACCGCGATGTTCGGGTCGGGTGGCGGCCAAGCACTCGCCGATGACATCGGCGTTCCGCTGCTCGGATCGATCCCGCTCGACGCGGCCGTTTCTGCCGGCGGCGACTCAGGGCTGCCCGTCGCGCTCGACCGGCCGGACAGCCCCGCATCTGCGGTGTACCGCCAACTCGCGGAC
>NZ_JBAVYV010000023.1:0-3071 GCF_049588435.1 Ilumatobacter sp.
GTCTCGGGGCGGTCGGCGGGGGAGCGCACGCCGACACCGAACACCTCATCGTGTCGACGATGCCCGAACGCGCCGCGCTCATCGCGAACCTGGTCGACGGAATCGTCTCCACTCCGCGAGCCTGACAGCAGCGGGGCCGAGACCCTCCACGGGCGGGAGTGTCGGCCGGAATAGAGTCACGTCGACCATGCTCGTGAACGCTCGACACTACGCCGACGGAGCAATCGAGGAGGGTGACCTCGCAGACCTCGTCGATCGCGCCCACACCGGCGACGGCTTCGTGTGGGCCGGGGTCCACGATCCGGGCGCAGCCGAGCTCGACACACTGTTCTCGGTGTTCGAGCCGCACCCGCTGGCCGTCGAGGATGCGGTCAACGCCAAGCAGCGACCGAAGTTCGAACGATACGACGACTGGTTGCTGCTCGTCCTCCACACCGCCCACTACGTCGACGATCCCGAGACGGTCGAATTCGGAGAGATCCAGGTCCTCTGCGACGCCGAGTCGGTCGTGGTGATCCGACGCGGACGCCCATCCCCACTCGTCGAGGCTCGCCGACGCCTCGAGACCCGCACCGAGGCGCTCGACGACGGCCCGGTGTCGGTGGTGCACGCGGTGATCGACGAAGTCGTCGATTCCTACGACGCCGTGCTCGCCGGCTTGGACGACGACGTGAGCGAAGTCGAGCTGGCGGTGTTCGCGGAGGACGACCGGGAGCGCGGCTCCGACCTCATCGAGCGGATGTACTTCCTCCAGCGCGAGATGCTGCGGCTGCATCGCGCACTCCAACCACTCGGCGCCGCGATGGCGCTGCTGCGCGCGGATCGGATCGTGCGCGGTCAGAACGATTGGGACGCGTACTTCCGCGACGTCGTCGACCACCTGCTCCGTCAGCTCGATCAGCTCCACACATTGCGCGATCTCATCGCCAGCGCGCTCGCCGCGAACGCGACACAGGTGAACCTGCGCCAGAACGACGACATGCGCAAGATCTCGGCGTGGGTCGCGATCGCCGCCGTGCCGACCATGATCGCCGGCATCTACGGCATGAACTTCGACCACATGCCCGAACTCGACGACCAGTACGCCTATCCGGTGGTGCTGGGCATCATGTTCGTCGCCTGCCTGTCGCTGCACCGTGCGTTCCGCCGCAGCGGCTGGCTGTAGCGCGCCGCGAATCGCGCGGCCGCACCACGACATCAGTGTTCGATCGGGGTCGTCGGTTGCCGGTCGGCGTTCTCGAGTCCGGTCGCGTCGAGCTCGGCCTGCCGATCGGCCTGTAGCCGGAGCGCCTTGGTCTTTCCCGGCAGGAACTGCGCGACGACGACGGCCGCGACGAGCAGTCCGGTGGCGACCAGGAACACGAGCCGGTAGGGCTCGAGACCCTCGGCGGTCGCAGCCGAACCGGCCGCGACATCGGGACGATGAGAGGCGAAGATCGACGCGATGATCGACACGCCGATGGCCGCCGCGACCTGGCGTGAGGTCTGGCTCAGCGCCGTTCCCTGCGAGACCTTGCGACCATCGATCGAGTTCATCGCGACGATGTTCGGTGCCATCATCGCGAGCCCGCTGCCGAGGCCGCCGACGAACAGGATGAACGCGATCGTCGGCAGGGAGGTGGTGACCGTCAGGCGCGCGAGGGCGACGAACGAGGCACCGAGGATGGCCGCCCCGATCGTGACCGGGATCCGGGCGCCCACCCGGTCGGTCAACCGTCCACCGATCGGCATCGTGATGGCGATGCCGATCGCGGACGGCAGCATCGTCAGGCCGATGTTGAATTCCGAGATCGAGCGAAGGCCGCCGAGTTCGAGTGGGATATAGACGAGCCGCGTGTACTGGGAGATGGTCAGCAGGGCGACCGTGGCCATGCCGACGGCGAACACCGGGTTCGCCAGGATCCGCATGTCGATGAGCGGAGCGTCGATGCGCAGGGTCCGCACCGTGAACAACACCAGCAGAAGTGCGCCGCCGCCGAGCATCGCCAGCACGGCAGGGCTCGACCATCCCCAGAATGCACCCCTCGAGAACCCGATCAGCAGCACCGCGAGTCCGACACCGCTGAGCGCCAGCCCGACGCGATCGAGTCGGCGTCGGTCTCGGTATCCCGAGTCGGTGAGCAGTCGGAGTGCCACGGGGATCCCGATCATTCCGATCGGGATGTTGATCAGGAACAGCCATCGCCAGCCGACCGACGAGACGACGCCGCCGCCGAGGACGGGTCCGATCGCCGGAGCGGCCATGACGGCGATCCCGAAGTAGCCGAGCGCCTTGCCGCGCTCGTGCGGGTCGAACAGGAGATAGATCATCGCCATCGCGACCGGCATCATCAGCCCACCGCCGGCTCCTTGGACGACCCGCGCTGCCACCAGCACACCGAGCGTCGGCGCCAGGGCGCACGCCGCCGACGAGACCGTGAACAGCGCCATGGAGATGATGAACACCCGCTTGTGCCCGAACCGGTCGGCGGCCCAGCCACTGATCATCTGGGCGACACCGACGGCTGCGAGATAGGCGGTGACGACCCATTCGACGCCGTCGACGGTGTCGAAATCTCGCTGCAGCGATGGGAGACCCAGGTTCACGACGGTGGTGTCGAGGACCACCATGAACGCTCCGAAGAGCACCACGCACATCGCGACCCAGCGGTACGGGACACCCCAGATCGATCCGTCGCCCGCATCCTCCGTCGGCCGCTCGTCGCTGCGATCGGAGTGGACGTCGTCGTGGTCGAGTTCGGTCATCGGCGCTCAGCTCCCGGCCGGGGCATGGCCGTTCGACAGATAGTTGGTTCGTGCAACCATCTAAACTACCAGGCGTTCTACACTGTGGCGATGTCGACCGATACCATCTCGACGATCGAAGAGGCGCTGATCACGCTGGTTCGCCGTGCCAACGATCCGCGTGGGAATCGGACGATCAACCGAGCCGCCGGTGTGGACATCGAACGGGCGGGCGCAGTGATGCTCGCTCGTGTCGACGAGTTCGCGCCGGCGCGTCTGTCCGTGCTCGCCGATGCCGCAGGTGTCGGCGTCTCGACCGCAAGCCGCCAGGTGGCGCGGCTCGTCGA
>NZ_JBAVYV010000024.1:0-2429 GCF_049588435.1 Ilumatobacter sp.
TGGACGATGCTCTCGAACCCGAGGCGACCGAGTGCCGCCGAGAACCCGACCACGCCGGCCAGCACGATTCCGGCACCCGCCGACCCGAGCACCGCGAGCCCGAGCCCCGCGACAGCGCTCAATGCCAACACACCGGTGAGCATCGTCTCCTCGCGCGCCATCCGTCGGACGCGCGGGGCGAGCGCGTTTCCGAACATCGTCGCCACGGCCGACGCCGCGATCGACGCACCGAACAACGCCGTCCCGTTGTCGAACGTGCGCAACCAGAACGCAAGGTGGAAGAACGTGAAGCCGACGTTCGCCCGCAACACGGTCATCGCAGTCGCCGCCATCCGCAACGACGGCGAATGCAGTTCGGTCTCCTCGACCTCGTCGGGAGCGGTCGCAGCGACGACCTCGGGTGCGAGCCGACGAGCGGAGAGGAAGGCCGCCACGAAGACCGCGGCGCCGTAGATCAACGCCGCTTCGGACCCGATCAGGGTGAGCAGGATTCCGGCCGGGACGACGGCGACCGCTCCGGTGAGCCCCGCGAGCAGACCGAGCTTCGAGTTCGCCTCGACGAGTTCGGTCGTCGAGCGCACCGTCGACGGAACGAGCGCCGACTTCGAGACCGCATAGGTCTTCTGCAACACCAGTGACGCGAACACCAACGGGAACAACTCGAGTCCACCGGGATCCTGCGCCATCAACAGCAGCAGAACGACGCGCAGGACGGCCACGACCTGGATGACGAGACGGCGTCCGCCGGCCATCCGATCGATCAGCGGACCGATCAGCGGAGCGATGAACAGGAACGGGGCGAAGCTGATCGCGAGGAACAGCAGGACCTGCGTTCGCGCCGAGTCGAGATCGACGCTGAAGAAGAACGAATCGGCGAGGGCGACGACCATCGCGGCGTCGCCCGCCATCATCAGCGCGTGGGTGATCGCGAGCCGGGTGAACTTCGACATCGGCGCCGGATTCGGCGCTTGCTGCGGGCGGTTCACCACAGGCATCCTACGAGCGCGCCGCGCGACGAGGAGTCGGGGTGGCGATGGAACGGGAAGGAAATCGCTGGTCCGGGCTCGACTTGGTGGGCGGGATCGGAGGACGGCGAGCCAGCGAATACAGTCGCCACACATGACCCTCTCCGATCGCGTCCTCATGGGTCCTGGCCCGTGCAATCCCTACCCCGAGGCGACCGCTGCACTCGGTCGCCCGATGCTCGGGCACCTCGATCCGGAGTTCATCGCCCTCCTCGACGAGACGTGCGATCGTCTGCGGGCCGTGTTCTCCACCGCGAACGCGCTCACCTTCCCCGTGTCCGCCACCGGCTCGGCCGGGATGGAGGCGTCGATCGTCAACTTCGTCGGACCCGGCGACACCGTCGTCGTCGGAGTCAACGGCGTGTTCGGCGGGCGCATGGTCGACGTCGTGCAACGAACCGGCGCCAAGGCGATCGCCGTCGAGCACGAGTGGGGTCAGCCGATCGACGTCCAGCGGATGCTCGACGCACACCCGGCTCCCGCGATGTACGGCATGGTCCATGCCGAGACCTCGACCGGCGTCGAGAGCGACATCGCTGCGATGGCAGCCCACAAGGGCGATGCCCTCATGCTGGCCGACTGCGTGACGTCACTCGGTGGCGTCGACCTGCGGATCGACGAATGGGGAATCGACATCGCGTACAGCGGTACCCAGAAGTGTCTCGGTGTCGCACCCGGCCTCGCGCCGTTGACGGTGTCGCCGCGCGCCGTCGAACGACTCATTCCGGTCCCTCCGTCGTGGTACCTGGATTTGAACATGATCGCCAAGTACGTCACCGGCGGTGGTGCGCGGGCCTACCACCACACCGCTCCCATCTCGATGATCATGTCACTCCACGCCGGACTCGGGGTGGTGCTCAGCGAAGGCCTCGACGCCGTCCGCGAGCGACATCAAGCAGCCGGTGACGCCGTCAAGTCGGGGATGCAGGACCTCGGGTTCGAGCTGTTCGCTGCCGAGGGTCACCGACTCGCACCGCTCAGCTCGATCGCGATTCCGGAGGGTCGGCTCGCGGCGCTCTCGGAAGCCGACGTGCGGACCCGGCTGCTGCAGGACTACGGCATCGAGATCGGCGGCGGACTCGGTCCGGTCGCCGGCACGGTGTGGCGGATCGGCACGATGGGCCACACCGCACGCCAGCGCAACGTGACCACGCTGCTGGCCGCACTCGCCGACATCATCGACTGACACGTCCAGCGTGTCCAGCCCGCTGTGCGGGACACCGCGTCCATTCAGCGCTGCCGGAACCTCGCGGGGAGGTCGGTGATGTCGAGTCGGATGATGGTCCATCCCTGGAGATCGGGGCGTGCTCGTCCTCGTTCGACGTAGTCGTCCCAGCTCAGTGTCTCCAGGACCGGTGTTCCGGGTGATGATCGTCCGGGCGACGCTCGCTCGGGTCGATCCGG
>NZ_JBAVYV010000025.1:0-5684 GCF_049588435.1 Ilumatobacter sp.
GACACGGACCGATGCGCGACGTGCTCCTCCAGAGCCGTTTCGTCGGTTCGTCGGGTGAGGTGACGAAGGCGGGCGGTCCGACGGTCAAGAACGTGAGCGGCTTCGACCTCTGCCGGCTGCTCGTCGGGTCTCGTGGCACCCTCGGGTTCCTCGGCGACGTGATCCTGCGGACGCGCCCGCTGCCGCGGGCGAGTCGATGGTTCTGCACCGATCGCGATCCGTTCGAACTGCTCGCCACGCTGTACCGACCGGTGGGGATCCTGTGGGACGGACGGACGACGTGGGTTCGTCTCGATGGCGACCCAGGCGATGTCGAGACGATCGCGACGGCCACTCGACTGGTCGAGACCGACGGAGCGCCGCCGCTGCCGGGTCCGCATCGGTGGTCGGTTGCCCCGAGCGAACTCGGTGCGATGCGGACCGAGGAGCCCGGGACGTTCATCGCAGAGATCGGTGTCGGCGTCGTCCATCGCCCGACCGCCGCCCCGCATCGTGAACCCGACCCGGCAGTGCGTGCCGTCCACGACCGGATCAAGGCGCAGTTCGATCCAACCGGCCGCCTGAACCCGGGCGTCGACCCGCTCACCGTCGGCTCCGCACGGTGACCCGCGCCTACGTCGATCGACGGGTCAGCGATCTCGCGGCCGCGACCGACGTCGCCGCGATCGCTGCCGATCACTGGGGCCTGTGCACCCCGGTCGTGTTGCGTCAGGGGATGAACGCGATCTTCCGCTGCGACGACACGGTGCTGCGGGTCGCGACTCCGAACGGACCCGCGGCGGCCTCACTGGAACTCGCACAGAAGCTCGCCGATGACGGGATCAGGGTCGCCCGCAGCGTGCGCGACGACGTCGTCGAGGACCACGGTTTCGCCGTCACCGCCTGGCGTCACGTCGACGCGATCGAGGCACCCCTCGACTGGCGAGCGGTCGGTGAGTTGGTCGCACGGGTCCATACGGTCGACCCCGCCTCCGTCCCACCGGCACTTCCCGTGCCGTTCGCCGCCGAGTTCCCCTGGTGGGATCACGATCAGCTCATCGCAGAAGTCGGCGATGCGCTCGACCCCGCCGCTGTGGCAGGCCTGCGTGCAGCGATCGAACGGCACCGTGGCTGGGATGACTTCGTCGAGTCGGGTGACGTGGTCCTGTGTCACGGCGACGTCCACCCGGGCAATGTCATCATGAGCGACGACGGTCCGGTGCTTCTCGACTGGGATCTGCTCTGTCGTGCTCCACGAGGCTGGGATCACTCGGCGCTGATGACCTGGACCGACCGGTGGAACGGAGCCCCGGGGATCTACGAGGACTTCGCAGCGGGCTACGGATGGACCGCATTCGGAGATCGCCATGGCGACGCGTTCGCCGAACTTCGGCTCGTGTCGGCGACGTTGATGAGGTGGAAGGTGGCATTGGTCGATCCGGCCGCACGACCCGAGGCCGAACGGCGTCTCGGGTATTGGCGGGGCGACATCGACGCGCCGGCATGGAGTGCCCAGTGAGCTGATTGACTGTCCGATCGTGCCAGCTGGACTCGAGGTCAGGAACTCACCGTCGGGAGCCGGGCGTGGGGTCTTCGCGACCCGCCGGTTCGAGAAGGGCGAGGAGATCGAACGGTGCCCGATGCTCGTGGCCGAGCCCGATCGTGGCGATGACCTCGAATCGGGTGCCGAGGGCTACGTGTTCGGATGGGGCGACGGCCGAACGGCGTTGGCCCTCGGGTACGGGTCGTTGTACAACCACTCCTACGAGTCGAACGCCACGACCCTCGAGACCGGCGACGAGTTGGTGATCTCGGCGACGCGCCGGATCGATGTCGGCGACGAGATCCACATCAACTACATGGGTACGGCGCAGGACGGCGTCTGGTTCGACGTCCTCTGATCCTTGCCGCTGTCTGATCCTTGCCGTGTCTGATCCTTGCGCCGGCTGGACGGCTCGTCAGCGAGGTTGGCAGGTCGGGCAGTGATAACTCGTGCGGTTCGCGATGTCGAGTCGCTGGATCTCGGTTCCGCAATGGAGGCAGTGGTCTCGCTTGTATGCGTACGTCGCCACGCTGCGTGGGATCGGCGTTCCACGCGGAACGCCGGACTCGGCGCGGCTGACGGTGACGATGCGCCCGTCCTTCACGCCGCGTCGCAACATCGTCGTGATCGTGTTCCAGAGTTCTTCGAGTTCGGCAGGATCGAGGTCCCGTCCCGGACGGAGGGGATGCATCCCGCAGACGAACAGGGCCTCGGCGCGGTACACGTTGCCGACCCCGGCGACGACCGACTGATCCATCAGCAGGTCGCCGATCCCGCGTGTCGACTTCGAGACCTTGTCGAACATCCGCCGGGGGTTCTGGCGTGGCTTGATCGGGTCAGGGCCGAGTCGGGCCAGGATGCCCGTGCGCACCGACGGATCGTCGATGCTGCATGCCGTGGGACCGGAGAGATCGATCGTGGCCAGGTCGGATTCCAACCGCATCCGCACCGCGCCACGCGGTGGGGGCCGGTCGTCGTCGGTCGAGACTCGGAACTTGCCGAACAATCCCAGGTGGACGTGTCCGATCTCGCCGGTCGACCAGAAGTAGAAGAGGTGTTTGCCGTACGGCTCGATCCGCTCCAGTGTCGTGCCATCGACCCGTTCGGCATCGCTCGAGAATCGTCCCTGCGGACTCGAGACGCCGACCGGCATCCCGACCAGCAGCTTGCCGTGGTCGCGGGCGATGCGGTGGATGGTGTGTCCCTCTGGCACGAGCGACGACCGTACCGCTTCGCCGCGTAGAGTTCGCTGCGTGCTCGACGTCGGCCGCAACCGCGAGGTGAATCTGGATCTGAACCTCGACGAGGAGAAGCTGTCATCGTGCGTGTCCTGCGGGCTGTGCCTGCCACATTGCCCGACGTTCCGGGTGACCGGTGAGGAGGCGTACTCGCCCCGTGGACGCATCGATGCGATGCGCGGCGTCCAGAACGACGGCGTGGCGGTCGACGCCGAGTTCGTCGACTTCATGGCGACCTGTGTGCAGTGTCGAGGTTGCGAGCCGGCATGCCCGAGCAACGTCCAGTTCGGTGCGCTGATGGAGCAGACGAGGGTCGCTCTCGCTGCGAACCACAAGATCACGCCGAGGTGGCAGCGCGCCGGGTTCCGCGTGCTGGGCCATCATCGTGTGTTGCTCATCGGTTCCACCGTCCTGGCAGCCGCCCAACGGCTGAGGCTGGTACCCGCTCGACTCGGGTTGGCGCGGCTCCCGCTCCGTCGGCCGCCGGCAGTCGTATCGACGGGCGATGACGTGTGGCTGTTCACCGGATGTGTGATGGATGCGTGGCAGCGTTCGACGCATCACGCCACCGCCGATCTGATCACCGCCGTCGGCTCGACCTATCGGGTGCCGGGTCGTGAGGGAGCCTGCTGTGGAGCGCTGCACGTCCACGCCGGACTGCACGACGAGACCGTCGTCCTGGCACGTCGGGTGATGGCGTCGATGCCGGGAGATGCACCGATCGTCGTGAACTCGGCGGGGTGCGGCGCCGCCCTCAAGGACTACGGCACGACCGTCGGGACTCCCGAGGCCGAACGCTTCTCCGCCCGCGTCGTCGACGCGAACGAGTGGTTGGCCGAACGAGTCGATCGTCTCGAACCGTACGCGGGTGTGCGCCCGCGTGTGATCGTGCAGGACCCGTGCCATCTCCGCCACGTCCAGCGTGTCGACACGGCGGTCCGCACACTGCTCGGCCATGTTGCCGACGTGGTCGAACTCGACGACGACGGCTTGTGCTGTGGTGCCGGTGGCGCCTACTCGGTGCTCGAACCGGAACTCGCAGGCCAGATCCGTGACCGCAAGGTGGCGGCGATCGACCGGGCACTCGCCGGGGGAGGGTCGGTCGACCTGCTGGCGAGCGCGAACCCTGGTTGTTCGATGCACCTCGCAGCCGTCCTCACAGATCGGGGACTGACGGTCGAACACCCCGTCGACATCGTCGCCGGTGCGTTGGCGTCAGCGACGCGACGATGACCGCCTACGACGGTTTCGCCGAGCGTTTGGAGCAGATCGCCGAAGAACTCGACGATGTCGCGTTCGAACAGCTCCGAGAAGCGGTCGCCGACGGAGAGATCGAGCGACCACCCAGCGACAAGACGTTGATGCAGGCCCGACGGGCCGTCGCCAAGGCCGCGCACCTCCTCCGTTCCGTCGGCGAGTGACTCGACGTCGTGGTCCGACCGGACCCGACGACTCCGGTCAGACCCAGCTGTTCAGTTCACGGATGAGCGCGATCAGATCGCTGTAGCCGTGGTGCGTGAACTCGAGCGCGAGGCGATCGAGTTCGAGGTGGTCGTCATCGCGCCGTTCGGCCCGCGTCGCGTCGCTGCGTTCGATTCCGCCCGCCGTGCAGAGATGGGAGTAGCGCTCGTTCAACAGCGCGAGTTGGCCATCGGTCGGCCCGGTGCGGAGCCGGATGATCAGGCGGTTGCCGACGAAGCGGATCGAGTGGTAGTTCGCATAGAAGTCCTCGATGATGCGGCAGGCGTCCGCGCAGGAGTCGGTGATCGTGTACAACCCGGTGTCACGGGGCGAGACCAGCCCGCGATCGATGAGCTGGTGCCGAACCAGACCGTCGACGTGCTCCCAGAACGGGTCTCCGGGAGAGTCGAGGAGGATGATCGGG
This sequence comes from Ilumatobacter sp., assembly GCF_049588435.1. Lineage (GTDB taxonomy): Bacteria > Actinomycetota > Acidimicrobiia > Acidimicrobiales > Ilumatobacteraceae > Ilumatobacter_A. The sequence goes on from NZ_JBAVYV010000025.1 coordinate 4,646, forward strand.
ACCGGCAGGCTCTTGCCGGTCTGGACGAGCGTCAGGAGTTCGAACGTCTCGTCGATCGTGCCGAATCCGCCGGGGAGACAGACGAAGGCCTGAGACTCCTTGATCAGCATCAGCTTGCGGGTGAAGAAGTACTTCATCGACACGTGCTTGGCGTCGCCCGCGATGATGTCGTTCGCACCGGTTTCGAAGGGAAGCCGAATCGAGACGCCGATCGACCGCTCGCGGCCGGCGCCCTCCATCCCCGCCTGCATGATCCCGGGACCCGCGCCGGTGACCGCCATCCACCCGCGTTCGGCGAGCATCGACGCCAGATCGCGCGCCTGTGCGTACAGCGGATCATCGGGGCGGGTCCGCGCCGACCCGAAGATCGACACCTTCGATTCGTCCCGGTAGGGAGCGAAGACCCGATACGCCGCACGCATCTCGGTCAGGGCGGCAGTGGCGATCTTCAGGTCGAGCGTGTCGGGCTCGTCTCCGATGAGGCCCAGCGCCTCCGAAACGAGTGATTCCGCGAGCCGAACATTCTCCGAAACTCCGAGCTCGCGAACCACCGATTCTGCAACGGAGCGGTTCTGATCGGGTACACCTTGGTCCATGCCCATCGAACCCTACGACGCCGATGAGTCTGCCGACCAGCCTGCCGCTCGACCCGGTGGCATCGCGGGTTGGCGGGAGCGGTACTCGAGCGATGCGTCGACGCCGTCGCTGTGGCGTGGCCTGGGCCTCGGGTTGCTCGCCACGGGTGCCGGCCTCGCCGTCGCCGAACTGGTGGTCGGTCTGGTGCGCGACTCGGCGTCGCCGGTGGTCCCGGTCGGTCAGGAGTTCATCGATTACACGCCGGCGTGGCTGAAGGACTGGGCGATCGAGCAGTTCGGGACGAGCGACAAGGCGGTGCTGGTGTCCGGCGCGCTGATCGTGATCCTGATCCTGGGTGCGATCATCGGCGTGCTCGCGGTTCGTGGTGCGAAGGCGATGGCGTACGCCCTCTCGTGTGCCGTCGGTGTCATCGGGGCCTGGGCGGTTTTGATCCGCCCGGATC
>NZ_JBAVYV010000026.1:0-12652 GCF_049588435.1 Ilumatobacter sp.
GTGTACGTTCGGGCGATGGCCGATACCACCGTGTTTCCCGCCCGCCGGATCGTCACGATGGACCCGTCGCAACCCCTGGTCGAGGCGGTCGCCGTCCGCGATGGCCGCATCCTTGCTGCCGGATCGATCGAAGAGTGCGCGTCCTGGGGTGCGCACGAGATCGACCGTCGTTTCGAGGACCTCGTGTTGGTCCCCGGGATGATCGAGGCCCACGCGCACAGCCTGGAGGGGGCGTTTGCACTGTTGCCCTATGTCGGCTGGTTCGATCGCCACCGACTCGGCGGGACCGCGCGTGGCATCCGCAGCTACGACGCCTTGATCGAGCGCATCGCCGAACTCGATCAGGAGATGCGCAACGTCGGTGCAGGCGCCACGGACCCGCTCGTGGTGGGAGGCTTCGACCCGATCTACTTCCGCGACGAGGAACGGCTCACCCGTCTGCATCTCGACGAGGTCGGAACCGACCGACCGATCTTCGTCTTCCATGCCAGCGCCCATCTGGCGACGGTGAACTCGGCGATGCTCGAGGCGCACTCGATCACCCGCGAGTCGACGACCGTCGGCGTCGCCCGTGACGCGAACGGGGAGCCGAACGGGGAACTGCAGGAGATCCCGGCGATGTCGCTGGCCTCCTCGGCGCTCCTCCGGATCCTCCAGGCGATGAACGACCCGGCGTCGATCGAGGCGCTCGGCCGGATCTGCGCCGACCAGGGGATCACGATGCTCGCCGACCTCGCGTCGGCCGGGCTCCAACGGCCGGACTCACAGCAACTCTGGCGCACCACCGTCGACCGCCCGGAGTTCCCCGCGCGGATCCTCCAGCGTCACATGGCAGCGCTGCCACCGGGGGCGACGGATTGGTCCGAGGCTGCGGACGCGATCGTCGCGCTCGCCGCCGACGACACCGACAAGTTGCGGACCGCCGGGCTGAAGGTACTCCTCGACGGATCGATCCAGGGCTTCACCGCCAAGATGGGGTGGCCGGGCTACTACAGCGGGACCGATCACGGGGTCTGGATGACCGCTCCCGAGCAGCTGCTCGCGATGTGTCGACCGTTCCACGAGCGCGGCATCAACATCCACACCCACTGCAACGGCGACCTCACGATCGACCTCTGGATCGACACGGTCGAACAGTTGGTCCTCGAACGACCGTGGCTCGATCACCGCCACACGGTCCAACACTGCCAGCTGACCACGGCCGCGCAGTACCGCCGGATGGCGAAGCTCGGGATGTGCGCGAACATCTTCACCAATCACATCTGGTACTGGGGTGACCAACACCATGACATCACCGTCGGTCCCGAGCGTGCCCGCCGGATGGAGGCCTGCCGGACCGCCGAGCGCGAAGGCGTGTCGTTCTCGATGCACTCCGATGCCAACGTCACCCCGCTCGGGCATCTGCACACGATGTGGTGCGCCGTGAACCGGGTGACCCCCTCGGGACGGGTGCTCGGACCCGACGAACGGATCTCCGCCGAGTCGGCACTGCGCGCCGTGACGCTGGGTTCGGCCTACCAACTCCACCTCGACGCGGAGTTCGGCTCGATCGAGTGCGGAAAGGCCGCCGATTTCACCGTGCTAGGAGACGACCCGCTCGAGGTGGATCCGATGGCGATCAAGGACATCGAGGTGTGGGGCACCGTGGTCGCGGGACGTCCGCACCCGGGCTCAGACGGCTGATCGGGTGTCGCGAGCCACGACCACGCGATGCATGATCCGACGATCGTTCGGATAGTCGCTGACCGCGTAGTGCTGCGTCGCGCGGTTGTCCCAGATCGCGATCATCCCGGGCCGCCATCGCAGTCGCACCTGGTGGTCGGGTCGATTCACGATGTCGAACAGCATCGTCAGGATGCGCGCGCTCTCGGCGGCGCCGAGCCCGATGATCCAGCGGGTGTTCGACTCGCTCACGTTGACGTACGGGCGACCGCTCACCGGATGGTGCGAGATCACCGGCCACACGGCCGAGCCGACCGTCGACAACATCTCGTTCATCGCACCGGTGCCACCCGACACGTACGGTCCGTTGCGGAACGCGCCGGGGTCGTGGGTGGCCGACAGCGCCTCCAGGTCGCGGCGGAAACCCGGATCGAGACAGTCGTGGACCGCGTACATGCTCGCCCACAGGGTGTCGCCACCGACGGGTGGAACCTGCACCGCTTGGAGAATCGACGCGAAGGGCGGCTCCGCCGTGAAGCTCATGTCGCTGTGCCACTCCGACGCGTCGGGACGCTGTCCGGGCTGCCAGTCGAGCACCACGACGTCGTCACTGTCGGGGTGCGTGACGTACGAGTGGTGACGCGCTCCGAGCTCGCCGCACCGTCGAGCGAACGCCGCGTGTTCGATGGGTGCGAGGTGCTGGTCGGGAAGGAACAACACCTGGTGCGCGATCAGCGCGGCGTAGAGGGCCTCGACCGCGTCGTCGTCGGCATCGACGAGGCGCAGCCCGGTCACCTCGGCGCCCAGCGCCGGAGACACACGCTCCACGGTCATCATCAGGCGCGAAGATACTCCTTCGCCCGCGACTGCAGCGACACCGGGTCGAGCACCCCGGCGACCCCGATCGCCTCGAGTCCGCGTTCGCCCGATCCCGCGACGTCGGTGATCGCGACGGTCCGACCGACGACCTGGACGAGGCGCGCCGAGACCGCGCCCGACCTGCCACGGACGTCGACGACACCCTTCATTCGCAGGACGCCGTCGGGCAGGTTCGACAGGAACCCGTCGAGGTCGTCTGCGGCCACCACCTCGGTGAAGGCCGACCAGGTGATGTACTCGCCTCCGTCGAGGTCATGGGGCGCATCCCGCGATCGCTGGACGTCGGAACCCGACGGGCGGGTGCCGGGCCCGAGCACGAGGTCGAGGGCGATCTCGCCGTGCTGGGTCCGAACGGTCGGCGCGTCCGTCTGGGTACCGATCCAGGTCACGACTCGCTCGGTCTCGGCCGGGTCGCACAGGTCGTCCTTGGTCACGACGACGAGATCGGCGCCCACCAGCTGGCGTCGTACCTCGCCACCGACGTACCGGTCACGCGCGCTGCGCATCACCGAGTCCGCCGCGGCCACGACGAGGATGCCACCCGGCGCGAATCCGGGGACGGTGCCCCACGCAGCTGCAGTCGTCGGATCGGCGACCCCGCTCGCCTCGATCACGATGTGATCCAGCGGCGGTTCGATCGCCGAGAGTTCCTCGAGGGTCGATCGCAGATCGTCGCCGAGGGTGCAGCACACGCAACCGTTCGCGAGGTTGACGACGCGGTCGGCGGAGTGCAGCAGACCGGCATCCACGGCGAGGTCACCGAAGTCGTTGACGACGATCCCGAGCCGACGACCGGCGGCGCGGTGGATCACCGAGTTCACCAGCGTCGTCTTGCCGCCGCCGAGGTACCCGCCGATGACGGTGATCGGAGTCGGTTCTCCGAGACTTCCCATCACCCGATCGTACGGATGCGCCGCTCGTCAGCCCGCCACGAACCCTCCGGCAGCGAATGCGGAGTTGACGATCCGTTCGAGGTCGGTCGTCGGGCTCGGCGTCTGCCCGGCGACCGTGACCGCCCAGGTGACCCCGTCACCACGGTTGAGCAGCATCGCGTGGGTCGACTCGATCGTGCCGGTGTGGCCGAACCGCCCGAGACCGTACGCGATCATCCCGTAGCCGTAGCCACGCTGACCGAGCTGCCCACCGAAGGGTGTGATCATCTCGAGCAACGCCAGGTCGTCGAGTGGCTTGAACCCAGGCGTCGAACGGTCCAACGAATCCATGATCGTCACGAGATCGGTCGGACTCGCGACCCATGCGCCCGCCGCGCCGAGGGTCTCCATGTAGTTGCGCCCCGGGGTGGTGACGTGCTGGGTCTCGCCCGGACCCGGGTCGAACGTCGGAGCGAGGCGCATGCCCGAGATGCCGAGCGGGGTCAACAGGTTCTCGTACACGGCCTGCTCGTAGGTGAGACCGGTCAACGCCTCGATGGCGAGCCCGGCCACGCAGTAGTTCATGTTGCTGTAGGTGTATCCACCGCCGGAGGCGCCGCTCGCGAGGCCTTGCCGCGCTGCCTCGGGACAATCCGCCGAACCTCCTCGGAAGAACGCCGTGTCGAACTTTCCGAACCCCGAACGGTGGGTCAGGAGTTGGCGCAGCGTGAGGTTCGCCGAGCTGCCCACCGCGCCGGCGCCGATGTGGTCGGCGACCGACTGACCGATCGGGTCGTCGAGTCCGATCACGCCGTCCTCGACCAACTGCAGGGCAACGATCGCCGTGATCGTCTTCGAGATGCTCGCGATCCGGAACCGGTCCTCGGCCTCGGCGGGATCGCCGGATGCAGGGTCGCGTTCGCCGAATGCGGCGCTGTGCACGACGTCTCCGTCGATCAGGACGGCGACCGAGGCGGCGGTGTTCCCCGGACGGATCAACGACGATTCGAGCGCTGCGTCGAACCCCGCCCACCCGGTCGACAGAACCGGCGGCGAACCGCCGACCGACTCGTCCGGAGCATTCGCCGGAACGCCGCCCTGACCGGCATCGTCGACGGGAAAGCGAGCCACGTCGACGTCGAGAACGATGTCCGGTCCGAGTTCGAACGAAGGCTCCTCGATGGCGTCGCCCTCCGCTGGATCCGCGTCGTCCGCTGGGTCCGCATCATCCGCATCGTCCGGCTCGGTCGCGGTGTCCGACGCGCTGCGCTCGTCGTTCGTCGGATCCGGCTCGACCGTCGTCGATGTCGCGAGCGCCGAAGTCGATCCGACCGTGCCCCGGGTCGCCGTACTCACCACCGTGTCGGCTGAGCCCGCAGATCGCGTCGTCGGATCGACGGAGGAGGTCGCGTCGGAGGAGCACGCCGCCAGCGCGATGAGCGCGGCGACGAGGACGCATCCACACAGCGATTTCATGACGGACCATGATGACCCGGCTGTCACCCCGGCGTGCGGCATGGGCCCGAACTCACGGACTCCGTCTCGCCACGCGCCGACGTCGACCTGCCACGATGCACCGATGGGGCCACTCGACGATGTGCAGGTAGTCGACTTCTCGGTCATGATCTCCGGCCCGCTCGCCGCGATGATGCTCGCCGATCAGGGCGCCGACGTCGTCAAGGTCGAGAACCCCGGCTTCGGCGACATCATGCGGTTGCTCGGATCGTCGAAGAACGGGATGACCGGCATCTTCGCCAACAACAACCGTGGCAAGCGATCGCTCGTCGTCGACCTGAAGTCGAACGACGGCCGCGACGTCGTCCGCCGATTGCTGCAGAACGCCGACGTCGTGATCCAGAATTTTCGCCCGGGAGCGATGGACCGCCTCGGCCTCGGCTACGCCGACGTGCGCGAGATCAATCCCGACGTGATCTACACGTCGATCTCCGGCTACGGATCCACGGGACCGAACAGCGGGCGACGCGTCTACGACAACGTGATCCAGGCGGCATCCGGTCTGGCCAGCATCCAGGCCGACCCCGCCACGGGTGAACCGGCGATGTTCCGCACACTCCTGTGCGACAAGGCGACGGCGTACACCGCTGCCCAGGCGATCACGGCCGCTCTGTTCGCCCGTGCCACCGGGAAAGCCGGGGGTCAACACATCGAGCTCGCGATGATCGACGCAGCGATCGCATTCATGTGGCCCGATTCGGGCATGGACGCGGTCCTGCTGGATGACGACGTCGCACGTCAGCCGACGATCGCCTCGAACTATGCCGTGACCCGCCTGTCCGACGGTTTCGCCAGCGCCGCCGCGGTGACGGACGACGAGTTCACGGCACTGTGCGCGACCTACGGCCGTCCCGACATCGCCCAGGACGCCCGCTTCGCCGACACACCGTCGCGCATGGCGAACATCAACGAGATGGTGGCGACGATCGCGGCCGCTGCTGCGGAGTGCACGCTCGCCGAGTTCGTCGAACGATCGCAGCAGCACGACGTGCCCGCGTCGAGGATCAACAGCCTCGACGATCTGCCGGTCGATCCACAGGTCGTGAACAACGAGGTGTTCGTCGAGAGCGACCACCCGCTGGCCGGGCGGATCCGTGAACCGCGACCCGCGGCCCGACTCGACGGCACGCCGCAGCAGATCGCCAGGCCGGCCCCGGGGCACGGGGAGCACTCGGATGAGATCGCCGCCGAACTCGGTTTCGATGCGGCCGACCTCCGCTCGCGCGGCGTCATCGCCTGATTCAGGATTTCGGCGCCGGCAACGACTGCTCGACGGTGAGCACGGGGGCGAAGAGGTCACCGTGTTGTTCGATCCGGTCGAGGACGTCCCCCGCTTCGAAGACGAGCGGGTCATCCCCGTCGGCACACGCCTGGACTTCGTCCCAGGTGACCGGCGTCGACACGGTCGGTCGGCTGCGGGCGCGCAGCGAGTAGGGAGCGATCGTCGTCTTGTGATGGGCGTTCTGGCTCCAGTCGACGAAGACCTTGCCGGGCCGCTCCGCCTTGGCCATCACGGTCGTGACGGCGCCGTCGAGCTGGCGTTCGAGGACCTGGCCGACCGCCAGCGCGAAGTCCGCTGCACCGTGGTGCGTCGCACCGGGCGTGTTCAGCGGAACGTACATCTGCAGGCCTTTCGAACCCGACGTCTTGCACCATCCGCGCAGGTCGACCGCATCGAGCACGGCCCGCGTCGCCGAGGCCACCCGGCAGCACTCGACGATCGAGGTGTCCGGCCCCGGATCGAAGTCGAACACCAGGGTACGCGGGGTGTCGAGATCGGCGGCGAGTGCCATCGGGGCGTGCAGCTCGAGCGCGGCCAGGTTCGCCGCCCACGCCATCGTGGCCGTGTCCTCGACCCGGCAGTAGTCGATTCCGCCCCGCCGATCGCCCGGTCCGAGCGACACGGGCACCCAGTCCGGCCGGTACCGGTTGCACCGCTTCTCGAAGAACCCGTCGGAATCGGAGCCGTCCGGATACCGGCGGAACGTGATGCACCGCCCCGCCAGGTGTCGGGTCGCGATCGGCGCCACGCGCACGAAGAAGTCGATCACCTCGGCCTTCGTGAACCCTGACGGATACAGCACCTTGTCGAGGTTGGTGAGCTTGACCTGCTTGCCCTCGATCTCGATGACCGTGTCGGAACTCACGCCGACTTCTTGGTCGCCCGCTTCTTGGCGGCGGCCTTCTTCGTCGCCGCCTTCTTCTTGCTCGTCCGCCCCTTGGCACTCGACTTCTTCGCCGTGGAACCGCTCGTCGGATGGTTCTCGCGACTCGCCTTGGCCGCCGCAACGCTCGCCTCGAGCGCCGCCATGATGTCGATCACCTTCGGTGCATCGGCCTCGACCTTCGGCGTGGTGATCTCGGCACCGTCGGCGCGCATCTCGATGAGGGTCATCACCTGCTCGCGGTACTCATCGTGGTATTTCGCCGGTTCGAAGTCGGCGCTCAATGACTGCACCAGCGACTCGGCCATCAGCACCTCCTTGTCACTGACCTCCACATCGTCGAGCGCCGCCAGTTCCTCGATCTCGTGCGGGTCGACCACCTCGTCGGCATACGCGAGCGATGACATCACCATCCGGCCCTCCTCGGCGCGAATCGCTGCGGTGTACTGCTTGTTGCGCATCACGAAACGTCCGATCCCGACCTTGCCGGATGCCTCCATCGCCTGGGCGAGCAGCGCGTACGGCTTGGCGTTCGCATCGGGAGCGAGGTGGTAGGCGGTGTCGAAGTAGACCGGATCGATCTGGTCGAGGTCGACGAACTCCTCCAGCTCGATCGTCTTGGTGACCGCCGGCATGAACGTCTCGAGCTCATCGGGGTCGACGACGACGTAGCGGCCCTTGCTCACCTCGTAGCCCTTGACGATGTGCTCCTCGGAGACCTCTTCACCGGTCTCGGCATTCACCTTGCGGTACCGGATCCGTGCCAGGTTGCGCTCATCGAGCTGATTGAACGACACCGACTTGCGGCGCACGGCGTGGAACAGCTTGACCGGGATCGCCACCAATCCGAACGAGATCGTTCCACTCCACACAGGCCGTGCCATGCCCGAAGCATGTCACAGCCACGGCCCGAAAACGAGACGGATCAGGACTGGTCGAGGACGGCGCGGGCGACGATGTCGGTCCCGAAACCGGTGAGGATCGCCAGGTAGAGCAGACCGGTGGCCGCCATCACCGCCGAGTAGTACCGCTCCCGCAACGCCGCCTTGGTCACGAAGATCAGCACGATCGTCGTCAGCGCGCACATCGCCCACATCCATCCGAGCAGACCGCCCCAGCCGTCGTCGACGGTGCCGACCCACACGCTGGCCATCCCGACCGGGAGCATCAACGCCGCGACCTCGAGCGGCCAGAGCCAGGCGAGCGCGTTGACCATCTCGTTGAGCAGTTTGCGTGGCAGCCCCGGCTGGACGAGGTACCAGTGGCCGAGCAACATCGCGTCGCTCACCGCACCGATGAACGCAGCACCGATCAGTGTCCTGAGCAGCGCCACCGCGGTGTTGCCACCCGCGTCGAGCGAGGCCGCCACCAGTCCGACCGCTCCGATCAGCGCGGGGACGAGGTCGAGAATCGGGTTGAACTCGGGGCCGGAGGACGGAGCGCCGTCGATGTCGTCGTCACCGGCGACTCCGTTGCCCACCTGGCGGTCGATTCCGGTCATTGCGGCGACACGCTCGGAGCGACGGTCGAACTCCGCCTGCTGACCCGAGACGCCAGCCTCGCGCCGAACGACCGACACCACGAGTGCGATCAGGCAGGCGACGGCCACACCGGCCGAGGAGGCTTCGCGCACCGGGTTCACACCGAACGCGATTCCGGCAGCGAGCGCCCCCAGGGCGAAGCAGAGATACACGCCGCGCAACAGCCATCCGTAGCCGACGCCGATCACGCGACGGCGCGTCGTGAACCAGCAGAACAGCATCCCGCCCGTCGCCCACTGGAGCAGAACCGTGGCTGCCTCGAGTCTGATCACGCCCGGCAGGGTAACGGCGAACGACCGGGTCGATCCGGGTTCGCGGTCGTAGCCTCGACCGTCTGATGAGCGTTTCTCGGGCCGCTTCCCATCGACGACCACGTCGGCTCCGGCCCGTGCTGGTGGTCGTCGTGGCCGGGGTGCTCCTCGGCGGGTGCTTCACGGGGGAACGGCCGAGCTTCGACGACGAGGACGGTCTTCCGCCGACCAGCACGGGCAACGCCGAGATCGACTCCGTGCTCGACCTGTTCGACTCGATCGACGATTCCGAGTTCACCGCCGAGTACTCGATCGAGACGAACTTCAACATGGTGTCGTCGACGGGCACCGTGGTCCAGGCCGCCGACGACCGGCGGTCGATCACCATCGACAACGACGAACGTTCCGTGCAGTTCATCGTCGACGGATCCGACGAGCGCACGTGCGACCTCGACACCGACGAGTGCGAGGCGGCGTTGAACGACGCGCGCATCAGCGACACCCAGCTCCCGCACACGTTCTACGGCCCGGCGTTCGCTCAACGCCTGCGGGCCGACGCGGCCCGCCGAATCGGCGATCCGGTCGCGTACACCGAGTCGATCGCCGGTCAGGACGCCGAGTGCGTCGACATCGCCGTGGCCGGCGGCACGAAGACCTTCTGCGTCCTGGCGTCGGGCGCGCTCGCTGAGTTCGTGGGCGCCGACGTCACGATCGAGCTGACCGCCTACTCCCCCGAACCCGACACGACCGCCTTCTCCACTTGACCACATGCGCGTCGGTGCCAGGCACCGACGCGCATTTCATTCGTCGGGGATCCAGGAACCGTGGAAACCGTGGGGTACGCGCTGCGGGATCGCGATCGTCGCGACCGGATCGGCCGCCATGTTCGAGGCGTCGAGCACGGTGAACGTCGAGGACTGGTCGGCCTTGTCGTAGACGAACGACAGCACCCAACCCTCGTCCTCGGCGGCGGACTCGCTCGCCGGGACGAAGACCGGCTCGGACGTCGACCGACCGGGACCGAAGTCGTGGAACGTGGACGCACCGCTCGTGACGTCGTACTTCCGCACGCCCGTCGCGGCATCGGTGACCGGCGGTTCATCGGGGCGCCCGGCGACCGCCCAGCTGTAGCGATTGGCCAGCCCTGTCCGACGGTCGTCGATGCGCGGGAACGCATGGTCGCTGTCATCGAGCTGTTCCTCGGTGACCGCACCCGTGCGCAGGTCGAATCGCCAGCGCCAGAGATAGCACGGTTCGAACGAATCGGGACCGTCGGCCCACATCGCCTGGTGCCGCCCGGCGTCGAGGACGACCACGTTGCCGTCGTCCTCCTCCCACGCATTGACGATGTGGAACACGTAACAGGTGTCGATCTCGAACCAGCGCGGCTCGACCGGCGTCCCGCTTCCGAGCTTGCGACGATCGATCAGTCCGATCCGTGACCCGTTGTCGGGTCGCCACAGGAACGGCATCCCCTGGCCGCTGAGCGCGACGTCGAGGTCGAACACGACCGGGAGATCGAGGAAGATCGCGTGGTTCCGGCTCACCGCGAAGTCGTGCATCATCACGGGATTCGGGATCTCGACCGGCTGCGAGTGGATCAGCTGACCGGACCGGTCGGCGACGTGATACGTCACGTAGGGCGCCGTCACCAAGCCGTAGCCGAAGAAGTGCATCTCACCGGTCTCGGCACACACGTGGGGATGCGCGGTGAACGGCGTGTCGAGTCGGCCGTCGAAGTTCACCGAGCCGACCGTGTCGAGTTCGGGGGTGATCTCGTGGGGGAAGCTCCCCTCCTCCAACGCCAGGATCTTCCCACCGTGACGCATCACGTGGGTATTGGCCCGTCCTGCGGACAGGTCGAACTCGAACGTCTCGGGGTCCATCCGCGCGCCGCCGGCCAACAGCTTCGTGCGGATCCAGCGGTTGCGGTACCACTCGGCCTTGCCGTCGCGCAGCCGGATGCCGTGGAGCATGCCGTCGCCGTCGAACCAGTGCGCGGGGACCACACCTTCGGGCGGATTGGCGCCGTTGCGGAAGAACCGACCGTTCAGTTCGGGCGGGAGCGCGCCGGTGACCGGGAGGTCGACCGCGTCGATCTCCTCGCGCACCGGCGCGTAGTTGCCCTTCATGTAGAAGGGAACATCGGTCTGGGTCTCGTCGAGCGCCGTCATGGTCCAATTCTTCCACGCCCGCCCGACAACTGGTGCCAGGCACAAGTTGTCGGTCAGACGGAGATGAGGTCGTGGTCGGAGTTGTTGAGGAGCACCGGGCCGTCCACCGTTGCGACGGCGATGTCCTCGAGGCGCATGCCCCACTTGCCGGGGACGTAGATCCCGGGCTCGATGCTGAACGCGTGACCGACGTCGAGCGGAAGGTCGTTGCCCTCGACGATGTAGGGGTCCTCGTGCTCCTCGAGTCCGATCCCGTGACCGGTGCGGTGGATGAAGAATTCGCCGTAGCCGGCGTCGGCGATCACCCGGCGCGTCGCACGATCGACGTCCTCGCACGGTGTGCCGACCGTCGCCGCCGCAACACCTGCGGCCTGGGCCTCGTGCAGCACGGCATACGCCTCGGCGACGTCGGCGGCGATCTCGCCGGTGAACACGCAGCGCGTCGTGTCCGAGCAGTAGCCGTTCATCGTTCCTCCGAAGTCGCACAGCACGATCTCGTTGTCACGGATCACCCGGTCTCCAGCGTGATGATGCGGGCTCGACGCGTTCTCACCGGCCGCCACGATCGCGAAGTTGACCTTCTCGTGGCCCTCCTCGATGATCCGCCGCCCGAGGTGGTCGGACACCTCGGCCTCGGTGCGACCCACGAGCGGGATCTCACCGCGCTGGAGTTCGCCGGCGATCAGGTCGACGGCGGCACCCGCTTCGGCCAGGGCTTCGATCTCGGCCTGATCCTTCGTCCGCCGCAGCGCCCCGACGACCTCGACGGCGCGGGTGAACTCGACACCGGGGAGACGCGGGAGCATTTCGACGAGGAACCGCGCCCACATCTGGTCGCCGATCGCGATCCGACGGGCACCGCCGGCCAAGCGCGCGGCGATGTCGGTGGGATCATCGGTCTCGCCCCACGGAACGAGGTCGAACACGCCGGGCTGTTCGGCCACGCGGGCCGCTTCGAGGCCGGGGATCAGCAGTGATGCGTCACCGTCTCGGGGAACCACGAGCATCGTCAGTCGCTCGAGCGGCATCGCCGTGTACCCGGTCAGATACGGGAGATCGTGACCGACCGAGATCAGCGCAGCGTCGACGTCGTGTTCGTCCATCGCCGCCTGGACCCGCCGCACGCGTTCGAGGTACACGGACGTATCGAGAGTCGGAGCGCTCATGGCTCCAGTGTGCCACCGCCCGGCACGGTCGATCGCGACACGCGTGGAGATCAGCCGAGCCGGTCGCATGCATCGAGCGCGCGATCGACCGCCGTGGCGTAGCCGCCTCCGAACTTGATCGCGTGGACGACGAGCGGTGCTAGTTGGTGCAACGGCACCCGGTCGAGCCATCCGTCCGCGAGACGGAACTCGGCGTCGTACGCCGACCAGCATCGTCGGTCGTATCCACCGAACAGCGCCATCATCGCGAGGTCGAACTCGCGGTGGCCGCCGTGCGCCGCCGGGTCGATCAACCAATTCGTCCCACGGCCGTCGACGAGTCGGTTGCCGGCCCACAGGTCACCGTGGAGCAGAGCGGGTGGTTCGTCGGCCCCGCCGATCTCTGCGAGCCGTGCGGCGAGAACCCGGATCCGATCGACCGCGGTCC
>NZ_JBAVYV010000027.1:0-4625 GCF_049588435.1 Ilumatobacter sp.
GTCGACGCTCGACTCCGCAGGCACGGGGTCACTGTTGCCCATGTACCCGATGACCTGGCCGGCGCGGACGGTTTGGCCGACCTCGGCGAGTGCCGTCAAGCGCAGGTGTGACGGTGCGTTTCCGTCGTCGGTGCCCGGGGTGTCGTCGTTGAAGCCCGAGTACTCGTAGCTCGTCCCCGCGGTGTCCGTCAGGGTCACCGAGATCGGCTCGATGGATGCCGGGTCGTTCCGGACGTCGGTGACGACCCCATCGGAGACGGCCAGGACCGGCTGGAGCTGGACACCGACGATCACGCCAGGGGCGGCAGTGCTGCACCGGCTCGCGTCGTTCAGATCGGCGAAGCTGGTGACCGCGACCCAGCCCACGCCCTCGGTCTGCTCGGCCGGTTCTTCCATCGCTGTTTCGGCGCACTCGGGGAGCACCACATCGGCTGGTCCGAGCACCGGGAACGACAACGGATGCCGGCCATCCTCCGCGACTTCGAGCATCGGTGGTGCTCCCAGGGTCACCGGCGACACGGCGGGACCGGAGACCCGAGCGGTGATCGTGGTTCCCGAGATCCGAGCGAATGTCCGCAACCAGAGCGTCTGGTACTCCCGGATCGTCAGTCGATTTCCGAACTGCGGTGCCGGGACCCGATCCATCCACTCGGTCTGCGTCGCGGCGATCGGGTAGTACCACATGACCGGGATCATCGAGACGTCGTTGTTGAACTGGGCGAGGAAGCGCCGGACGTCGCTGGCCGCCCGTTCGTCCTGCACCGCGGGCGGAGCGAGGTAGGCGTGCGCGTATCCGCCGTAGTTGTTCCAGGTCGATCGTACGAACTGATACGCACCGGAGGCGCCACCCGCATTGGGCGGCGCGAGATAGTTGCCGCGGGATTCGAGGTAGCGGATCGTCGCGAGGACGTGTTCGATCTGTTCGGGGTAGACGACGATGCTCAGTTCCGGTGGTGCCGTCGGTCCGGGGATGGTGGTGGTCGTCGCCTCCGGCGCGGTGGTGACCGGCGGCGCGGTGGTGACGGGTGGCGCGGTGGTGACCGGCGCAGCGGTGGTGTTCGGTGACGGTTTGGCCGTCGTGGTCGGCTTGGTCGTCGTGACCGGAGTCGGTGCCACGGTCGTCGTCGTCGTGGTGGTCGGCGGGGCCGTCGTCGGTGTCGTCGTGGGGCTCGGCGGCGGAGCCGGGGGAGTGGTCGGAGGTGGAACGGGAGTGGTTGGAGCCGGAACGGGAGTGGTGCCGTCGATCGGGAGCGCTGCGGCGCTGTGTGGGGCCGCGATTCCCCCTGCGATGATCACTCCGCCGACCGCGATCGAGCCGATGACACGACGCGGCAGCGCGCGACGCCCGCCGATCGGGTCGCCAGGATCAGGTGAGTGAGAGAATTCCGCGCGCATGGTGAACCGCGGTGCGAGGTGCACCGAGCCGAATTGTAGAACATTCGGGAGTCCGACGCATCGTGGTAGGAAAACACTCAACGCGTTTGTCATGTGGATCGAGTCGCAGACGACCGGGGACGACTACCGTCTCTGACGATGACCGACCCGCAGACCCCCGGTGTGATGGCGGCCGGTGACGATCCCGACTCCGTCACGGCGGGGGGACTCGATGACGGGAGCCGGGCAGTCGTCGATCAGGGGCTCCCCGTCGAGGACCCCGAGGCGGTGCAGGCGCCGCCGATTCCGTTGCCACCGCGACCCGACGTCGTGCTCGCGATCGACATCGGTGGGACCAAGTTCGCGGCCGGGTTGGTGACCGCGCGGGGCGAGCTGATCGACCGCGCCCGGGTCGAGGTCGAACGAGATGTCGTTCCCGAAGCGCACTACACGTCGTTGGCCGGGATGATCTCGGAGATCATGGAACGGGCGCGCGATCAACACCACGTCCGGATCCGCGCGGTGGGGGTCGGTTCGGCCGGACCGGTCGCGCGCAACCTCGAGACCGTGTCACCGGTGAACATCCCGGCGTGGCGCGAGTTTCCGTTGCGGGCGCGACTCCAGGAGACCACACAGCTTCCCGTGTTCGGTGACCTCGACGCCAAGGCCCTCGCCCTCGCCGAAGGCTGGCTCGGCGCGGCGCAGGGGCACCCGAACTTCTGCGCGCTGACCGTGTCGACCGGAGTCGGGGGCGGTGTCGTGCTCGACGGTGAACTCCTCGACGGGGCGACCGGCAACGCCGGGCACATCGGCCACGTGATCGTCGAGCCGGGCGGTCGCCGTTGTGGATGTGGAGCACAGGGCTGTCTGGAGGCCGAGGCCTCGGGACTGGCGATCGAGTCGATCACGGGGCGCCCTCCGACCGAGCCCACGTACGAGATCATGCAGCGGACGGGGCGCCTGGTCGGGTTGGCCGCCGCGTCGGTCTGCAATGCGCTCGACCTGTCGCTGGTGGTGGTCGGCGGCAGCGTCGCGCTCGGATTCGCGGCGACGTTCTTCCATTCCGCGCAGGTCACGCTCGACGAGAACGCGAAGTTGCCCTACAGCCGTGGCGCCCGGATCACCCCGTCTCGTCTCGCCGACTCCGGACCGCTCATCGGCGCGGGCGCGGTGGCCTGGCGCGGTGCGCGGCGATCGCGTCGAGCCGTCCGTCCGCCGGGAGATGTGGGTCGCTGATCGAACTCGGGCGCTACCGTCGCACGGGTGACGGTCCGACTCCATGTACGCACTGCGGTGTGGCGGAGCCAGGTCGCGCGAACCGTCAGCACCGTCGACGGTCTCGTTCCGGTGGTGAAGGGAAACGGCTACGGCTTCGGCCGGCGACATCTCGCTGAGCTCGCGGCCGAGTTCTGCGACACGGTGGCGGTCGGGACCGTCCACGAACTCGACGGTCTCCCTGCGTCGCTGACGGCCGTCGTGCTCACCCCCACGCTGACCGCCCCACCCACGACCGAGCCGATTCTCACCGTCGGACGGAACGAGCACGTGACCGCCCTCGCCGGCTGGTCCGGCCGGGTGATCGTCAAGCTCACGAGCGACCTGCGCCGCTTCGGCGGCGATCCGTCCCTGATCGCCCACGCACGATCGTCCGGGCTCGACGTCGTCGGGGTGTCGGTTCATCCGCCGATCGCCGGCACCGACGACGATCGGCTCGAACAGATCGCGACGGCGCTGGTGGACGTCGACCCGGCGGTTCCGGTCTGGGTGAGCCACCTCGGACTCGACACGTATCGCTCGCTCGGCGACGGTCGGTCGTACCGAATCAGGATCGGGACTGCGCTGTGGCACGGTGACAAGTCCGCGCTTCGCCTCGGTGCCGATGTGCTCGACGTCCGTGCGATCTCCGCGGGGACGACGGCCGGATATCACCAGGAACAGGTGCCGGTCGACGGCCATCTGCTCATGATCGGTGCGGGGACGGCGAACGGTGTGACGCCGCTGGCCGACGGACGCAGCCCGTTCCACTTCTCCCGAACTCGCCTGGCGTTGCACGAGGCGCCGCACATGCACACGTCGATGGCATTCGTGCCCGCGGGGGATCCGCTGCCGGCGATCGGCGACGACGTGGACGTCCAGCGACCGCTGCACATGACGACTGTCGACGAATACCGATGGGAATGAGATGAGCGCGGTCGATCGCTCGCTCAGCGAACAGGCTCGACCGCCGTCGGAATCGCTCGATCGATTGCCCGGTCCCGACGTGGTCCGCGGCGTTGCGCTGATCGGTGTCGTGGTCATGAACTATCACGGCTACCTGATGATCCGCGCGGGCGAATTCGTCCCGTCGGCGACGGCGCTCGAACGGTTCTTCGACCCGTTCGAGGGTCCACTGTCCACACGTTTCGCCGCCACCTTCGTGCTGACGGCGGGAGTGGGGATCACGCTGTTGACGCGGCGATGCGTCGCCGAACGCTCCGCCGGCGTGCCCGGTGCGGCAGCGGCGGTCACCGAGATGCGTTGGCGGCTGGTGCGAAGGGGTCTGGCGCTGTACGTACTCGGGCAGGTCCTCGACGTCATCTGGCCCGGCACGATCATCTACTACTACGGCGCGATGTTCGTGATCGCCTCCGTGTTGTTCACCCTGAGCTCTCGATGGCTCGTCTCCATCGGGTTCGGTGCGGCACTCGCCGGCTGGTGGATCGAGACGTGGGCGTACCGGAGCGTCGAGGACGGGGGCACCGTCGTCTGGTTGACGAATCCGGGTACCGACACGGTGCGCCGGTTCGTGTTCGATCTCGGGGTCAACGGGACACATCCGTTGCTGCCGTGGCTCGCGTTCCTGTGCGCGGGGATCGTCGTCGGTCGTTCGTTGAGTTCTCCCGATTGGAGGCTGTGGTGCGGTGGTCTCGGCCTCGTCCTGTACGCGGTGGCGCGGTTGGCGAACGGGTTCGCCGACACGCCGTTCCGCGATCAACTCCTGTCCGACGATCCGTACGAGCGCGGACTGGTCTACGTCGCGAGTGCGTTGGGGACGGCGCTCGTCGCGTTCGCAGGCATCTCGTGGATTGCCGACACGGCAACCGGGATCGGGGCGCAGATGATCGATCCGCTGCGGCGGGCGGGCCAGATGTCGCTGTCGATCTACATCGCCCACATCCTGGTCTTCAACCTGCTGGTCGACTGGCTCGGCTGGATCGGGCCGGGGGGCGTCGGCACCGCGCTGTGGTTCGCCGTCGGCTTCTGGGCCGTCG
>NZ_JBAVYV010000028.1:0-2014 GCF_049588435.1 Ilumatobacter sp.
ACAACCCACTGTGGATCTGCCGAAGAGGCGAATCCCAAGAACAGCGCTCGCTGTGAACGTACGTGAACCGTTCGTCGAGATGCGCAGTCGTACGCTGCGGCTCGAGCCCGAGCTTCGTGTGGCACTCCCAGCAATGGACAATGCACAACTTCTACCTGTTTGCTATCCGAAGGAATCCGCCCCGTGAGTGATCCAATTTTGATCCTCGGATGTCACCGTTCGGGCACCTCAGTCGTTGCCGGACTCTTGCACGAAGCGTGTGGCGTGTCGATGGGGGAGCTCTTGCCCCCGACCGACGCGAACCCGCTCGGTTCATATGAGGCTGCAGGTGTCGTCGATGCGCACCGAGGCCTGCTGCTCCAGATGGAGCGCGACTGGACCTGCCCACCGAACGACTTCAACCCGGCTGAACTCGATCTCACTGCTCTCGCGGAACAGATCGACGTCCACCGACAGTTGCCCGGAATGTGGGCGATGAAGGATCCGCGCTCCATGTTTCTTCTACCTGCGTGGGCACACCTCGGAGTCGGAAGCGTGCGTCTCGTTGCGGTCGTCCGTGCGCCGGGCGACACTGCCCAGTCGATCGAGAAACGCGACCACATCCGCCAAGACAGGGCCGAGGCGATCGTCGATGCGCACCTTCGCCGACTCGGTGAGATCGCTGATGTCGTGGACCTGCCGCTCATCCGTTTTTCGAGCGACGGCGCTGATGTGCTCAGCCAGACACGAGATCTTGCGAAGGCGCTCGGGTTGGAATGGGACGCGAAGGCCGCGGAGTCCTGCTTCGACGTCAGACTCGTCCGAAACGAGGCCCCGCTCCGCGACACCACTCCGGCGTACGACGCACTACTCGATCGCACGGTCAACACCCGATCGAAGACGGTACCGAGCACCGACCTTCGTGTTCTTCGCCTCGAATCTGCTCCGCAGCGTCCCTTGTTGACCCATCTTGCTGCGCGGTACTCCCAGCAGCGCGAGGAGCTCTGGAGAATCGCAACGTTCGAAACGGTGCACGAACCAAACGTGGCTGAACTCATTCTCGAAGGAGCCCGGTCGAGTGGAGGCAGCCGGCCCGGTGTGTCGGAGTTGCACCAGCTCGAGGTTCATTCGCCTCTTGTCTCAGGCGCGATCCTCATGGAACGGGGCCTCCGCCCCAACGGAGTTGTCGCCCACGGGCTTCTGTCCGGTCGATCGCCGTCCGACGTCGACTTCTTCTTCCGTTCGCTGTACGTGAGCACTCACGCATTTTCCGAGTTGGTCGTCGACGTTCCTTCACCGACGAGCAACGCGCTGATGACCGCCGTTCCCGCCCCTGAGATCGACCCCGGACCAGCCAAAGTGCAGGACATTGCCGACCAGTGCGGCTGGGAGCTGATCCTCTCGCAACGAGTTTCACCTGGGCGAATGGGCATGGTGTTTCGCAAACGAGTGCTCAGCGCCACCGAGTTGACGCCGGTCGTCACCGACCTCATCGCGAGCGTCGAGCGGATCCATTCGATCGACGTCCGCCTCACGGCGATCGAGGGACAACTCGAGCCGGGTCAAGAGGGCGATGATGCACCTGCTGTGGCGCACGAGCGACGCCGGGCGGACGCCGCAGAGCGAAACCTGCGCCGGCTTCGCAGCAGGAGATCCGTCAGGCTCGCATTGGTGCTGGTCAGCCCACTGCGCCGACCAATCCAGAGAGTGCGGACGTGGAAGCACGCTCGCTAGCGCGCTCCTTGCGGCGTCAGCGGCCGCAGACTGCCAGCGCGGACGGACCGTTGGTTTCGCTCGTCGTCGTCAATCGCGACGGCGAGCATCGTCTGCGCCGGCTGCTCGATGGGCTGTCCCGGCGGACCCGATACCGATCGTTCGAGATTGTCTTGGTCGACAATGGATCGACGGATCGTTCCGTCGAACTCGTCGAAACCTGGAGCGGCACGACACGAATCGTGCGCAACGCCGAGCGTGAGAGCTTCTCGAAGGCGAACAACCGGGGGATCGTGGCGGCACGCGGGGATTTGGTTCTCCT
>NZ_JBAVYV010000029.1:0-4973 GCF_049588435.1 Ilumatobacter sp.
CGCGTTCACCGTGCCGGTCGAGCAGATGTTGATCGACGTCGAGGTCGCACTGGCGGACTTTCGTGGCCGCGGACTTCTCGACGGCTCCGCTCGGATTCCGCCTGAGGGCCGCAGGGTTGCTCCGTCACGACGCGCCGATCCGCGCGCGCCTTGCCAGTCCTGAGGAAGCGACGGCCACGCCGGCGTCGCCCCTTCACCCCGTCGGAGATGGTATGGGCTGCGTGGGCCGGGTGAGCACGACGAATCTCGATGCGTACAGCGGCCTCGACTCGGCACTCGGCTGAGGTTCGGGCCGTAGGCTCGCCGACCATGCGTGTTCTCGTCACCGGTGGAGCCGGGTTCATCGGTTCGAATCTCTGTCGACGACTGACCGCCGGGGATCTTGCCGGCATCGATGAGGTCGTGGTCCTCGACGACTTGAGCACCGGGTTCGTCGACAACCTCGACGGAGTGGACGTCGAAATCGTCGAGGGGTCGTTCCTCGACCCCGACGCACTCGAGCGCGCCGGTCGCGACGTGGGCGCGATCGTGCACCTCGGCGCCCGACCGTCGGTGCCGCGCAGCATCGCCGACCCGGTGGCGAGTCACCTCGCGAACGCGTCGGGAACGGTCGCAGTGCTCGAGTTGGCGAGGCAACAGGACGCACACGTCATCGTTGCCTCGTCGAGCAGTGTCTACGGCGCCACCGAAACCCTGCCGAAGACCGAGGATCTTCCGACCCGTCCGATGTCGCCGTATGCGGCGAGCAAGTTGGCGACCGAGTCGTACACGAACGCGTACGCCCACAGCTACGGAATGGACACGCTGGCCTTCCGGTTCTTCAACGTGTTCGGGCCGTATCAGGCTGCCGGCCATGCATACGCGGCAGTCGTCCCGGCCTTCGTCGATGCGGCCCTCGCCGGTCGGCCACTGACCATCCACGGCGACGGGACGCAGAGTCGCGACTTCACCTACGTCGACACGATCACCGAGGTGATCGCCGATGCGATCGCCCGTCGCGTCGGAAGCCTCGATCCGGTGAATCTCGCATTCGGCAGCCGTACCGACCTGCTCGGCCTGATCGGCGAACTCGAGGGCGTGCTTGGCCATCCCGTCGAGCTCGAGCACGAACCCTCCCGGGTGGGCGACGTTCCGCACTCGCAGGCCGATGGGACCGCGCTCCGGGCACTGTTCCCCGACGTTCAACCAGTCGAGTTGACCGAGGGGTTGACCGCCACCGTCGAGTGGATGCGCAGCACCACCGCGTCGGCCTGACACGACCCGCCGCGCCACCCGCTCCGACGTTCCCGTCGCGAATGTGTGCGCAATGCGGCAAGAAGCGCGACGAGAACCGAAGGGGCGGGCCGTGTGATGGTCAGGCGCGTGGGCGCCGGCGGCGCGTCATGGCACGGATGCGTGACCGAACGTGGTCGACGATCGATCGACCGCGGCGTGCGTCGGAACCCGGCACGGTGAGCATCCACAGGTAGCCGGGCACTGCGGTCGGTCGAAGGGCACCGACAGCAGTGAGTGCTTCGTCACGGAACGGCCGATTCGACGAGAACACTTCGATCGCCTTGGCGTCGCCGCGGCTGATCGATTGACGCGTGGCCCAGTCGTGGGCGGCGTGGTCGATGTCGAGTTCGAGACGCTCCCACGCCTGGATGATCCCTGAGGCGACCACCGCACCGACGTTCCATCGCTCCGCCGTCGCCACCGTCTCCTCCCAGTCCACACGCGAGACGAGAACGAGTTGGGCGACGTCGCGCGCGACGCGCCATTCGCTGAAGCCACCGAGGACGAGGTGGTGGCAGGCGTGGAGGAGCCGGTCGGACGCGGCGAGCGTCGGGATCGATCGACCGGCCAGCTCGATCGAGTCCTGTCGATCGAACACGTCCTCCATGTGCGAGCGCACGCCGAATCGCCCGATCGCGAATCGGCGGTGGAGGTCGATCTCGAAGTTGTTCTCGTCGACGATCGTCGCGCCCTTGCCGAATCGTGAGTCCCAGCCGGGGCGGAGCTCGGGGGCGGGACGGGTGTGTCCGACGGACAACAGGGTGTCGATCGCGCCGTCCCAATCGTCGGGGTGGATGACGAGGTCGACGTCACCGAAGGTTCGGCATGCGAGCTGGTCGGGGTAGTCGAGATGTGCGAGGGCGGCACCCTTGGTGAGACGCCACCGGACGCCTGCGGCATCGAGTTGCGTCGCGGTGCGCACGGCGAACGCCTCGACGAACGTCACGCCGAGCAGCGCGCGGTGCCATGTGTCCCTGGCCGTCTCGAAGGTCTCGGCGTTGGCCTCGACGGCGCCCGCCTCGATGGCGGCGACCAGAAAGCCCGGGATCCGATCGAACTTGGCCCGCGCGATGAAGTTCGCAGCATCGTCGGCGGGGAGTTCCACCGGCGGTCCGGAATGGTCCACCAGCCCGGTCGACGCTGCGGCGCGTAGGACGTCTGCTTCACTCATCGGAATCATCGTCGCGTTCGACGTACCCATCGTCGATCAACTGCCGGACGAACGAGCTCACGTCGGAGCGGACCTGCTCGAGGTCGGCACCATGGCGGCTCGCGAGTCGAGCGGACAGGTCGTCGATCGTGAACGGCTCGGCGAGCAGGTCCCAGATCTCGGCCGCCGGTCCAGCGGCCTCCAGCGCCTCGCCCGCAACCGTCGAGATCGCCAAGTACCCGTCGACGCTCCGCCACAGCACGTCGGCGCGCTGCCGCACCGTGGGGTTCTCACTCATGATGTTCGGGCACTTTGGTCGAGCACGAGTTCGACGCCCTTGCGTGCGGCAACGTCGGCGTAGCAATTCATCACCCTCGCGACGACGTCGCGTACGTCGAACTCGGCGTGCGCCTTCTGCAGCGCGGCTGTCCCCATCTGCTCTCGGCGATCTGGATCCGAGATCAGATCGCCGAGCGCGTCCGCCAGGGAGGCGGGATCAGCTACGCCGACGAGCAGCCCGGTCACGTCGACCTCGACCACCTGGCGGCATCCGCGGATGTCGGTCGCGACGATCGGCAGCCCGCTGGCCGCGGCTTCCATCGCGGCGCGCGGTTGGCCCTCCCGGTGCGATGCGAGCACGAAGATGTCGAAACCGCCGAGCACCCGCTCGACGTCGTCGCGATGGCCGAGAAAGACGACTCCGGCGGCGCTGGCCGACTCGATGACCGAGCGGGGGAGTGCATCGGACTTCTCCGGGTCGTCTCCGCCGACCACGACGAGCCGGGCCGGCTGGTCGAGTCGCGTCATCGCGTCGAACAACTCTGGGTAACCCTTCTCGGCGACGAGTCGGCCGACGGTTCCGACCACGACCGTGTCGTCATCGACTCCCCATTCACGTCGGAGGGCGATGCGCTCGGGAGCGGACAGCACGTCGGGCCGGAATCGGGTGAGGTCGACCCCGTTGCCGAGGTGGGTGACCTTCTTCGTTGAAGACAGGTGGAAGCGGCGGATCGTGTCGATGTCCTCGGCGTTCTGCACCAGTTCGGCATCGGACCAACGCGAGGCGAATGCTTCGAGGGAGTAGACGACGAGGCGGCGAAGCCACCGATCATCGGGTGTGGCGTAGAGCCCGTGGACGGTGTTGACGACGATCGGGACGCCGGCGAGGCGACCGACGACCCGGCCGTAGAGGCCGGGCTTCGGATTGTGCGTGTGCAGCACCGTCGGCCGTTCGTCGCGCAGGATCGACCACAGTTCTCGGGCCGAGCGCAGGTCGCCGAGCAGATTCCAGCCTCGTGTGGACGACTTCAGTGGCACGTGTCGGACGCCGCGTTCCTCCAGCCCACGGACGTACGGGCCCGTTGCGCTCACACCGACCGCATCGCCATCGGCGGCAGCGACGGCGTCGAGTTGTGCCCTGAGCAGCAGTTCGAGGCTCATGTCGACGGTCGTGAGATGCATCACGCGCCGGGGATCTGCGTGCCGCTTCGTACTCATTCTCCGTTCCCGAGGAACTCCGTCATGGTCGTTCCGTCCTCGTGGTCGATGCCGTCGCGCCGCAGGACCTGCTGGACGGTCATCGCGAGGATGCGTGCGTCGAGTCGCAGCGATGCGTGGTCGACGTACCAGACGTCGAGCGCGAACTTCTCGTCCCACGGCACCCGATTGCGTCCGTGCACCTGCGCCCACCCGGTCACGCCCGGGCGCACCTCGAGTCGCCGAGCTTGGGTGTCGTCGTAGCGCCGGAGGTACTCGACGGGGAGCGGTCGGGGCCCCACGAGGCTCATCTGACCGCGCAGCACGTGGACGAGGGTGGGGAGTTCGTCGAGGCTCGTCGCACGCAACCATCGGCCGGTGCGTGTCATCCGGGCGCCGTCGTGTTCGGGGCCGCGTTGGTCGGCCGTCGGGGTGCACATGGTGCGGAACTTCACGAGCTCGAACGGCCGTCCGCCGCGGCCGCTGCGGGGCTGGCGGAAGGTGACAGGCGAACCGTCGACGACCCGGATCAGCACGGCGGTGGCGGCGATGATCGGTGACAGTACGGCGAGCGCGACCGCCCCGATCGTGACGTCGATGACGCGTTTGAAAGACTTCACGATCCGGGCCGGC
Organism: Ilumatobacter sp.; assembly: GCF_049588435.1. Classification (GTDB taxonomy): domain Bacteria; phylum Actinomycetota; class Acidimicrobiia; order Acidimicrobiales; family Ilumatobacteraceae; genus Ilumatobacter_A. Next base: position 4,535 of record NZ_JBAVYV010000029.1, read on the forward strand.
GAACGATGAGGGGAGTCGTGACGAGTGCGAGGAGTGGGATCGCAACGATGACCACTCCAACGGCTTCGCCGGCGGTGGTGCGCACGCCACCGAGTCGTGCCACTGCGATTGCGAAGACGAGCTGCGCGCCGACCAAGGCCGGCATCGTCCACCGCTCGGTCGCTCGGATCCGGTGTGGTCCGGCAACCCCGGCGATGATCGATGCCACCACGAGCAGGCCGAGCAGCGCAACGCCGGCGATCATTGCGCCGGATCGGCCGGCCGAGCCGTGCACGGCGAGCCACACGAGCACGATGTCGAGGCCCGCGACGATCAGACCGTCGACGCGCATGCGACCCGTCAACTCGCCGAGCCACATGATGCCGATGACGGGGAGGATGCCGACGATCCGGTCGGTCTCGGGGATCCCGACGTACAGGCCCACCAAAGCGGCGAGCAC
>NZ_JBAVYV010000030.1:0-5468 GCF_049588435.1 Ilumatobacter sp.
TTCTCGGGATCCTCCGCCATCGGGTGCGGTGCGATCGAGTGCATCATGAACGTGTAGCCGTCGGCGTACACGTCGAGTTCGGTCCCGAACGGCTTCTTGTCGCCGACGTTCTTGGAGCGCTGGTACATCAGACTGCGCGTGTCACGGTCGAACGGACGGCCGCTGGTGTCGTTCTCGACCAGGTACTGATGCAATTCGGGACCCGCGTCCTCCAGCAGGAAGCGCAGGTGGCCGACGATCGGATAGTTGCGCAGGATGCTGTGGCGGTCCTGCGTGTAGTCCCACACGCCGACCAGGACGAGCACACCGGTGATCGCTGCTCCGATCAGCCACCACGGACTGAGCAAGGACAGGGCGACGAAGACGATCGTCAGGACGGTCACCGCCCAGAGGACCTTGGTACGGGCGTTCTCGATCATGTGGTTTCCTTCTGGTCGTGGCTCGATCGCTCGGGCGAATCTTCCTCGTGTTCGTCGTCGTATTCGGCTTCGTGTTCGTCGTCGTGCTGTACCGCTTGGTCGTGATCGTCGTGATCGTCGTGATCGTCGTGATCGTCGTCCTCGTCGCCCCAGTCGATTCGTGGGGCATCCGGATCGTCGATGATGGCGGGACTGCGACTCTTGGAGAACGAATCCCACGCCCAGTTCATGAACGCATCGATGCGCGCCCGGGTCGTGCTCAACAGCCATGCGTGCACGCCGAGCCACGCGCCGAAGGCGATCGGGCCGTGGAGTTCGTGGCGATGGGCGCCGACCTCGGCAACCGCTGCGCGCCGGCCGATCATCGCCATGATCCCCTTGTCGTGATAGTCGAACGAGGGGGTCCGCTTGCCCGCGACCTCGGCGAGAATCGAGTTCGCGGCCGCCGTGCCGGCTTGCATCGCGACCGCTCCGAGTTGGGGATACGGGCTCCCGTCCGGTCCGCTCACCGCCGCGATGTCACCGACCGCATACACACCGGGAAATCCGTCGACACCGAGGTCCTGTCCAGCTTCGATCCGACCGCCGCGCACCGTCGACATCGGCTCGGTGGTGTCGACCCGAACCGCCTGCAGACCACCCGCCCACACGACACAGCGCGTCGCGATCTCGGTTCCGTCGCCGAACACGACCCGGTCGTCCGCGACCTCGACCACCGAACGGCCGAGCATGAGTTGGACGTGCTTCTTGGTGAGCGCCTTGGCGGCATATTCGTGGGCCTTGTCGGAGAACGGGGCCAGCACCACGTTGCCGTGATCGACCAGGTACACCCGGGAACGGGCGACAGCCAGATCGTGATAGCGCTGGGGCATCACGTCGTTGATCATGTCGGCCAGCGATCCGGCGGTCTCGACTCCGGTCGCCCCAGCGCCCACGATCACGAAGTTGAGGGCGCCCTTGTCGATGCGTGTCGCATCCAGGTCGGCATCCTCGAAGAGTTGGAGGATCCGATTCCTGAGCTTGACCGCGTCGGTAGCCGAGTACAGGGGCAGCGAGTGTTCCGCCGCTCCCTCGACCCCGAAGAAGTTCGGCCGAGCGCCCATCGCGATGACCAGATGCGTCCCGGTGAAGGTGAGCCCGGTCGAGGTGGTCACGGTGCGTGTCGCCGGGTCGATCGACGTGACCTCGGCTTCCTTCACGGCGACCGTCGGGAGCTTGCGGAACAGGCCGCGGATCGGGCGCATGATGTCACCGCCGGACAACTGGGCGGTCGCGACCTGATAGAGCAGCGGTTGGAACTGGTGGTACGTGTTCTTGTCGATCAGGGTCACGGCGATGCCCTGGTGACCGAGTTCCTTCGCGCACGCGACACCGGCGAAGCCGGCCCCGACGATCACCACGTGTGGTGCGACGTCGGCCTCGCGCTCGATTCCCGCGCCGGATCGGTCAGTCGAAGACATGCCCGTGGTCATACCGTTCTGCCGCGCCCGCCGCCTCGGTGAGGGCGGCGACGTTGTTGCGTGTGAAGAAGCCCTCATAGCCGTGGCACCGCTCGACGTACTCGGTGATGAGCAGCGAGTAGGCGGAGCTCTTCGAGAAGATCTGCTTGAGGTTCGGCTCGTCCTTGCACTCGCCGACCACATGGGCGAGGAAATCGGTCCCGAGCGTGCTGAGCTGGCGCACGACGTAGTCGACATTCTTCTCGTCGACGACATGGCCGTCGAGAACAGCGAACGCGAGGTGGTGCATCCGACGCCCGAAGTTGCGCACGAAGTCCTCGGTCGGCATCGGGAGCTGATCGAACGAGTTGACGAACGACGGCGTGTTGTTGGCCGTGAACACCCGCGCCGGAGACTTCTTGTCGTCATCGACGTTCGGGTGCCGCGTCACGTTCGTCGACGAGTTCATCTCGGAGATGTTGTACGCACCCCAGAAGTAGTACGGCACCATCGTGAGGTATTCGAGGATCGCGTCTTCGCGCTCACCGGCGAGAACCCGGGTGGCCATGTGATCCAGCCCGAGCACCTTGCCGGCGACGTCATGTGCGACCTGTCGCTCGATCGCCGCGTCGATCACGTCACGGTCGTCCGGTGCGAGGGAGAATCCGTCGGTCAGCCCGAGCGCTCCGAGTTCGTCGAGTTCGACGTCGGTGTACCCGACCCGGTTGTACGTGAAGTCCGACAGGAACGTGAACCCGAGGTGATCCATGCAGAACAAGCTGTTCTCCTGGTCGCCCGGGTAGACGAATCGGATGTTCTGCGGCTCGAGCGCGTCACGGACCGCCGACACCGAGGTACACGAGTAGACCTCGCCGATGTAGCGCGCGTTCGGCTTGTGCTTCGAGAGCGGGTAGAGCTCGTTCCAGCGCGTCGTCTCGTCCTCGTAGTTCTGACTCAGCGGCTCGAGCACGATCATCCGCGGGAACTCGGGTTGCGAGCGGAGGAGGAAGACACGGTGCGTGTCGGTGAGAGCCGTGTCGATCAACCGGTACGGGCCCATCACGGCGAGTTCGGCGAGGTACTTGATCGCGTCGCCGTGCTCGACCTGGATCGCGACCGCTGCCATCTCGCCGACCAACTCGTCCAGGCCGGATTGCTCGCGGCGCTCGTAGACACGGGGCAGATACGACTCGAAGAACTCGGAGTTCTGCTTGTCACCCTTCAGCTGGTACGTCTTCAGATCGATCATTGCTCTGTACTCCGTGGATGATTCGGTTGGGGTTGACGGTGGCGGGGATGGTCTCGCTGATGGTCTCGCTGATGGTCGGATTCGGTCACGATGTGAACGGTCGATATTCGGCTCGCCACATGGTTGCCTCGACGGCGGCGTCGAGTTCCTCGGGGGTCGTCTCGGGAGCGACGCCTTGACGTTGTGCCTCCGCGCCCACCGCGACGGCGATCTTGCGGCTGACGGCGCGGACCTCGGACAACGGTGGCAGCAGGCTGTCACCGAGCTCACGAGCATCGGACGCGTTTGCCAGGGCATGGGCCGCGACCATGAACATCTCGTCGGTGACACGCGTGGCCTTCGACGCCCGGACGCCGAGGCCGACTCCCGGGAAGATGTACGAGTTGTTGCTCTGGGCGATGGTGTAGGTGACGCCGTCGAGTTCGACGGGGTGGAACGGACTGCCGGTGGCGACGAGCGCCCGTCCCTCGCTCCATGCCAGAACGTCGGATGCGGTGGCCTCCGCCCGGGACGTCGGATTCGACAGCGGCATGATGATCGGCTGCTCGTTGTGGGCGGCCATCGCCCGCACGACCTCCTCGGTGAACAGACCGAACACGCCGGTGACACCGATCAGCACCGACGGATGGGCGTTCTCGATGACGTCGACGAGACTCGTGGTGCCCTCCTCGGCGCGCGTCCAGTCGGCGACGACGTCGTGGCGCTGCGCGAGCGGCGTCTGGAACGTCAGCAGACCATCCATGTCGTCGGTGAGCAGACCGACCCGGTCGACGAGATAGAAGCGTGATCTCGCGTCGGCCTCGGACAGCCCGTCGGCCACCATCGCGGCGACGATCTGTTCCGCGATCCCGGAGCCCGCCGAACCGGCGCCGACGATCACGACCCGCTGCTCGCTGAGCGCTCGACCCGATTGCCGCAACCCGGACACCACCGCCGCGAGTGCAACGGTGGCGGTGCCCTGGATGTCGTCGTTGAACGTGCAGAGTCGGTCGCGGTAACGATCGAGCAGAAGGTGCGCGTGGTGCTCGGCGAAGTCCTCCCATTGCAGCATCACGTCGGGGAACACCCGCATCACCGCCTGCACGAACGCCTCGATGAACGCGTCGTAGTCGGGGCCCACGATTCGCTCGTGGCGCCAGCCGAGGTAGTCGGGGTCGTCGCGACGGTCCGTGTTGTTGGTCCCGACATCGAGCACGATCGGCAAGGTGGTGGCCGGATCGATGCCACCGCAGGCCGAGTACAGCGACAACTTGCCGATCGGGATGCCGAGCCCATCGCTGCCCTGGTCGCCGAGGCCCAGGATGCGTTCACCGTCGGTCACCACGATCACTGCGACCTCGTCGTGCGGGACGCTTCGCAGCATCTCCTCCATCCGGTCGATGTCGGGATAGGAGAGGAACAGCCCGCGGTGGTGCTGATAGATCTGGCTGAACTTCTGGCACGCCTCGCCGACGACCGGCGTGTAGACGATCGGCATCAGGTCGACGATGTCGTCGAGGATGACCCGCAGGAAGAGCGTTTCGTCGTAGTCCTGGACGCCCCGCAACAGCATGTGACGACCGAGGTCGGTGGTCTCGAGCGCCAACTGGGCGCGCACGCGATCGGCACGCTGCTCGAGCGTCTCGACGTTGGTCGGCACGAGGCCGTGGAGGCCGAGATCATCGCGCTCGTCGATGGTGAACGCCGTCCCCTTGTTCGTGAGCGGGTTCGACAGCAAGGCCACGCCTCGCGTGTTCACCTTCAGCGGTTCGGGTTCATTCGACATTCTGGCTCCGCTCGCGAATTGGTGGTACTTCGGTGGCTACCTTCTCGCGTCGCGAGGTTTCGGTCATCATCCACACCGGATGAGATTACGCGCTGGGGCCATGCCGCGTGACCGTCGACCACCGAGCACGGTCGGGACGGACTCCCGCGGCGGTCGCAGATGCCTCGATCGTCGTCGGCCGGGGAGGCACCAGGACCGCGCTCAGCGACGCGTCAGCGCGTCGACCGCGACGGTGACAGCGAGCACGAGTGGAGCGTCGGCCGGCTCGTGGACCTCGACCCCGTAGGTGTCCCTGACGCGGAACCACTTCTTCGAGACGTTGGCGATCGTGTCGCCCTCTCGTTCGATCTCGTACTCGTGGTCGACGATGTTGCCGTGCACCTTGAGGTCGTGACCGCGGTCGACCTCGACGTGGAAGCGGTCGCGGATGCCGACGAGCGCCTTCTTCACGACGGCCTCACGACCGTCGCTCTCGATCTTGATCGCGTCGCGGATCGACAGCTTGCGCTCCCGGATCGTGGCGACTTCGCGACCGTTGGCATCTTCGAGCTTCCACGTGTCCCGGATGCGCAGCGCTCTGCCATCGACCTTGAACG
>NZ_JBAVYV010000031.1:0-2340 GCF_049588435.1 Ilumatobacter sp.
AGACCGCGGCGCGCTGGTCACCTGCGTCGCGTCAGCCCGTCCGGTTCGTCGCGGACATCAGCGTCGTCGAGCGTTGGTCGGACGCAAAATAGGTACAACGGCCCGAGACGACCGCCATGGCTCGACAGATAGTCTCGTGACGATGAGTGGTGCCCCCCTCCCACCGCCGCCACCGGAGTCGGTCTCGGCTTCCGACTCGGCGGGGAGTCAGCGAGCACCCTCGCCTCCGCCCCCACCTCCGCAGCTCGGAGCTCCCGCCGGCTATGTGGGCTACACCGCCGCCCAGGGCTACCGGGACCAACTGAATCCGATCACCAAGACCGCCCGGTGGGCGATGATCCTCGCCGCGATCACCGGCATCGCCAGCCTCGCGAGCGCATTCGTGTCGGCAAACCTTGCGTCCAAGGCCCAGGACTTCCTCGACGGCACGATCTCGGAGGACGCATTCCTCGACGCCAACAGCATCGCCCCGATCGGGCAGATCCTGAGCACCGGCCCGATGGTGGCCGCCGGCGTGTTCGGGATGATCTGGATGTTCCGGCTCTCGAAGAACGTGCGGACGTTGGGCCGCGCGACCACCTTCGCTCCCGTGTTCGCGATCGTCGGCTGGTTGCTCCCGCCGTTCCTGTTCGTCGTCCCACTCCTCGTCCTGCGTGAGTTGTGGAAGGCGAGCGATCCGAACACTCCGCCCGGTGCCGACGGATGGCGGGCCAGCGGCGAGAACCCGCTGCTGTACCTGTGGTTCGTGCTCTACGGAGTGGTTCCCGCCGTGCTCACCGTGTTCAGCGTGTCGTCGGTCCTCGATGCAACACTGAACCTCGACACCGACACCCAGAGCATCGCGGAGGTCGCCGCCGCGACGAGCGCACCGCTGTTGATCCTGACCGGCGCGATCACCCTGGTGTCGGCCGGCGTCTGGATCGTCGTGGTCAAGCAACTGACCGAGCGTCACGTCGCACTCACCGGCGAGAGGTAGGGATGGGCCAGGCCGACACGATCTACCTCGTCCGCCACGCCAAGGCGGGAGAGCGACGGCTGTGGACCGGCGACGACGTCGATCGTCCGTTGAGCAAGCGCGGGTGGAAGCAGTCTGCAGCAGTGGCGAAACGGTTGTCCGCCAAGAAGACGACCTCCCTGTACTCGAGCTCGTACGTCCGTTGCATGCAGACGCTCGAGCCGCTCGCGGAGCTCACCGGACAGAAGGTGCACACCGAATCACGACTCTTCGAGGACGAACCGTTCGAACCCGTGCTCGAACTGCTGGGCGAGGTCGAGAACGGTTCGGTGCTGTGCAGCCACGGCGACATCATCCCGGCGACGATCCAGGCGCTGCACCGGCGCGGCATGATCGTCGAGACGCCCGCCAACTGGGGCAAGTCGAGCATCTGGGTGCTGCGCCGGAAGGGCACGAAGATCACCAAGGGCAAGGTCTGGCCGGCCACCTGCTGACGGACACGGCCCGGGCCCGTGGCCTGGCGATCGCGGTCAGCCGTCGGAGGCAGCCGCTCGGATCTCGGCGGCGAAGCTCTCCACCAGTCCGGCGATGTCGGCGGGCGGATTGCTGCTCTCGCACTGCTCGACGAACGGGAGCGCCGCGTCGGCGTCATCTCGGAAGTTGAACTCGATGATCGCGATGAAGCAGTACGGATCGGCGTACGTCGGCTCGAACTCGATCGCCTGATCGAGCGCGAGTCGAGCGATCGACAACTGTTCGTCGACCGCATCATCCGCCGCGCCGGTCTGGCGTGCGAGCAGGGCGAACGTCCACCCGACGTACGCGAGCGCCTCCGCGTTGTCCTCGTCGCGTTCGATCGCCTGCTGGCTGACCTCGACGTAGAGCTGATTCGCGAGCGCGAAGTCTCCTCGGTTGAGCGCGGCTCGCGCATCGACGAGCGTGCTGCGCAGCTCGTCTCCCGGTGAGAAGCCGGTGATCTCGTCGTTGACACCACGCTCACCGAACGCACTGGCGAGCGCGAATGCGATCCCGGCGGTCACGACCACTGCCGCGGCGACCATCGCGATCATCCGCTTCCAGTTCCGGTCCCGCTTCGGTGGGAGCCGTCGACGCCCCGCCTCGATCTGGCGCAGCACCGCGGCGGCACGCACGGTGTAGCCGTCCTTGAGCACCTGGTAGTCGACGTCGTCGACGTCGCCAGCCTCGTGCTCGCGCTCGAGATCGCGCAGCGACCGCAGGAGGTATCGCCGCTCCTCGTCGAGTTCGGCGAGCCGATCGAGGTGTGCGCCCGACCGGAACGGGCTCACCGGGTCGACGTCGGCATCGGCGTCCACAGAGTTCTCGATGCCGGGCTCGTCCGTGGTCGTCACGAATCAGCCTCCGCT
>NZ_JBAVYV010000032.1:0-17438 GCF_049588435.1 Ilumatobacter sp.
GGTGATGCCGGGTGACAATGTCGAGATGACGGTCGAGCTCGGGAAGCCGATCGCGATGGACGAGGGTCTGCGGTTCGCGATCCGTGAGGGTGGCCGCACCGTCGGCGCCGGCCGCGTCACCAAGATCCTCAAGTAACGATCACTCCGTGATCTATGTGTGGGCATCTCGCCCGCACACGAATGCACGACACACTCGATCGGCCGGTCCCGCCGGGACCGGCCGGTCGGTGTTCTCAACGAAAGCGAGGCCGACATGGCCAAGAGTGACAAGCGGGTCAAGGTGACCCTCGAGTGCACCGATTGCAAGCGGCGCAACTACATCACCATGAAGTCCAAGGTGAACGACCGCGAGCGGCTCGAGATGCAGAAGTACTGCAGCAACGAGCGCAAGCACACCTTGCACAAGGAGACTCGCTGACGCGAGTGGTGGCCGAGACCCGCAACCCGGGTGTCGGGAAGGCGCTGGTACCCTGGCGCCTTCAACCTCTCCACAGAGGGCAGTAGCTCAGCTGGCTAGAGCATCGGTCTCCAAAACCGACGGTCGTGGGTTCGAATCCCTCCTGCCCTGCAGAGTTCTCACGAACTCGCCATCCATCCGTATTCGACGATCGAAGAATCGCAGCAACTCACCGTGTCACTGGACGACCTCAACCGCGAGCAGAAGCGCCACCTCAAGAAAATGGGCGCGCTCGACGAAAAAGGCAAGGTTCAGAAGGCGCCGCGGCAGCAGCCGAAGAAGAAGCAAGATCGCGTCGGACCCGTCCAGTACCTCCGTGAGGTCCGCGATGAGATGCGCAAGGTCGCGTGGCCACAACGCCCCGCGATCGTCCGGTACTCGATCGTCGTGCTGATCACGGTGATCGTCTACACCTCCGTCGTGGGCGGGCTCGACTATCTGTTCGGCTCGTTCGCCGAATGGTTCTACTCAACGTGAGCGACATGACCGACAACAACGACACCAACCTCGACGACCTGGACGCGCAGCTCAGTGCTGTCGCGTCCGATGCCGACGCGTCGACGGCCGCGCTCGAGTCTGCAGTCGCCGAATTCGCCGACGACGCGGACGCCTCGGTGGCCGAGACGCTGCCGACCGACGACGCTCCGCTCGAGGGCTACGAGAATGCAGCCGCTGCCGCCATCGACGAGGTCGCCGCTGATCCTGCCGCCGAAGCGGACGCACCCGACACCGAGATCACGCCGGCGTCCCCGGCCGATCTGCTGCCCACGGGCGACGCGAACCTGACGGCCGAAGCCGATGAGCAGGCACTGCTCGCCGACGACGTCGCAGGCATCAAGGAAGCCGCCGCCGACCTCCTGCCGACCGGTGCCGCCACCACCGACGATTCCGACGATCCGGTCGCGGACGAGGAGAGCACCGACGACGCCGCTGCCGACGAGGCGAGCACCGACGAGGCTGCCGCCGTCGACGAGTCCGAGGCTCCGCCCGAGATCGACGATCCGAACAAGCGTCCCGGAAAGTGGTTCGTGGTCCACACCCAGAGTGGATACGAGAAGAAGGTCACGGCGAACCTGAACGCCCGGATCCAGTCGATGAACATGGAGGACAAGATCTACGAGATCGTCATCCCCATGGAAGAGGTCGACGAGTACAAGAACGGCAAGAAGCAGACCGTCATGAAGAAGGTCTTCCCGGGCTACCTGTTGGTCCGCTGCCGGATGGATGACGAGTCCTGGTACTGCGTGCGCAATACCCCAGGCATCACCGGTTTCGTCGGCCAGCAGCAGAAGGGCCAGAAGCCCACGCCGCTGTCACGCCGTGAGGTCAAGACCTTCCTCACCCCCAAGACCGACGGCGTCGAGGCAGCTCCTCGCCGCAAGGCCAAGCTCGACTACGAGGAAGGCGAGAGCGTTCGCGTGAAGGAAGGCCCATTCGCCGACTTCACCGGCGAAATCGCCGAGATCAATGCAGATCACATGAAGCTGAAGGTCCTCGTCAACATCTTCGGCCGCGAAACGCTGGTCGAGATGGACTTCAGCCAGGTCGCCAAACTGTGACCCCAGCGGGACACAGCATCGCGACTTCACCCCACCCCAACTGACGAGAACACGAAGAGAGAATTCACATGGCCAAGAAGAAAATCATGGCGGTCGTCAAGATCCAGATCGAAGCCGGCAAGGCGAGTCCCGCCCCGCCGGTCGGTACGGCCCTCGGCCCACACGGCATCGCGATCATGGACTTCGTCAAGGCGTACAACGCCCAGACCGAAGCTCAGGCCGGCACCGTGATCCCGACCGAGATCACGATCTTCGAGGACCGCACGTTCTCGTTCGTCCTCAAGACCCCGCCCACCTCGACGCTGATCCGCGAGAAGGCCGGTCTCGACAAGGCTGCCCACAACCCCGGCAGCGAGACCGCCGGTTCGATCTCCGAGGCCCAGGTCGCCGAGATCGCCGAGATCAAGATGCCCGACCTCAATGCGGTCGACATCGAAGGCGCGAAGCTCCAGGTCCGCGGCACCGCCCGGTCCATGGGCATCGAAGTCCTCTGAACCTGCGCGTCGGTGCCAGGCACCAACGCGCATTTTGAACATCTATCAACACAGTCTCGACCGGAACCACCTCGGCCGGCGGACTCAACACCGAGGGAGACAATCCATGTCCGGAAAGAAATTCAACGACGCACTGAAGACGTTCGATCGTGACTTCATGTACGCACCGAAAGAAGCGGTGACGCACGCGAAGAACACCGCGACCGCCAAGTTCGACGAGTCGATCGACATCGTCGTCCGTCTCGGCGTCGATCCCCGCAAGGCCGACCAGATGGTCCGCGGCACCGTCGCACTCCCCGCCGGCACCGGCAAGGACGTGCGGATCGCCGTGTTCGCAGCCGGCGAAGCCGCCGACGCAGCCCGTGAAGCCGGAGCTGACTTCGTCGGCGCCGACGACCTCTTCGAGCAGGTCGAGGGCGGCATGATGGACTTCGATCTGGTGATCGCAGCTCCCGACATGATGCCGCTCGTCGGTCGCCTCGGACGCTCGCTCGGCCCGCGCGGCCTGATGCCGAACCCGAAGACCGGAACGGTCACCCCCGACGTCGGCAAGGCCGTCGAGGAGTTCAAGGGCGGCAAGGTCGAGTACCGCACCGACCGCTACGCCAACGTGCAGGTCCCGATCGGCAAGGCGAGCTTCGAGGAGTCCGCACTGCAGCAGAACTTCTGGGCAGTGATCGACGAACTGAACCGCGCCAAGCCGGCGTCGGCCAAGGGTCGGTACATCAAGAAGGTCACCGCATCGGCCACGATGGGACCCGGCGTGCGCGTCGACATCTCGCGGCTCAAGCCCGACCCCGACTGACACCACTCGATTTCCTGTCGAATCCCGGCAGATCGTGACGCCACCCGTCGCGATCAGCCGGGATTTCGTCGTTTTCCGACTCGGGTCCACGACGGGTGCATTCCTACGATGACGCGCATGAACCAATCGACGGCTGCGCTCCTCGACCTGTCCGGGAAGGTGGCCGTGGTGACCGGGTCGGCGACCGGAATCGGTGAGGGCATCGCACGCACGCTCGCCGACGCAGGAGCCGATGTGATCGTGGCCGACATCGACACCGACGGTGCCGGGCGCGTCGCGGACGATATCGGTGGCGCCGCGCTCGACCTCGACGTCAGCGACGCGGCGGCCTGTGCCCGTCTGCTCGGCGAGGTCGGCGAACGCATCGACATCCTCGTGAACAACGCCGGTTCGTACCACGAGGCCGGGAGCATTCTCGACCAGAGTGTCGAGTCGTGGAACCGGTCGATCGAACTCAACCTCGCGAGCCTGTTCCACTGCTCCAAGCCGGTGGCGGCACGGATGGTCGAGCAGGGTGACGGCGGGGCGATCGTGAACATCGCATCGGTCGACGGTCTGCTCCCGTGCCTCGGTACCGGCTACGACTCCGCCAAGGCCGGAGCGATCCATTTCTCGCGGAGCCTCGCGGTCGATCTCGCACCGCACGGCATCCGGGTCAACGCGGTCAGTCCGGGTGTGATCCCCGTTCCGACGCTCGACAGGATGCACAGCGGTGAGATCGAGCACTTCTGGCCCAAACAGCCGTCGGAGAGCGGGTTGATGGGGCCGTTGATGTCCCAGAGATCGGCGAACGTGCCGCTCGGGCGGAAGGGGACGCCGAGCGACATCGGCCAGACGGTGTTGTTCCTCGTGAGTGAACTCTCGAGTTACGTCACCGGGCAGAACATCGCCGTCGACGGCGGATGGACGCTGGTATGAGCACGACACCCGAATCGGCAACGCACCCCAGTTCACTCCTGCGGCTGCTGCTCGACGAGCGCGACATCGTCGCCGTCGCGACGCGCTACTGCCGGGTGCTCGACACGAAACAGTGGGACGGACTCGCCGAGGTGTTCCTTCCCGACGCGACAGCACAGCTCGGGAACCCGACGGAACTCGCAGGGCTCGATGCGATCACCGACCGGATCCGCGCCGCCCTCGAGAACCTCGACGACAGCCAGCATCTCGTCGGGAACCACGAGGTGACGGTCGACGGGGACGCGGGCACCCACCGGTGCTATCTCCAGGCGCAGCACATCCGCCGGGTTCCCGACGGGAGCCCGAACTACATCGTTGCCGGGCGCTACGAGGACCGCCTCGTGCGAACATCCGACGGATGGCGGATCGCGCACCGCACGCTCACGGTCATGTGGACCGAGGGCAACGTCGCCGTCGTCCGCGGCTGACAGCGCCGAGCAGCTGGTCGGGCGCTCGGAGTCAGCTCATGACCCGATGTCGGTGTCCTTCCAGCCGTTCCAGTACGTGACGGACTCGGCCGGTTTCCGCGTCGCGGGCTTGAAGTCGTCGCCGGTGTAGTAGGCGGTCGGGATGCATGCCAACTGGGTGACCGTGTCGGGGATTCCGAGTGCTTCACCGACCTCTCCGGCGTACGGGAGGTGCAGCGTCGTCCACGCGGTACCCAATCCTCTGGAACGCGCGGCGAGGCAGTAGCTCCAGACGGCCGGCAGCGCCGACCCCCACCATCCGGCCTGAGCCTCGCCCGTCTCACCGGCATCGCGTGGCGAGCCCAGGGCACAGGGGATCGCCAGCACTGGAACGTCTGCGAGGACCTCGGCGAGGTGGGTGCTCGAGTCGATGATCGGATTCGACGCCGCCGCGTTCCCTGCCTTCGCCACCGCCTTCTTCTGCGCGGCGATGTACGGCGCGTACGACCGTTGGTAGGCATCGGCGATGACGGCTTTGCGTTCCGGGTCGTCGACGATCACCCAGCGCCACTTCTGGTAGTTGCCGCCGGCGGGTGCCTGCGTCGAGATCCGCACGCAGTCGAGCACCAGGTCGCGAGGAACGGGCCGGTCGAGGTCGAGGCGCTTGCGGACCGCGCGGGTGGTGGTGAGGAGGTGGTCGGTCTGCGTGAGGTCGAAGTCCATGTCGTCTGTCTACGCGAGTCATCCGCGGACCGTCGAGTGGGAGTACCTGAACGGTCATTCGGTAACGTCGGCGCCGATGAGTGAGATCGCCAACCCCACCCCCACGGTCGAGCAATTGTGCTCGATCGAGGCATGCCGCGAGGCCGCGCGCCGATACTCCTACGGCCTCGATCGTCTCGACGGTGACGTCATGAAGTCGGCCTACTGGCCCGATGCGATCGACGAGCACGGTCGCTTCAACGGCAATGCCTGGGAGTTCTGCGACTACTGCGTCGGGAGCCACGACAAGTGGACCTGGACCATGCACTCGATCTACAACCACCGTGTCGAGATCGACTCCGACATGAAGAACGGGCGCGGTGAGGCCTACTGCATCACGCACCTCTTCGACGAGGAAACGCGGATGATGTCGACGTGGTACGGCCGCTACCAGGACACCTACGAGTGCCGCAACGGTGAGTGGCGGATCGCGCATCGCGTGTGCGTCCACCATTCCAACACGAGTGAGCACGTCCCCGAGACGATGGGGATCGACGCGAGCCTGTTCCGTCAGGCCGAGTTCGACCGCCCCGCCGCCGGCCGACGGATGGGGCCCTGATGCCCGCCTTCGCGAAACGACGTGCGGCCGAGGATCCGACCGGCTTCGCGCTGGTCGACGCCAGCCGCGAGTACACCTGGTCCGAGGTCGACGAAGCGCTGAACCGTTGCGCGAGCCGCCTGCTCGCCGCCGACGAGCGCGGCGAGCTGGGTCCACAACATCGGATCGCGGTGTTCGCGGAGAACGCCGCCGAGACGGCGCTCGCGCACCTCGGGGGCCTCCTCGCCGGGGCCTCGACGGTTCCCGTGAACTTCCATCTGACCGCGTCCGAGGCCGCCTACATCCTGAGCGATTCCGAGAGCGGCATCGTCTTCGTCGGTCCCGAAACGGTCGAGCGCGGAATCGCGGCGGCAGCGGAGGCCGGGGTCGACACCGTGATCGGCTGGGCATGTGACGGCGTCGACGGCGTCATCGCGTGGGACGAATGGCTCGCGGGTGGCGTGAACGACGATCCGCCGGACTCGATCATCCCGCTGCCGAACCTGCTCTACACCTCGGGCACCACCGGACTTCCGAAGGGGACCGAGCTGCCGCCGACGATGTTCGCCGGCGGTGTCGACATGGCCGAACACCTGGAGCGTCTCGCCGAAGGTGGCTTCGCCGGATTCGGCACGCACCTGGTGGTCGGGCCGATGTATCACACCGGTCCGTTGTCGGGAATGCGTCTCCTGTGCGCCGGGGTGTCGTCGGTGATCCTCGACAAGTTCGACGCCGAGGCGACGCTCGCCGCGATCGACCGCTATCGGACCGAGTCGACCGTGATGGTCCCGACGCACTTCGTGCGCCTGCTCGCCCTGGACGAGGGCGTCAAGGCGAAGTACGACGTCAGCTCGATGAAGATGATCGCCCACACCGGAGCGAAGTGCCCGATCGATGTCAAGGCGGGCATGATCGAGTGGTTCGGTCCGGTGTTCCGTGACGCCTACGGAGCCACCGAGGTCGGCACGGTCTGCGCGATCACGAGCGAGGAATGGCTCGAGCACCGGGGCTCGGTCGGGCGATCGATTCCCCCGTTCCACGCGGTGGTCTTCGACGACCAACTGAACGAACTCCCGCCCGGGACGGAGGGGCGACTGTTCTTCCGTGACGACACCGGGCGCGGCATCGTGTACCCGAACGATGCGGACAAGACGGCGGCATCGAATCCCGAACCCGGGCTGTTCACGCTCGGCGAGATCGGCTACATGGACGATGACGGGTACGTGTTCATCACCGACCGTTTCAACGACATGGTCGTGTCGGGTGGCGTCAACATCTACCCGGCCGAGGCCGAACTGTTGCTGATCGACCATCCGGGTGTCGCCGACGTCGGCTGCATCGGCGTCCCGCATCCCGACATGGGCGAGAAGCTCGTCGGGCTCGTGATGCCGACCGACCCGGACTCACCGCCCGACATCGACGAGTTGTCGAGTTGGCTGCGTGAACGGCTCAGTCACTACAAGTGCCCGCGCGAGTATCACGTGGTGGCCGACCTCGGTCGAACGACGATGGGCAAGATCAACAAGCGCCGGTTGCGAGACGCCTGGCTCGCCGGAGAGCTCACGTCGATCACGACCTGAGGACTTCGTGACCTGATCAGGCTCCGACGGCGGATACCCCGGTCCACAGCAGGTGGGTGAGGTCGTCGGCGAGGGTGTCGATGTCGCAGTAGTCGTCGCGCAGCCACATCAACGAGACGATCTGGAACGCTCCGATGATCGCATAGGACCAGGTACGCGCGGCAGCGGTGTCGAGCCCGGCTTCCTCGCGTGCAGCGGTGAACGAATCGAGCAGTTGCTGCGCGGAGCGGTCGACGAGGCGTTGGACGACGGCCGTCTCGTGGCTTCCGCCGTTGACGAACAGGAACAGGTTGCGATCGGCGTCGATCGCCGCGAGGTAGCCGCGCACGGCGCTGCGGAAGTCGTCGCGGGGCTCGCCACCCGAGCCGAGATGGAGGGTGACGGCGGCGTTGACCCGGTCGATCAACATCTCCGACAGCGCGTTCGTGAGCGCTTCCTTGTCACCGATCGTGCGATACAGGATCGGCTTGGTGACCGTCGCAGCCGCTGCGATGTCGACCATCGTGACGTCGGGACCCCGCTCACGGATCACCGCCGTCGCGGCAGCGAGCAGCTGTTCGCGGTCGACGATCACGCCTCCGCCGGGGGGACGTCCGGGCCCACGCTTCGGGCGGGCCGTTGACCGGGATTCGACGCTCACCCCGTGGACGGTAGCGGGCTCGCGAAACAAAATGTTACTGCTGGTAAATATTGCGGGGTCGCCAGTGTTACCTTCAACACATGACCGTGACCGATGACAGCACGACGATCGACTCGACCACCGAACTGCCGTGGCACCTGCGTGGGAACTGGGCCCCGGTGCTCGACGAGCGCACCGACCAGGAGCTGCGCGTCGAAGGGAACATCCCGCCGGAGCTGAGCGGCAACTACGTGCGAACCGGCCCGAACCCGGCGTCGGGTTCGTCCGACCACTGGTTCTTCGGCGACGGCATGGTGCACGGGATCCGACTCTCGGGCGGCAAGGCCGAGTGGTATCGCAACCGCTTCATCCAGACCCCGAACATCACCGATCCGCAGGGCGATCCGATGGCGACCATGGGCGACATGACGCGCGGTACGGGGAACACCCACGTCATGCCGCACAACGGCGAGCTGCTATGCCTCGAGGAGGGCCACTGGCCCTGGCGTCTCGACAGCGAACTCAACACGCTCGGCCCGCAGAACTACGGCGGCGCGCTCACCACCTCGATGACCGCCCACCCGAAGGTGTGCCCGGTCACCGGTGAGCTCATCGCCTTCAGCTACCTGAGTGCCGAGCCGCCGTTCCTGAACTACATCCGGATCAGCGCCGATGGCGTCCTCCAGCAACTCGAGGGCATCGACATCCCGAACATGGTGATGATGCACGACTTCAACGTCACGCGGAACCACGTCGTGTTCATGGACCTGCCGGTCTGCTTCGACCTCTCGATGCTCGAGAACGGATTCCCGTTCAAGTTCAACCGCGACGCCGGTGCGCGGCTCGGCGTGATGCCCCGCAACGGGACCAACGCCGACGTGCGCTGGTTCGAGATCGACCCGTGCTACGTGTTCCACCCCGTCAACGCGCACGAGGACGGCAACACGATCGTGCTCCACGTGTCGCGCCAGCCCGAGGCGTTCGGCTCGAGCAACGACGACTATGCCGAGGTCGGGCGGCTGTGGAAGTGGACGATCGACCTCGACGCCGGAACCGTCACCGAATCGCAGATCGACGACCGTCCCGGTGATTTCGGCCGCGTCGACGACCGCATGATCGGCCTCGACGCGCGATACGGATACCTGATGGCGCTCGCCGGTGAAGGCAACTCCGAAGAGCCTGTCTACGGCTCCGCATTGTGGAAGTACGACCTCACCACCGGTATCTGCGCGGAGCATCACCTGGGTGACGGAGTGCGCGGCGCCGAGCCGGTGTTCGCTCCCGCATCGGTCGACGCGGGCGAGGACGAAGGTTGGGTCATCAGCTTGACCCACGACACATCCTCCGACCAGTCCCGACTGATCATCGTCGATGCCCAGGACTTCTCGGCACCGCCGGTCGCCACCGTGCACCTGCCGCGCCGCGTGCCGTACGGAGCGCACGGCAGCTGGGTGCCCGACACCACGATGGTCTGATCCCGCCGATCCCCGACCGGAGCGTCGGTCGACGACCTCTGATTCGACGCGCCCGGTCCGACCTCCTAGCGTCCGGGTTCATGACACCGACACCGGGCCCGATCGAGCGCGCATGAGCCACCATCCGTTGCTGCATCCGTTCGCGTCACCGGCGACGCCCGAAGCGGACTTCGTCGACATCGTCGCCGGTTCCGGCGCGGTCGTCTCCGACTCGCGGGGAAACGACTACATCGACGCGCTCGGCAGCCTCTGGTACTGCCAGGTCGGTCACGGGAGGACGGAGATGCGCGACGCGATCGTCGCTCAGCTCGATTCCATCGCGGCCTACAACGTGTTCGATCCGTTCACGAATGCGCCGGCAGCGCGGCTGGCCGAGATGATCGTCGAGATCTCCCCGCATCCCGACGGTCGGGTCTTCCTCGGGACCTCGGGCTCCGAGGCGATCGACACGGTGCTGAAGATCGCGCGACTGACGCATCGGTTGCGCGGTGACGACGATCGTCAGATCGTGATCACCCGGACCGGTGGATATCACGGGACCAACTTCGGCGGGACCTCGGCGCAGGGAATCGCGCTCAATCGCGAGGGCTGGGGCGATCTCGTGCCGCACTTCATCGAGGTTCCGAGCGACGACATCGAGGCGCTGGCTCGGGTGTTCAGCAAGCACGGTCCACGCATCGCCGCCTTCCTCACCGAACCCGTCCAAGGGGCGGGGGGAGTGGTGATGCCGGCCGACGGCTACCTCGCATCCGCCCGCCGGTTGTGCGATCAGCACGGTGCATTGCTGATCGCCGACGAGGTGATCTGCGGTTTCGGACGGACCGGCAACTGGTTCGGCTCACAGACGTTCGGAGTCGTTCCCGACCTGATCACGTTCGCGAAGGGTGTCACGTCTGGTTACCTGCCGCTGTCGGGAGTCATCCTCTCCCGCGAGGTGTCTGCGACGCTCGAGACGGTCGACGGCCTTCTGCGGACCGGGTACACGTACTCGGGGCACCCGACGTGTGCAGCGGCCGCGATCCGCAACATCGAATTGATCCGCGACGAGAACCTCTGCGCCCGAGCGGACCACATCGGACAGGGCCTTTCCGCAGGCTTCGCCGCGATGCGCGAGGACGGACAGATCGACTCGTACCGGGGTGTCGGAGCGTTGTGGGCGGTCGACCTCGGCGCCGACGCGGCTTCCGCTCGCGCCGCGCTCCTCGATCGCGGGGTGATCGTGCGCGTGATCGGCACGGCACTCGCGATGTGTCCTCCGCTGGTGATCACCGACGTTCAGGTCGCAACCGTCCTGGACGCCCTCACCGAGGTCCTGTCGAATCGCTGAGCGGCCCGCCGGCGAACCGGCCGAGGTCGGGGAACCTCTATGCCATTCGATCCGCGTTGTCAGCTCGGTCGGTCGAGCGCCGCGGCATCGCACTATCGTCCGCGAGATGGCGCGTCACGACTATCACCGTTATCTCAAAGCTGTCCCGTTGTTCGCAGATGTGGACGATGACGATCTCGACGTGGTCGGCGCTGCCGTCACCGAACTCTCCTTCAGCGCCGGTGACGTGCTGATGCGGGCGGGAAGCTCGGCGCGCGAGATGGTCATCGTGCTCGACGGTGAGCTGTCGGTGCTCCTCGGGGAGACCGAGATCGCGACGATCGAGCCCGGTGGGTTCGCGGGTGAGATGGGGTTGCTCGCGGGAGCGCCGCGCAACGCCACCGTCACCTCGAAGACGGCGACGCGGGTGCTGCACATCGACAGCCGCTCGTTCGACAACGTCCTGAACGAGGCCCCTCAGATCGCCGTCAAGATGCTTCCGGTCGTCGCTCGACGGGTCGTCGAGAACAACGCCCGCACGTCCGATTGATCGACGATCGGTTCAGCGTTCGACGTACGGAGCGAGCAGCTGGTTCATCCGGAGACGCTCGGGAATGTTCTCCGAGCCGATGATCCGGTCGATTTCCTCGTGGAGATGCCAGATGCGGCGTTCCTGGTAGTTGATCGGGATGCCGCGCAGGGCGGGTGACTCCATCGAGCGCTGCATCGGGGCCATGTTCATCTCGTCTTCGGCCATGATCTGGTTGTAGACCCGGCGGCGGGCGGCCCAGGTGTCGGAGAGTACATCGGGGAAGCGGTCGGCGCCCTCCGGTGGGAGCGCGTAGTAAATCCAGTCGAGGCGCGTCGTGTTCTTGTCGACGGGCCAGAAGATGTTGATCGGGAAGCCGATCCGGCCGAGCGGGATGATCGTGTTCGGGAACAGGCTCACCGCGGTGCTGGTGCAATCGACCATGCCGGGAACGCCGTCGATCGTGCGCATGCCCGCTTGGTCGAGGTGCTTCCAATCGTCCCAACTCGCGAGGCCCGCCCGCTCGACGTTCTGCTTCGAGTAGGGCGTGATCATCCGGCTGTGGCCGTGTGGGTACAACCCCATGGCCGCACCGCGGTTGTCGAGCACGCTCACCCCGTCGTGGGAGTGGATGTGACGGAAGTGGTACACCTCGAGGAACGCCTCGGCGGTCACCTTCCAGTTGCAGGGAACGATTCGTGATTCGCGGTACACCTCACGCAGTTCCGACGTCTGGAATGGATCGAGCATCTCCTTCAGCGGGCCGATCCAGTCGTCGAGCGGTGTGGCATCGAGATCGCGGTTGACGAAGATGAACCCGCCGTACGCGTCACAACTCGCCCGCGGGAGGCAGCGCTGCTCCCAGTCGAGGTCGACGAAGTCACGCTCGTCGGGAACCGACACCAGGGTCCCGCCGTCGACCTCGTACGTCCACGAGTGGTACTGGCAGCGGAGACGTCGAGACGATCCGCGCTCCTCGCGGACGACGGGGGCGCCCCGATGCTGACAGGTGTTGTAGAAGCACCGGATCGTGTCGTCGGTGCCGCGCACGATCAGGAGTGGGACGCCGAGGTCGTCGAACGTCATGTAGTCGCCGGGATTCGGCACGTCTTCGACGCGACCCGCGATCACCCATGTCTTCGTCCAGAGATGTTCCTGCTCGAGATCGTGGAAGAGCGTGCTCGTGTGACGCTCGGTCGAGATGTCGTGGAACGCCGGGAAGCCCTCGGGCGGGGCGGTCCGCGCGAACTCGTAGGCCATGTCGGAACGGATCTTCTCGATCAACCGTTCATCCATCGGTGTTGCCATGTCGTTGCTCCCGGGTCCGATCACGCTGTCGGCGGTTGGTGACGCCTCCGCTTCACGGAGATACCGACGACCCGTTAAGTTTCGCTGGTCGGCGGCACGAACCACGAACGCAACCGCTCCGGCGGTGCGGCGCGGGGCGTGGACGTCCCCGTCGACGAGGCGACAGGGGGCCGATGCAATGACCGTTTCGATCGACACGTGGATCACCGACACCGAGATCAGTACTCGCTTTCCGTACTACACGCGGGCCAACGCCGATGAGGTCGGTCCCGAGCCGTTCAGCCCGCTCGGATGGAGCCTCGGCTGGGCGAAGGGGTGCGTCCCCGGTGTGGCCAACGGGTATTGCGCGTTCGGTGTCCTCGAACCCGAGGAGTACGCGGTCGATCCGCCCGAGGTGTTCGGCAACTGGGGCGGCTACTTCTACAACCAGCTGTCGCTTCCTCGCGTGATGGGCGTGCGGATGCCCGGCGCGAGCCCGGAGGCGATCGACCTCGCGTACTTCGGTGATCGCCCCGGCGTCCCCAAGTACACGGAACATCCCGACGACGAGAGCGAGGAGCAGAGCCTCAAGCTCGCCGAACGGATGGGCTGGGTGATGAGCACGTCCGACTTCCCCGCGCAGGAGGAGGCGTCGCGCGTCGCGCGGCGTCTGGTTCGCGAGCGGCCCGACCTGTCGGCCATGTCGAACGAGGATCTCGTCGCGCGTGCGCGCGACCTCATCACCGAACTGGAGATCAGCTGGACCGCCTACTGCCAGTCGGCGCTGGCTGCGTCGCTGGGTCCGGGTGCGGTGCAGGCGATCTGTGAAGCGATCGGACGTGGACCGGACGCGGTCAAGGTGATGACGGCGATCGGTGGGGTCGAGTCGGCCGATGCCGGTGTCGTCATGTGGGACCTGTCTCGGCTGGTGAAGAACTCGCCGCCGCTGACCGCGGAGTTCGACGCGGGCGTCGACGGGATCCTCGATCGGCTCGCGAGATCCGACGACCCGGACGCGGCCGCGTTCGTCGCCGGATGGGCCGAGATGATCGCTGTCCACGGACATCGGGGTCCCAACGAATGGGATCTGCGGGCGCACTCGTGGACGACGAAGCCGTCACTCGCACTCGGGATGCTGGAGCGGCTGCGTCTCCAGGACGATTCGAAGTCGCCGTCGGTCGCGCACGAGCGTGGCGTCGCCGAACGGGAGCGGCTCACCACGGAACTGCTGGCGCTCGTCGAGGGTGACCCCGAGGCGCACGGCGGGCTTCAGGCCGGAATTGCGTCCGCGTCGGTCTTCTACGGGATGCGCGAGATGGGCAAGAATGCCTGCATCCGGTTGATCCACGAGGCGAAGCTCGCGTTGCTGGAGGTCGGGACGCGGATGGTCGACTCCGGTGTGCTCACCGGCCCCCGCGAGATCTTCATGCTCCTCGATTCCGAACTCGACGGTTTCCTCGCCGAGCCGTCCACGATGGCCGACACGATTCGCGAACGCGAGGCGATCTTCGCCGAACTCCAGACGCTCGAACCGCCCTACATCGTCAAGCTCGAGGACGGCGTCCCACCGATCTCGACCTGGACGAAGCGCGGCGGGGGGAGTGCTCCGACGGCTGCCCAGGGTGATGTGCTGCAGGGAACGATGGGCGCACCCGGCGTGGTCAGGGGGACCGCTCGGGTGATCCTCGATCCGTCGGACCCGGGTGCGGTCGGACCGGGCGACATCATGGTCGCACCCACCACGGATCCATCGTGGGTGCCGCTGTTCCTGGCCGCCGAAGGAGTCGTCGTCGACGTCGGCGCAGTCGCCAGCCACGCGGCGATCATGTGCCGAGAACTCGGTCTCCCGTGTGCGGTCTCGGTCGTCGACGCGACCAAGCGGATCCCCGACGGCTCGATCATCGAGATCGACGGGTCGACGGGTACGGTCACGATCGTGGAGCTGACATCATGAGCATTCTCGACCGATTCGCACTGTCCGATCAGGTCGCCGTCGTGACCGGCGCCGGCCGCGGGATCGGTGAGGGGATCGCGATCGGCCTCGCCGAAGCCGGGTGCGACGTGGTGCTGACCGCTCGACGAGAGAACGAGATCGAAGCGGTCGCCGAACGCTGTCGGGCGCTCGGCCGGCGCGCGTTGGCGATCGCCGGCGACATCACCGACGGCGACTTCGTCGACGAGTTGGCCGATCGCTCCAAGCAGGACATGGGCAAGGTCACGCTGTGGGTGAGCAACGCCGGTGGTGCCGACGACCGCACGCCGCGCCACCTCGCCGACATGCCCGACCGCCAGTGGGACTACCAACTCGACCTCAACCTGCGCGCCGTGTTCACCGGCTCGCGGGCCGCAGCCCGTGTGCTCGAGGACGGCGGCTCGATCATCAACATCTCGTCGGGAGCGGCGCTGAAGCCGTCCCCCAACAACGGTCCCTACGCGGTGGCCAAGGCGGGCGTCGACAGCCTGACCCGAACGATGTCGACCGAACTCGCGTCACGCGGGATCCGGGTCAACGGCGTCGCCCCCGGCCCGGTCCCGACCGAGGTCTTCATGGAGTTCTTCGGGGCATCCGACGAGGACATCCCGGCACTCGGCAAGAAGCTCGGGATCCCGCTCGGCCGCCTCGGTACCCCCGATGACGTCGCCAATGCCGTCGTGTTCCTGGCATCGGACGCGGCATCGTGGGTCACCGGTCAGACGCTGCTCGTCAACGGCGGCAACCGGTAGTCCCGGTGACCTTCGCATGTCAGCGATGACGCCCGACGACATCGACGCGTTCTTGGTCGAGCCGCGTGATGCGGTGCTCAGCGTCGTGCTCGGATCCGGACGCGCGATGGGGACACCGATCTGGTTTCGCTGGGTCGACGGCGTCGCGCGTTTCCAGAGTCCGACCACGTCGTCGAAGACCGCAGCGCTGCGCTCCGTGGGCCGCGCCAGCCTCTGCGTCCACGAGCAACCGTTGCCGGTCGCGCGATACGTGACGTTGGAAGGCCCGGTGCGCGAAGTCGACTTCGAACTCGACACCGACATCGCCGCGGCCGCCCGTCACTACCTCGGCGACGATGCCGACGCCTTCGTGCGTGGGATCCAGGCTGCGCTCGACTCCGGCCGCCGTTGGGCCAGCTTCGAACTCACCCCCACGTTCCTCGAAGGCAAGTCCCAACACCTCGCCTGACGCCGGCCCACCTGACCCACACCAAACCTGACTCCACCCCCCACCTGACTCCACGCGCTGGTCGATGGGAAATTTCGTGGGATCGTGACGGGGAGCGTCCAGATCCCCCGAAATTTCTCCGCGCCGAGCGAGGCCCGCGTGAAATCTCGTCGAATCGTGACGGTGGGCATCACGATCCCACGAAATTTCCGAGCGGCGGCGGGGGTGTTCCGGGGTGGCTCGGGCGGCTCGGGCGGGGTGGGCGGGGTGGACGGTCGGAAGAGTTGAGATGGGTCAGGCGCCGCCGGCCCACCACTGTTCGAAGTGGGGGAGGACGATCCGGTCGACGAGTTCGACGATCAGCCCGGTCGGCGGTTGCACGTAGGTGAAGATGCCGTACCCGTTGCCGTCGGCGGGGTCGTTCTGTGCGCCGACGAGCGACCAGCCCGCGGCGATCATGGCGTCGGTGTCTCCGGTGACATCGTCGGACCAGATACCGACGTGATGGGCACCTGTGCAGCCCCGACCATCCCAGAACGTGTCCGCAGGACCTTCCAGCAGCTCCACGTGCTGGGGTCCCTCGGCCGAGTAGGTGAACGTGAGGTGGATCTCCTGCAACCCATCATCGGGTGTCCAGAGGGTCTGGGCTGGATTCTCACGCACCGCCGCCCAGGTGAGGCCCATGCTCTCGCCGAGTTCGTCCATCGCCTCGGTGAGATTTGGGACACGGATGCCGAGGTGGAACAGGTCCTGGTAGTTCATCATGTGCAGGGTCCGATCGTGTCGCTCAGCCGGCGGGTGTGTCGAGCGCTGCAGGATCGCGGAGAAGGTCGGCGATCGAGCGGCAGAACTCGGCGGCGGGTGCACCGTCGAATGCACGGTGATCCCAGGTGAGGCTGAGTGTGATCCGCTTCGTGGCCGAGACGGTGCCGTCGTCGCCGAGGACGAGGTCGTCGCGGAGTCGGCCGACGCCGAGGATCGCCGTGTTCGGCGGGTTGATGACGGGCGTGAACCCGTCGACTCCGAACATGCCGAGCGTGCTGACCGAGAACGTTCCCCCCTCGAGGTCGGGAAGCGCGAGTGACCCGGCTCGCGCCGCGGTGGCGAGCCGTGATGATTCGCTGGCGAGCGAATCGAGATCGCGGGTCGCGGTGTCGCTGATGACCGGCACGATCAATCCACCATCGAGCGCCACCGCCATCCCGACGTGAACGTCGGGAAGCAGCGCGATGCCGTCGTCGGTGATCTGCGAGTTGACGTGGGGATGCTCGACGAGTGCTCGAGCCGCTGCTGCGATCACGTAGTCGGTGTAGCTCGGTGCGCTACCTTCGGCCTTGCGGCGCGCCCGGTCGGCCACGATCGCATCGAGGTCGGCGTCCATGAACAGCGAGAGTTGCGCCATCTGGGTGAGCGACTCGTGCATGCGCTTGGCGATCGTGCCGCGCATCCCGCTGATCTTGGTGATGGATGTGGGTTCCTGCATCGCCGGCGCGAGTGCCGGTGCCGCGGGCT
>NZ_JBAVYV010000033.1:0-14571 GCF_049588435.1 Ilumatobacter sp.
GAGTTGACCTTCGGGATCGACCTGGTCATCGGCGTCGTCCGGATCGGCCTCCACATCCGACACGAGGGAGGCGATCGAGGCGGCACTCGACTCGTCGGAGTCCACGGATTCGTCGAGCACCGTGGCATCGGCGGGCTCGGGTTCGGACGGTGAGCTCGCATCGACGGTCCTGATCTGGGCGGTCACTTCCTCGAGCGATTCGCCACACTCGTGGCAGAACCGTTGACCGTCGCCGACCGCGACGTTGCACACATGGCACCGCATGACCCGAACCATACGAGACACGAGGCCCGGTCGCGAGACGCGCGAGCCGAGGCACCGTCACGCGAGTCCGGAACGCGACCCGTCAGCGCAGCGAGCCGCGCAGCCGTCGCAGCTGTCCGGCGATGTACGGACGCGCACGTCGCTGGCCTCCACGTTCGGCGATCTTCGCGACCAATGACGTCAGCACCCGGACGAGTCGTTCGCGATCCGGCTCCCATCCGAGCCCCTCGCATTCGTCGGCCCAGTCGGTCGGCGTGCGATGCCCACGACGGGAATTGCAGCGTCGACATGCTGCTACCTCGTTCTCCAGCCAACTCGGCCCGCCCTTGATGCGTGGAACCACGTGCTCGGTCGTCGCCTCGACCAGGCCGACGCCCACTTGCCGACCGCACCACACGCAGGTCGCGGGATCCCGTGCCAGGATCAACTCCATGCGCGACCGTCGACCCAGACGACTCCCCGAACCGGTCGGCGACGTCGTGCGCACCACCTTGCGCCCTCCCGTCCGTTTCCGGTCATGCGACGTCGGCGTGGGTCTGCCGTCCGGAGTCATGACGAGAATGCTCACATGAGCGGCCGCTTCGCGCCATCCCCGACCGGAAGTCTCCATCTCGGGAACTTGCGCACGGCTCTGCTCGCGTGGCTCGCAGCCCGTTCGACCGGTCTCGGCTTCATCGTGCGCATGGAGGATCTCGATCGCGTGCAGGCGGCGCCCGAGCACGAAGCGGCCCAACTCCGTGACCTCGCCGCGATCGGACTCGACTGGGACAGCGCGGTCGTCCGCCAGAGCGAGCGCTTCGACCTCTATCGCGATGCGCTCGCCGAGCTGCGATCGCGTGGTCTCGTCTACGAGTGCTTCTGCTCGCGACGCGAGGTCCGTGCCGAGATCGAGAACTCGCCGAACGCTCCCCACCTGCCGCCGGGTTCGTATCCGGGAACGTGTCGACACCTGACGTCGGCTCGACGGCAACGGTTTCTCGACGATGGTCGGAAGCCGGCGCTGCGCCTCCGCGCCGACGAATCGATGGGAACGACGGACCCACCGGAATCAGGCGCCACCGACCTGATCGGCTTCACGGACCTGGTCGCTGGCCGAACGGAGGGCGGTGTCGACGATGTCGTCCTGCAACGCAACGACGGTGTCCCCGCCTACAACCTCGCCGTGGTCGTCGACGACTCGCTCCAAGGCATCACCCAGGTTGTGCGCGGTGACGACCTGCTGACCTCGACCCCGCGCCAGATCCATCTCCAGCGACTCCTCGGACTTCCGACCCCGACCTACGCCCACGTCCCGCTCGTGATGGGCGACGATGGCGAACGGCTGTCGAAGCGCCATGGATCGGTCTCGCTCGAGGAACTGCGGTCGGCCGGAGCGACCGTCGAGGCGGTCGTGGGCGAACTCCTGGCCTCGAGTGCGGTCGAGATCGACGTGTCCCACGACCTCACCCGATCGCTTCGGGCGGCTGCAGCGAGCTTCGATGTGAGCACCGTCACACGCAGTCCTGTCGAATATCAACCTGATGTGGAGGCTGATGCGACGTTTTCGTTACGAAACACCGTCTGAACACGCGCTTTTCGGTCACAGAAGCCGGTGTCACGCAGGGTGGGAGCGATACCATTGCGCCTCATGGTCGTGGACGAACGCCGCAAGGCACTGATCGGATGTGGGATCGTCTTCGGATTCGCCGCGCTCGTCGGCTGCTCGTCGGCCATGGCCGGCGGTGCCGGCGGTGAAGGTGCGTCAGCCGCACCCGAGATGACCACGACCACGATGGTCGCTCCGTCCACGTTGGCTCCCACGACCACGGTCAAGGCGACCACGACGACGACCACCACGACGATCGCTCCGACGACGACCGCGGCTCCGACCACCACGATCCCCGACACGATCCAGCAGGTCGCGGCGCTCGACGTGCCGCTGCAGGCAATCGGCGGGAACAGTGGCGGCGAGGCGGCGCGGGTCCAGCAGCGTCTGCTCGACCTCGGATTCTGGGTGAACGGCGCCGACGGCGACTACGGCCTCACCACGAGCCAGGCCGTCATGGCGTTCC
Organism: Ilumatobacter sp.; assembly: GCF_049588435.1. GTDB lineage: Bacteria > Actinomycetota > Acidimicrobiia > Acidimicrobiales > Ilumatobacteraceae > Ilumatobacter_A. The sequence continues at coordinate 2,316 of NZ_JBAVYV010000033.1, forward strand.
AGAAGTACATGGGTTTCGACGACCCGAGCGGTCGGGTCGACGAACAGACCGCACACGCGCTCACCGTCGAAACCGTCCGGCCGAACGCCCGAGCAAACTCCGGCACACTCGTCGAGATCGACAAGGGCAAGCAGCTGTTGTTCTTCGTGATCGACGGAAAGACCGAATGGGTGCTCAACGCCTCCACCGGCAACGGCGAGGAATACACCGAGGCCGACCAGAACACCCCGGGTGAGACGATCACCGGCGTGTCGCTGACACCGAGCGGACTGCACGAGGTCAACCGTCAGCGCGAGGAAGGCTGGTGGGAGGGCGACCTCGGTCGCATCTACCGACCCAAGTACTTCGTCGGCGGCGTCGCGGTGCACGGTTCGAGCAGCATCCCGAACTACCCGGCGTCGCACGGCTGCGTCCGCGTGAGCGTTCCGGCGATGGACTGGATCTGGGACTCGGGCATCATGCCGATCGATACCTCCGTCTGGGTCCACGACGGCGCTTGAGCCGGGCCAGATCGCCCGATCTCTGCGTCGCCCCTCACCGCTCGGTGCCCAGAGGCAACTCGGGTTCATGCTTCCTTGACCTCGGACGATCTGACTCCGGCTCAAGGAACCCGACTCGCGGCTGAGTGCTGGTGGGTCGGCTGCTGCCGTCACGTTTCCGGTGCGTCGCGATTCGAGTTCGAGTCGGGGTTGCTGGGCATTCCGACTGCTGTGTGAGGATTGGGTGATGTTGCCGGGGATCGGATTCGTGCGGCCGTGGAGCGATCCGGCGATCACGTCGATCGGACGGTTGCCGATCGCTCCGACGAGCACCGCCTACCGCAGCGTGGCCGAGGCCCGCGCCTCCGATCCGCTCGCGACCGCCGCCGGTCCGTGGCAGACGTCGCTCGACGGACGCTGGAAGTTCCGGCTGTTCGACCATCCGGACCACGTCGACGCCGCGGCCGTCACCGACGCACCGGATGGACTCGCATGGAAGGGGGTCGCCGTCCCCGGAAACTGGACGTTGCAGAACGTGGTGGACCAGCACGGCGTCGCCGACCTGCCGCAGTACACCAACGTGCAGATGCCCTTCGACGGCCCGCCGCCGACGCTGCCGGAACGGAACCCGACCGGTGTGTATCGCCGCTCGATGACCGTTCCGAAGAAGTGGAACGGTCGGCGCATCATTTTCAGCATCGGCGGCGCCGAGAGCGTCCACGCGCTGTACGTCAACGGCTCCTTCGCCGGATACGGCACCGACAGCCGGCTTGCGAGTGAGTACGACATCACCCAGCACGTCACCGTCGGACGCAACGACATCGCGATCGTCGTGTGTCGCTGGAGTGCACACAGCTATATCGAGGACCAGGACCAGTGGTGGATGGCCGGTCTCCACCGCGATGTCCACGTCGAGGCGCGCCCGGCAACCCGGGTCACGTCGGTCCGGTGCGACGCGTCGTACAACCACATCTCCGGTGGCGGCCACCTCGAGGTGCGCACCACGATCGGTGGATCGACACCTCCGTCCAAGGGCCACACCGTGCGCACCACCATCGAGAATCTGCGCGGAAAGCGGCTCGATTCCCCGACGACCGACACCGTTCCGCATCGATTCCTCGCGCCGATGGTCTTCACCGGTCATCACGTGGCCGCCGGCTTCGACCTCCCGAAGGTGCTGCCCTGGTCCGCAGAATCGCCGACCCGGTATCGGGTGCTCGTCGAACTGATCGACCCGGGCGGCGAGGTCGTCGAGGTCCACACGCAACTCGTCGGCTTCCGGTCGATCGAGATCCGCGAGCGTGAGTTCTGCGTCAACGGACAGGCGATCTGGTTCTTCGGGGTCAACCGGCACGATCACCATCCCGAGCGGGGCAAGGCGGTCACCGTCGACGACATGCGCGCCGATCTGCTCGCGATGCGTCGACACAACATCACCGCCGTCCGCACCTCGCACTATCCGAACGATCCCCGCCTGCTCCACCTCGCCGACGAGATCGGCCTGTACGTCGTGGACGAGGCGAACATCGAGAGCCACGCCTACAACACGAGCCTGTGCAACGACGCCGACTTCCGTCAGGCCTGGATCGAACGGGTGGCGCGGATGGTGACGCGTGATCGCAACCATCCGTCGATCGTCATGTGGTCGCTCGGCAACGAATCGGGCCACGGTGACAACCACGCCGCAGCGGCGGGTTGGGTCCGCGCGGCCGACGACTCACGACCGTTGCACTACGAAGGTGCCGTCTTCCACGACGGCTGGCTCGACGGCGGTCGCGGGTCGTCCGACGTCGTCTGCCCGATGTATCCGACGATCGACGACATCGTCGAGTACGGACGCGATCCCCGCGGCGACCGCCCGCTGATCATGTGCGAGTACTCCCACGCGATGGGGAACTCGAACGGATCGCTCGCCGACTACTGGGATGCGATCACCTCGACCCCCGGGCTCCAGGGTGGGTTCATCTGGGAGTGGAAGGATCACGGCCTCACGACCACGCTCCCGAACGGCACGCGCGGCTTCGCGTACGGCGGACAGTTCGGCGAGACGATCCACGACGGCAACTTCGTCGCGGACGGGATCATGTCGGCCGACCTGATCCCGCATCCGGCGATCGCCGAGGTCGCCTGGGTCTACCGACCGGTGACCACCGCCTCGGTCGGCCGCTCCAAACTCCGGATCACCAACCGCCGGAGTCACACGGCCGTGGACGACCTCGTCTCCACGTGGGAACTCACCGTCGCCGGGGTGGTCGTCGGGTCGGGGGAGATCGATGTCGAGGTCGCACCGCGCGAGTCGATCACCATCACGATGCCGTGCGCGGTCCCGGCCGAACCCGACACGCATCTGCGCGTCGACTGGCGGCAGCGATCAGCAACCGCGTGGGCGCCGGCCGGGCATCTCGTCGCGTGGGACCAGGTCGAACTCCGCGCTCCCAAACGGATCAAGGCCGGCGGATTGGCGGCGTCGGTCGGAGCGTTCGACGTGACGTCCATCGAGCCGAACGTGTCGATCTTCCGGGCTCCGACGGACAACGACGGATTCAAGTTGATGCCGGAGTTGACCGAACGGTTCGGGATCGGTGGTCGAGCCCTCGCGCACTGGCAGGCGACCGGGATCGACGTCGGTCCGGCCGATGGCATCGTCGATCACACCCATCGCGACGAGGTCGATGGGGACGGCGGCGTGGTGCATCGCCACACGGTCGTCGTGCCCGACGAACTGACCGACCTCGCCCGTGTGGGAGCGACGTTCGAGTTGCCGACCGGGTTCGACCGCGTCCGCTGGTTCGGCCGTGGTCCCGACGAGAACTATCCCGACCGCAAGCGCGGATCGCTCCTCGGGATCTGGGAGTCGGGGATCGACGCGCAGCCGTATCTCGTTCCCCAGGAGTACGGTCTGCGTACCGAATGTCGGTGGTTCGAGTTCATCTGCTCGGCGACCGGCGACGTCGTCCGGCTCGACGTCCTCGCCCCGATCGGCCTGCACATCTCGGCCACCCACCATCGCGACGCGGAGCTCTACGACGCCGCCCACGAAACGGACCTCACCCGGTCGAAGTGCCTTGTCGTCCACGTCGATGTGGCGCACCGCGGTCTCGGCACCGCCAGTTGCGGACCGGACGTGCTCGATCGCTACGAGATCCCCTCCGGCACACACACCTTCGCGTATCGCCTCAGCTCACCGGCCTGAACCGGCCTGCGTGTCGCGCGACGAAATGTTCGTCGCGCATCATGCCGGTCAGCGAACGAAGACGCGACCCGAACCCAGTTGACCGAGTGCACCGAGCGATTCGGGAGGATTGGTGACGTTGTCGATGCGGTCGCCGAGCCAGTCGAAGAAGCTCGCCTGCATCACGACCTGGAACACGAAGTAGGCGACCAACAGGACGAGAGCGATGATGATCGCGCGGCGGATCCACTTCGCGATCTGACTCGTGTAGCCCGAGATGAGCGGCGTCACGCTGCGCACGGCATTGGTCGCGCGCTGCGAGAACTGTTCGGCTGCCCGGTCGAGTTCCTCGCGGGCGACCGCGCGGACCTCGGAGATGATCTGCTCGCTGTTCTGACGGTCGTAACCAGCCGGCGTCGTCTGCATCGGCATCGGGTTGGCGGCCCGGGCGTTCTCGAAGAACTGGCGGTTCTCCTCGGCGGCGATCAACTCGGCCCCGCTCGGCGGAGCGCGCCGGATATCGGTCCAATCGAAGCCGTCCCACCATCGCAGACGGGAGCGGTGCTCGGGGTCGGGATACCACCCGGCCGCCGGGGCGTCGGCGTAGCGCATCAGCGATCCCGGTGGTCGTCCCGGTTCGGCTCGGGAAGTTCGACGCGATCATCGTCGGCAGGGATCGGGAGTTCGTCCTTCGGGCGAACCTCGTCCTCGGGATCTTCCGGACGGATCGTCTCGGCGAATGCGGCGACCGTGCCGAGCAGACCGGAGAACTCGACCGGGATCACGAGCTTCGTGGCGCGCCCGTCACCGATGCGCTCGAGTGCCGACAGGTACTCGACGGTGAGCACGTTGTTGTCGGTCTGCGCTTCCTTGATCCCGGTCAGTCGCGCCTTGGCCGCAAGCCCCTCGCCTTGGCCCATCAGTTCGAGGCGGAGCTTGTTCGCGACGGCGCGCAACTGGATGGCTTCGGAGTCGCCCTGTGCATCGAGGACGGCGGCTTCCTTGCGACCCTGTGCCGAGAGCACGGCGGCCTGCTGCTCGCCGTCGGCGCGTGCGATCGCGGCCTCCTGGTACCCCTTCGCCTCGGTGACCGTGGCGCGACGGTCGCGTTCGGCGCGCATCTGGGCGTGCATCGCGGACACGATGTCCGGCGGAGGATCGATGCGCTGGATCTCGACACGCACGACCCGGACGCCCCACTTGTCGGTCGCGTCGTCGAGGACCTCGCGCAGCTGCGTGTTGATCGTGTCGCGCGACGTGAGTGCACGGTCGAGTTCCATGTCGCCGATCAGGTTGCGGAGGTTGGTCTGCGCGAGCTTGGTGATCGCCGTGAAGAAGTCGGCGATGTTGTAGACGAGGCGTTGAGGATCGGTCGCCTCGTAGTACACGACGGCGTCGACCGAGACGACGACGTTGTCCGCCGTGATGACCTCCTGCGGAGGAACGTCGACCACCTGCTCGCGCATGTCGATCAGCTGCATCGTCTCGATGAACGGGAAGATCAGCCGCAGGCCCGGCTCCTCGGTGGCCTTGTATCGGCCGAGTCGTTCGACGAGTCCGCGCTGGTACGGGCGCACGATCTTGACCGCCGCGACGAGCACGGCGAGTCCGATCAGCGCGATGACGCCGACGACGATGGCAACTGGGGTCATGATTCCTCCGGTGTACGGGTGGGGGGCGAGAAGGGTGGGTTCGGCGGCGGGCCTGGCGCCGTCGGCGGAGCGGTGGGCGGTTCGACCGGAGGTTCGACAACCAGCGGCTCGACCACGACACGGGTTCCCTCCATCGCGATGATCCGGACCTTCGACCCCTTCCGCACGGTGTGCATCGGATCGGCCAACGCGCCCCACGGCTCGCCGACCACCATCACCCGGCCGTGTCGTTCGGTGTCGTTCGGATCGATGTCGGCGGTAACGATCGCAGTCATGCCGACCAGCCGATCGGCGCCGACGCCTTCGGGCATCGCGTTGTCGTTGACGAATGATCGGAGGTAACGCCAGGCCAGGTACCACAGCACCGCTCCGAGCACCACGAAGATCGACCACTGGACCTCGACCGAGGCGTCGTAGAAGCCGGCGATCGATGCAACGAACGCCGACACTGCAAACGGCAGGAGGACGAACGTTCCGGCGAGAGCGGTGAGTTCGACGAGCGCGAAGAGCGCGGCGACGACGAGCCAGATCCACGGCCACGCATCGAGGTCGATCCCGAGGTCGAGTACCGCTGCCATGAACCCACGGTAGTGCCACAGCGTGTCGGACGGGTCCCGCGTGTGGGACGACTACGTTCTGGTGGTGATCGAACGGCGTCGTCGAGGCAAGGGCCAGCGGCGGGTGCGCAACGTCCTCGCCGAGCAACCGCCATTCGCTCAGCCACGACGTCGGATGGCGCCGACCGAACTCGTGACGGGGGAGGAACTCGACGCGATCCACGATGCGTCGTTGCGTGTGCTCGCCGACATCGGCATCGACATCCTCCACGACGAGGCGCGTCGACTGCTCCGTGGAGCGGGTGCATCGGTCGAGGGGGACCGGGTTCGATTCGACCCGGAGATGGTCCTCGACGCCGTCGCCCACATCCCGAGTGAGTTCACGCTGCACGGTCGATCGCCCGAGCGGGACATCCGGATCGGAGGCGACTGGGTTGCGTACGCGGCGGTCGCGAGCGCACCGAACTACGTCGATCTCGACGGTGTCCACCGGACCGGCGACCGAGCGGGATATGGCGATCTCCTCCGACTCGGCCAACTGCTCAACTCGGTGCACACCTTCGCCGGCTATCCCGTCGAACCCGTCGACCTCCATCCGTCGATCCGCCACCTCGAGGCGGGATACGACGCGCACACGCTGACCGACAAGTCGTTCCACGTGTACTCGCTCGGGAAGCAGCGCAACCTCGACGGGATCGAGATGGTTCGTATCGCCCGCGGGATTGATGACGAGACGCTCGACCGGGAACCGAGCCTGACCTCGATCGTCAACGCATCGTCACCATTGCGCTACGACCACCCGATGCTCGAGGGGATCATCCAGATGTCGGCGCGCAACCAGCCGATCATCGTCACCCCGTTCACGCTCGCGGGAGCGATGGCTCCGATCACGTTGGCCGGGGCACTCGTTCAACAGAACGCCGAGGCACTGGCCGGCCTGGCGTTCACCCAGGTCGTCCGGCAGGGAGCCCCGGCGGTGTACGGCGGGTTCACGTCGAACGTCGACATGCGCTCGGGTTCACCGGCGTTCGGGACGCCCGAGTACGCGAAGGCCTGTGTCGTCGGGGGACAGCTCGCCCGCCGGTACGGGATTCCGTACCGGTCGTCGGCGGTCAGCGCATCGAACGCGGTCGACGCGCAGGCGGGCTACGAGACGATGTGGGCGCTATGGGGAGCGATCACGGGTGGAGCGAACTTCGTGATGCACGGTGCCGGGTGGATGGAGGGTGGGTTGCACGCGAGCATGGAGAAGATGGTCATCGACGCCGACCTCCTGAACATGGTGAGCACGTTCCTCGAACCGCTCGACATGAGCGAAGACGCTCTCGGTGTCGACGCGATCGCCCAGGTCGGTCCGGCCGGTCACTTCTTCGGTGAAGCGCACACGCAGCAGCGCTACGCAACCGAGTTCCACTCGCCGATGGTGAGCGACTGGCGGAACTGGGAGTCGTGGACCGACGCGGGCCAGCCCGATGCGCGGACCCGAGCGAACGGCGTCGCCCGCGAGCTGCTCGCGAACTACGAACAACCGCCGATCGACGACGCGATCGTGGCCGAGCTGAGAGAGTTCGTCGACCGACGGATCAGCGAAGGTGGAGTCGAAACCGACTACTGAAGCTGCACATTCGTGCCAGGCACCAATGTGCATTTTCGCGAGGGGAGAAGCATGAAGGATCGAGCACAGGTCGTGGTGATCGGTGGGGGTGTGGTCGGCGCGTCCGTGCTGTACCACCTGACGCTCGCCGGGTGGACCGACGTGATGATGGTCGAACGCCGCGAGCTGACCCACGGATCGACATGGCACTCAGCGGGTGGGATGCACACGCTCAACGGCGACCCGAACGTGGCGGCGTTGCAGCGCTACACCGTCGAGTTGTACGAGAAGATCCAGGCGGAGTCCGGACGCGACTGCGGCATCCACATGACGAGCGGGTTGCAGCTCGCCGACACACCCGAGCGGATGGACTACCTCCGCATGGCGCACGCCCGGGGTCGCTATCTCGGGATGGAGACCGAGCTGATCTCGGCCGAGGAAGCCCACGAGATGGTCCCGTTCCTCGACCCGTCTCACTTCGTCGGTGCGATGTGGGACCGTCACGAGGGCCACGTCGACCCGTCGGGTGTCACCCACGCGTACGCGGACTCGGCCAAGCAGCGCGGCGCGGAGGTCAACCGGTACGTGTGGGTCCACGACATCACTCGGGCCGCCGACGGCTCGTGGGATCTGCACGTCCACGACACCCGCACCGACGTCGATCTCGGCACGATCAATTGCGAGCACTTCGTCAACGCCGGCGGTCTGTGGGCACGCGAGGTGGGTCGGATGACCGGACTCGAGCTTCCGGTGCTCGCGATGGAGCACATGTACCTGATCACCGAGGAGGTGCCGCAACTCGCCGAGTGGCGAGCCCAGTCATCGATGCCCGGGTTCCACGTCGTCGACCTCGGCGGCGAGATCTACATGCGTGAGGAGGGCAACTCGCTGCTGCTCGGCACGTACGAACGCGGTGGCGTGCCGTGGTCACCACACACGACCGACTGGAACTTCGGAGCGCAACTCCTCACGCCGGATCTCGAACGCATCGCGGCGAACCTCGATGTCGGGTTCCAGCACTTCCCGATCTTCCAGGAGATCGGGATCAAGGACACCATCAACGGCCCGTTCACCTTCGCACCCGATGGCAACCCGCTGATCGGCCCGGTCAAGAACCAGCCCGGCCACTGGCTGGCCTGCGGCGTGATGGCCGGGCTCAGTCAGGGCGGCGGGGTCGGGCTGAGCATGGCCAACTGGATGACCGAGGGCGACCCGGGTTTCGACGTGTGGGGGATGGACAACGCCCGCTTCGGCGACTGGGCGACGCCTCGATACACCAACGCGAGGGTGCGTGAGAACTACGGCCGCCGGTTCAGGATCACGTTCCCGAACGAGCAGTTGCCCGCAGCTCGTGGGCACATCACCTCCCCGATCCACGATCGGCTGGTCGGACACAATGCCGTGTTCGGTGCGTCGTACGGGCTCGAGGTCCCGCTCTGGTTCCAGCGGCCCGAGGAGGAGCCGGTCGAGAATGTCACGTTCCGCCGATCGAACGCGTTCGACGTCGTCGCCGAGGAGGTCGCCGCCGTCCGCGACGGCGTCGGGATGTTCGAGACGACCGGCTACGCGAAGTACGAGGTGACCGGACCCGGAGCGCGATCGTGGCTCGACCATCTCCTCGCGAACAACATCCCGGTTGCGGGTCGACTCGCGCTCTCACCGATGCTGAACCGCAACGGCAGGATCATCGGCGACTTCACCGTCGGCGCGCTCGTCGACGGGGTCGGCGTCGAACGGTTCATGATCTTCGGATCCGGGCCTGCCCAGCACTACCACGAGCGTTGGTTCCGACAGGAACTCCCGACCGACGGATCGGTGCACGTCCGCGTATGCGGCCCCGAGCTGACCGGGCTGTCGATCGCCGGACCGGAATCGCGTGCCGTGCTCGACCAACTGACCGACTTCGACGCGTCGAACGACGGATTCGCGTTCCTCGATTTCCGTGATACCTACGTCGGGAACGTGCGAGCGCTGGTCGGCAGGGTCTCGTTCACCGGTGATCTCGGCTACGAGATCTGGTGCGCGGCGGGGTACCAGCAGCAACTCTTCGACGTCCTGATGGAGGTGGGTGCAGACAGTGGGATCCGGCTGTACGGGGGGAGAGCACTCGACTCGATGCGCCTCGACAAGCTGTGGGGTTCGTGGGCGACCGAGTACCGACCGATCTACGACCCCTACGAGGCGAACATGGGTTGGATGGTGAAGCTCGACAAGGAGTTCATCGGCCGTGACGCGGCGACGGCGTTGAAGCAGGTCGGCCCTCCCCGGAAACTCGTGGCGTTCTCGATGGACGCCGGCACGGGCGACAGCGCGGCGGACTGCATCGGCAACGAACCGATCTGGCTGACGGGTCCCGGCAGCACGGAGGTGGTCGGCTGGGTCACGTCCGGCGGCTACGCACACCACAGCGGGCTGTCGATCGCCCTCGGGTACGTGCCGATCGAACACGCGACGCGCGGTGGACCCTGGGAGATCGAGGTGGTCGGAATCACCCGCCCGGCGGAGTTGCTCACCGAAGCACCCTTCGATCCCCACGGCACCCGCATGCGCAGCTGAGCGTTACGTAACGGGTCAGACCCGTTACGTAACGATCAGCCGTGGACGGTCATCGACGAGTCCTGGTTGATCTCGCGGTTGCGGCTGAAGGTGGCGAGGTCGAGGTTGAGTCCGGTGTAGCGGGCCATCACCTGGAGCGGGTCGGCGTCGTGGTCGTGGCCGGCCTCGACCGCCTCGATCAGCTCGGCCATCATGTGGCCCGCGACTCCGGCGTTCTTGAACTGGTTGCCGCTGGTGCCGATCGCGTCGTAGAACCCGTCGAGGTCGGTGCGGTCGTAGATCGGGATCCAGTCGTCGCTCTTGTCGTAGCGATCGACCACGCCCTTCTTCTCGTGCGGCAGCGGCACACCGAGCGTCGGCATCCGCTTGTTGATCCGCATCGTGTTCGTCTCCCAGCCGTCGGCCGTCAGTTCCCCGAGGTCGTCGTCGGGACCCGCCGGAATCTTCGGGTCACATGCCGGATCGGTGGTTCCGAGCAGGATGTTGTTGTTCGGTTGCGGTCGGAAGTAGATCCCGCTGTCATCGTCCGCGATCGCGAATCCGTCCGCGGTGAAGTCCATGTCGGTCGGTCCCGGGACGTGGTACGTCTCGTGGCGAATCGACTGGGTCTTGATGTTCATCCCGTCGTACACACCCGCCATTCGGTTGATGTGTGCACTGTGCGGACCGCCGACGTTCACCACGACGGGGGCGCTCACGGTGGTTCCGTCCGCGAGTTCCACGCCGGTGGCGCGCCCATCGGCCTGGGGGATGCCGATCACCTCGGTACGAAACCGGAACTCTGCACCCTTGGCCTCGGCCGCGCGTTGCAGGTTGTGTGCGGCCAACTGGGGATCGTCGACGTACCCCGCGTCCGGCGAGAACAGCGCGCCGACCATCTCGCCGTGCGCGTCATTCCAGAACGAGTCGTCGGTCGACCGCGCGGGAGGTCCGTACAGGTGGAGATCGAAGGTCGGCAGGCGGGCCGCGAGCGTGTCGTGGTCCCAGTACTCGTAGGGCACGCCGAGGCGATCCCAGATCGGCATGACCCGGTTGTGGTGTCCCTCGTCGCCCTGGATGAGCAGCGCCATGCCGCACTGGATCAGTCGTGCGTGCCCGTTCTCGTCGTCGGCGTCGAGATACTCGGGCCAGTTCTTCCAGTAGTGCATCCCGTCCCACGCGGCGGCGACTCCGGTGTCGGTCGAGTAGCTGAACCTGATGACCGCGCTCGACGCGCTCGTGCTCCCGTACCCCGCGCCCGGACCCTTGTCGACGCTGAGCGTCCGCTGGCCACGATGCGCCAACTCGTAGGCGACCGCACCGCCGATCACGCCGGCGCCGATGATGATTGCGTCGTAGCCCGTGTCGCTGTCGGTGTCGCTCATGCGGTCGCGATCATGACAGATCGAGATCGACGCGTGGCGGGGTGGGGTTGACCCCGGAGCCCCACCGATCCTCGGGGTTGCACGGATCGTCGCCGGTCGGTACGGCGAGCGCGCCGAGATGATCGGCCGTCATGCAGTCGGCGAGCATGTTGTGGAACCGGTGCAGTGGTTCTTCGAATCTCGGGGCGAGCGGACCGGGCGGAACCGCACCGTGGACCAGGCCACGTTGACCGCGCTCGACGATCCCGATGTCCTCGGAGTTGACGTCGACCCAGAACTGCCGTGTGGGCGCGATCGCCTCCTCGGTCACCGCGCCGGTCGCGGCGGGCAGCAGCATCGTGCAGGTCTCACGCGTGACACCAGGCCCGACCGGTTCGAGACGCATCAACCACACGTGGTTCGGAAGCACCGACAGGATCACGTTCGGGAAAATGGCCACGAACCGTCCGCTCGTCGCATCGGATGGATCGAGCCCAGGTGCCTCGGGCAGGGCGAGCCAGTCGTCGCGCTCGTCACCGGACACCGGCGTGGTCGTCTGACCGCAGTACATGCCGGGGCCCTGGTAGCGGTAGTGGTCGGGAACGCGCGACACCTTCGCGAGCTCCGGATGGATCCAGGTCAAGTGGTAGTACTCCTGGAAGTTCTCGGTGATGAGTTTCCAGTTCGCTGCGATGTCGACGCTCTGGTGGTTTCGACTGACCCACGAGTCGAGGTCGTAGCCCGCCATGCGTGTCGGGAGGTCACCGAGCCAGAGCTCGAGTGACGGTGTCTCGTCGGAGAGGCAGGCGAACAACAGCAGACCCCACGTGTCGACGCGGACCTCCAGCAGACCGAAGTCCGCTCGATCGAAGTCGTTCCGGGGCACGTCCTCGAAGAACGGGG
>NZ_JBAVYV010000034.1:0-1810 GCF_049588435.1 Ilumatobacter sp.
GTCGGAGGGACCGCCGGCGGCGCGCTCGCCGGTCGGGCATCCGCGCCCGAGGCAGCGGTCGCCGTCGTCACCCCGGATGTCGAGGCGACATCGCTCGAACAGCCGGTCGTGACCACCACATCGGACATCTCCGGCCTCGTGGAAACCGCATTGCCCAGCGTCGTGCGAATCGATTCGACGACCTCGCTCGGCACGGGCACCGGTACCGGATTCGTGCTGACCGCCGACGGACAGATCGCCACCAACGCACACGTGGTCGGTGACGCGGCCACGGTCGACGTCGTGTTCTCCGACGGGACGGAGGCCACGGCGACCGTCCTCGGAACCTCGCAGACCGATGATCTCGCAGTGATCGAAGTCGACCGCAACGATCTCGTTCCGGTCGAGTTCGGATCCTCCGACGAGCTGCAGGTCGGTCAGCGCGTCGTGGCGATCGGCAACTCGCTCGGCCTCGACGGCAGCGCGACCGCGACCGACGGCATCGTCTCGGCGATCGATCGCGACATCGTGACCGAGGACGGCAGCCGTCTCAGCAACCTGATCCAGACCGACGCCGCGATCAACCCCGGCAACTCGGGCGGCCCGCTCTTCACCCTCGACGGTAAAGTCGTCGGGATCAACTCGGCCGGGTCCCCGTCGGCGCAGAACATCGGCTTCGCGATCGCGGCCGATCCGGCCAAGGAGATCCTCGATGCGCTCTCGACCGGAGAGCCGATCCTCAAGCCGTTCCTCGGGATCAGTTCGTCACCCGTCACCCCCGAACTGGCTGCACAGCTCGACCTCGACGCCGATCAGACCGGTGCCGTCGTCATCGACGTCAACGTCGGCTCGGCTGCCGAGATGGCGGGACTGCGTGCCGGTGACGTGATCATCTCGATGAACGGCGACGCCATCGACTCACCCGATGCGATCGGCGAGGTGATCGGTGCGAGCGAGCCGGACGACGCACTCACGATCGAGGTCCTGCGCGGCGGCGAGACCATCACGATCGACGCCGTGCTCGGAGCCCGGCGAGCCTGACCTCCCGACGGTCCGCCCTCGCCCGGTCACGACCGGCGCCGGGGGTGGACCGTGACGCGGATCAGGCCACGATGTGGTCGAGCGTCAACTCCGGTTCGTTCTGCTCGATGCGCTGCAGCGCGTACTTGTTCTCGAACAGGGCGACCAGCGCCCCGTCGGTGCGCTGGAGGATTCGCACGCCGGGCTTCTCGCGCAGCACGCCGGACGACTCGACGTCGGTGAGCCGGATGGCCTGGAACGGCGATCCCGACAACTCGATCGGAGCGTTGAACTCGACATCGAGGCGGTTGGCGAACACGTCGAACTGCAGCTGACCGACCGCTGCGAGGACCGGTGAAGCCTCCCCCCAGTCGGGGTCGCGCAGCACCTGGACCACGCCCTCTTCGCCGAGCTGGTCCAGGCCCTTGCGGAACTGCTTCACCTTGCCCGAATCCTGCGGTCGCGCGGTGGCGAACACCTCGGGAGCGAACTGCGGCAACTTGGCGAACTCGACGGACGGGCCGGTCTCGTCGTAGAGCGTGTCGCCGATGTTCAGTCCGGTGGCGTTGACGAGACCGACCACGTCTCCCGGAAACGCGGTGTCGATCGTGGTGCGCTCGGCCCCGAACACGGTCGAGGCGTACTTGGTGGCGAAGGGTTTGCCCGTCCGCTCACAGGTCATCACCATGCCGCGTTCGAACGTGCCCGAACAGATGCGGGCGAACGCGATGCGATCACGATGGTTGCGGTCCATGTTCGCCTGCACTTTGAACACGAATGCCGAGCACGGATCCTCGAGCGGACGTGGATT
>NZ_JBAVYV010000035.1:0-1739 GCF_049588435.1 Ilumatobacter sp.
GCCAGTGCTGGGCGCCGCCAACCGTTCCGGCCGAGCGCGGCCGGGCGTGATCGGCTGAGGATCGCCGGCCGCAGGTCGGGAACCGCCGCCGCCGGTCGGAGACGCACGCGTCGATCGATCTGCATGAACTGCGCTTCCAGAGCGCGACAATCGTCGCACCCGGTCAGGTGCAGGTCGAGACGTTCACTCTCGCGTTCGGTCGCCTCGCCGTCGATGCGGGACGAGAGGATCTCGTGTGCGGTCGCACACGGCAGGGGGTCAGCGTTCATGTGAAGCAGGTCGCTCCGCGTGCCGATCTGGTTCCCGACTGGCCAGAATGGAGCGGTGGACCATCTGACCCGACTGCTCCTCGCCGCGCAGCGCGGCGATGTGACGGCGTTGGACAGGTTCGTCGCGGAGACACAGGCCGAGGTCTGGAATCTGTGCAGGTACCTCGGCGATGCGCGCGATGCCGATGACCTGGCCCAGGAGGTCTACGAGCGGGCGATCAAGTCACTCCCGCGCTACCGCGCCGAAGGTGCGGCCCGCGGCTGGTTGTTGACGATCGCCCGGCGGGTGTGCGCCGACCACGTCCGGCGAGCGCAACGCCGCCGGCGCAAGGAGCAGGCCGCGATCGACGATGCCCACGTGCAGAACGGGTTCACATCCGACAGCACGCTCGGTGTCGATCTCGACGAACTCCTGAGCAACCTCGACGACGACCGACGCACGGCGTTCGTCCTGACCCAGGTGCTCGGGATGTACTACGACGAAGCCGCCGAGGTGATCGGCTGTCCGGTCGGCACGGTTCGCTCGCGGGTGTCGCGGGCCCGCGTCGAGTTGGCCGCGATGGCCGGCGCGTCGGTCGACGACGGCGATGATCTTCGGGCCACGGGAACGAACTGAACGTCGGCGACGACCTGAGCGATATGAACCCCCTGCCGCAACCAACCGGATCCGACCGATCGTCTCCGCGGAGCTCGCGTCGATTCGGTGCCGGGATCGCGCTCGCGCTGACGGCGCTGTTGGCCACTGCCTGCGGTGGGAGCGACGATGCAGCTGAACCCGCCGGTTCCGCGCCGGCCGCATCCGACCCCGCCGCATCCGACCCTGCGTTGTCCGGGATCGTCCGCGACCCGGCACCCCAGGTCGACCTCGTGTCGCTTCCCTCGCTGAGCGAGCCGGGCGAGGACGTCGAGTTCCGCGCCGACGAGGGCGAGATCCAGGTCGTGTACTTCGGCTTCACCAATTGTCCCGACGTCTGTCCGACGACGATGGCCGACCTCGCCGTCGCCCTTCGCCTGATGGACGACGAACTGGCGGACGATGTCGACGTGGTGATGGCAACGGTCGATCCCGATCGGGACCTCGACCTCCTCGAGGGGTACGTCACGTCATTCGTCCCGGACGCCACCGCGATCGGGACCGAGGACACCGAGCTGCTCGAAGCGGCCGGAGAACCGTTCGGTGCGAGCTGGGAGGTCCGCGAGATCGACGACGGCTCCATCGAGGTCGACCACTCACCGTTCCTGTACGCGGTCGACGATCAGGGAAAGCTGGTGTTGACGTGGCAGTTCGGCGCATCACCACAGGACATGGCCGACGACCTGACCACGCTGCTGACGCGAGAGCAGGCGTGAGGTCCATCCGATGAAGAGTCGCCACACGCACTCGATCGCAACCCGTCCCCCGAGACGGCGGGCCATCCTCGCAACGATGCTCGCGCTCGCCATCCCGCTCGCGGCGGCGTGCTCCGACAG
>NZ_JBAVYV010000036.1:0-6317 GCF_049588435.1 Ilumatobacter sp.
GGTGATGCCGGGTGACAATGTCGAGATGACGGTCGAGCTCGGGAAGCCGATCGCGATGGACGAGGGTCTGCGGTTCGCGATCCGTGAGGGTGGCCGCACCGTCGGCGCCGGCCGCGTCACCAAGATCATCGCCTGATCCGGACGTTCTGAGAAAGAGGAATTGACCAATGGCACAGAGCATCCGTATCCGCCTCAAGGCGTTCGACCACGAGATCATCGATCAGTCGACGAAGAAGATCGTCGAGACGGTCACCCGGACCGACGCCACCGTGCGCGGCCCGATCCCGTTGCCGACCGACAAGCACCGGTACACGGTCATCCGCGGACCGCACGTCGACAAGGACAGCCGGGAACACTTCGAGATGCGAGTGCACAAGCGCCTCATCGACATCGTGAACCCGAACAACAAGACGATCGACAGCCTGCAGCGCATCGAGCTGCCGGCCGGCGTCGACATCGAGATCAAGATCCAGAGCTGAACCGGCATCTCGGCACGTCGCGGACCTGATCCGCGGCGTGCCGGGGAGCCGACAGCAGATCGAACAGCAAAATGGGCGGGCCGTGTGGCCCGCCCATTTCGCTGTCTGAACTCGGATTCGGCAAGGTCCCCCGACTCGGCCGAACCCGGTCCACAAGCTGTCTGAGGATCAGCCTGCGATTCGCTGGAGAAATCCGAGTCCCATCACCTCGTCGTGGTCATGGGTGGCGATCGACTCGTCCGGGTGAGGCGCGGGCGCCGGAGCGGCCAGTGACAGTGTCGGCAGATCGGGAACGAGCTGATGGAGTTCGGGAAGGTCGATGTGGTCGGCGATGCCGAGCACCACCGGACCGATCGCTCGGATCCGTGGGACATCGATCCGTCGCACCAGCGTCGCCTCCGACTCACCGAAGAAGCTCCCCGGGCCGAGGACGGCGACGGGCTGGTCCTTGACGGTGATCGCAACGCGACCTTCGAGCACGAAGAATGCCTGACGTGGAACGCCGGGATGCTGCATGACGATCGCGTCTGCTGCCAGTGGGACGGGCGTCAGCAACTCCTGAACCCGGGGTGCCGCATCGTCGCCCACCGAGAGCCGGAGCGCCTGGAGTTGGCGTCGACGACGCGTGGCCGCATGGTTCGCGAGGATCTGTCGCCGCAGAGAGAACCAGCGCCGCTTCGCGGGCTGTGTCGATGCTCGACGATCATGCGTCAACGTCTCGTCGGTCGAGGTGCCGGTTCGATCGGGGTCGCCGAGGAGTGACGTGGCTCCGAGAATCGCAATCCTCTGCATGACAGCTCCTTGACGGGTGAGTGGGGGACAACGACATCCTCCGCCCACGCACCGTCGCGGCGCTGGCTACCAGTGCACACTCCGAATGTGACGTGCGACACCGTCGCGCACGTGTCGCCCGTTCCCCAGTGATCGTCAGCCGGTCGCGATCGCTCGAAGCCCGTCGAGGTCCTTGATCACGATCGCCAGTCGTGACGTCTCGATCACATTCCGCTCACGCAGAACTCGCAGCGCCTTCACCGCGCCGGCACGCGACAGGCCCGCCCACTCGCCCAGCTCCTGTTGTGACACCGGGAGCGCGAGTGACACCTCGGCATGCGCGTCGACCTCGTCCGCCAACTGATCGAGTCGGGCGGCCATGCGCGTCACGGCGTCGGCCGTCATCACCTCGTGCAGGTGGTAGGTCGCCTCCCGGAGGCGGATCGCGAGGTCCTCGAGGACCACCCGCGCGAGATCGGAATGGTTCGTGAGCAGCCGGTCGAGAGCTGCGTACTCGATGCGGAGCACGACCGTCCGTTCCACGGCCTGGAGCGACGAGGACCTCGGTGCCGGCGCGAGCAGGGCGAGTTCGCCGACGAGACATCCGGCGCCGCGCAGTCCCACGACCGAGACCCGCCCACCGGGCGACGACTTGACGATCTTCAGGAGGCCGTCCAACACGTAGAAGGCAGCCGTCGCCGGCTCCCCGTCGCGCAGCAGAAAGTTCCCGTCGGCGACGATGGCCTGGCGCCCGGCGGCCACGACGGCCGCGCGAGTCTCTTCGCTCACACGAGAGAGCAGGTCGGGGGCGGGCATCGCGAGGAAAAGTACTCGGTCCCGTTGTTGTGAACGCTGCCCGAACGTGGTGACCGTGCGTCCGAGCCGGCCGATGCATCAGATAGACACGGTGGAATGGCACCACTGCCTCCCCCCGCTCCGGGCCAAACGCCGTTGAACGCGGCGCCGGCGACTCCTCCTTCGTCGGCTCGCTCCTCCTTCTCCTCCTCTGCGTCCGAGCGGGCGCCGCGCCGTTCGCGACGTCGTGTCGCATCGCTGCTGGTGCTCGTGGGTGTCGTCGCCTGGCTCGGCGGTCTCGGTGGAGCGGTGTTCGGTAGCCAGGTCGCCGACTGGTTGGACGATCCTCCGTCCCGTTCGTCCGATCAACCGCTCGATGTCGCCGCGCCGCGGCCTGGATTCGAGAACCGGATCGACGTCGCCCAGGTCACGTCGTACGTGGCTCCGTCGACGGTGACCGTGTCGGCGGACATCGCCGGTGGGATGTCGCTGGGGACCGGCGTGATCATCTCCGACGACGGCGAGATCCTGACCAACGCCCATGTCGTCGACGGTGCCGACGAAGTCCGGGTACGTCTCGCTGGAGAGTCCGAGCCGCGCGAGGTCACCGTGCTGGCGGCCGATCGCGGCAACGATCTCGCGCTGCTGAGGATGGCCGGAGACGGATTCGCCGCGGCGACGTTCGCCGATCCCGGGAGCGTACGGATTGGCGACGACGTGATGGCGATCGGTTTTGCCCTCGGACTCGACGGCGAGCCTTCGGTGACGCTGGGGATCGTGTCCGCAATGGATCGCAGCGTCGGACAGGACAACCTGTTCCTCGACGGTCTCATCCAGACCGACGCGGCGATCTCGTCGGGCAACTCCGGGGGACCACTCGTCAATGCCGCCGGTGAGGTGATCGGGATCAACACCGCGGTCGCGCGCGACACGGCGGTCTTCACCGCGACGAACGTCGGCTTCGCGATCTCGGTCGGTGAGGCATTGCCGGTCGTGGAAGCACTCCGCGCACAGGCGGACGGTGCGGTCCGCGAAGAGGCGTTCCTCGGCGTCGGTCTCGAAGACCGACGCGACGGTGGGCAGGGTGTCATCGTGATCGATGTCGAGCCCGGTACGCCCGCCGCCGATGTCGGCGTCGGCGTCGGCGACCTGATCGTCGCGGTCGACGGTGCCGTCACCGATGGTTCGTCTGCACTCATCGCGGCGATCCGCGACAAGCAGCCGGGTGACAGTGTGACCGTTGCGATCGTTCGCGACGCCGAGTCGATCGAGTTGGACGTCACGCTGACCGATCGCCCCGACTGAGAAATGCGCGTCGGCGCGAGGCACCGAGCGCATTTTCGGTCATCTACGGTCGACGCCATGGATGATGTCTTGCTCGGTTCCCGTCGGCCTTTCGGTCTCGGATACTGGCCGCTCCCCGAGGACGACCCGGGTGTGGCCGTGCGCCGCGAATCGATCCGGCTGGTCTCTCCCGACGGCGCGCTCGTCCGCGGGGTCCTGTGGACCCCACCGGTCGGGACGCCGTGGAAGACGGCGGTGATCCTGTCGCACCCACGCGGTGACTTCAGCGTTCACTACGCGTGCCCGCTCCTTGCTGCGGCGGGCTACGCGGTACTCGGATTCGGCACCCGGTACATGAACAACGACACCGATTGCCTGCACGAGGCGTGCATCACCGACGTGCAGACCGCGCACGACGAAATGATCCGGCGCGGGGCCGAAGCGGTCGTCCTCCTCGGCAACTCCGGCGGTGGGTCGTTGATGGCGATGGCGAACGCCGAGCTCGGAATCGGCGACGGATGGGTCGGGATGGCGGCGCATCCGGGCGAGGGGGTGTTCATGTTGCAGGTGATCGACCCGTCCGTCGCCGACGAGGACGATCCGTTCGCGACCGTTCCCGAACTCGACATGTACCACCCCGACAACGGTTGGCGACCCTGGCCCGAGCCGTGCTCGTACGACTCGTCGTGGGTGGCCACGTATCGCGAGGCCCAGCGCGCCCGGGTCGCGCGAATCGACGCGATCGCCCGGTCGTCGATCGCAGACTCCGCGTCGGCCGTCGGCGCGCTCCGAGGAATCGATGCCGCCGCCGATCCGGTCACATTCCGGGAGGCTCGCCGCCGAGCGGTGTTCACCAAGTACCTGACGATCTACCGCACCCTCGCCGACCCGGCGTACCTCGACCTCTCGATCGACCCCGACGACCGGGCGATGGGGTCGCTGTTCGCATTCCCCGATCCCTTCGACGCCAACTACGGGCGCGGGGGACTGGCGCGAACGATGACCGCACGCGGGTGGCTCAGCACGTGGTCGGGACTCTCGAGCGGGGCGAAGCTCGCCGACACGATGCCGAAGGTGACCGTGCCGACGTTGCTGATCCATCCCACCGCCGACACCGAGATCCGGGTCTGGCAGGCCGAGGAGATCGTCGCTGCGGCCGGTGCGGACGACGTGACCTACATCGAGATGAAGGGTGCCCTCCACTATCTCGAAGGTGATCGACCCGCCGCGTTGGGCCGCGTCGCCGGCTGGCTCGGTGAGCGCTACCCCTGAGTCGCGGGGCGGTGGGAGCGACGTGCCCGTAGCCTGCTGCGCGTGACCGACGCCGCCGGACCTCGACCGACCGTGGACGATGACGCCGATCGCGATGACGGCCTGAAAACTGCGCCGGGCGGTCCATTGTCGGGATGGCTTGCGATCGCCCTGGTGACCGGCACGTCGGCCGCGGTCCTCGTCCTCGAGATCCTCGCGGGGCGCCTGCTCGCTCCGTACGTCGGCGTCAGTCTCGAGACGTTCACCGGAATCATCGGGACGATCCTCGCCGGGATCGCCGTCGGAGCGTGGGCCGGTGGCGTCGCGGCCGACCACATCGATCCGCGGCGCCTGCTCCCGGTGCTGCTCGTCGCCGGTGGGGCTCTCGCGATGGCAACGATTCCGATCGTGCGGATCCTGGGCGAAGGGGGCGGGAGCGGAGGTGGGCCGCGGATCCTGGTCCTCACCGCCTTCGGGTTCCTCCCGTCGGCCACCGTGCTCAGTGCGGTGCCCCCGGCGGTGATCAAACTCCAGTTGCGCGACCTCGCATCGACCGGCACCACCGTCGGCCGACTCTCGGCGTGGAGTACGGCGGGAGCGTTGTTCGGCACGTTCTTCACCGGGTTCGTGCTGGTGTCGACGGCGGGGGTGACCACCCTGATCATCGGTGTCGGCGTGCTGCTCGTCGTTTCGGGCATCGCCTTGTGGCTGGTCGGTCGCGCGGGATCGACGGGGGAGATGCTCGGTCTCGGTGGGCTCGCCGCGGTGGCGCTCATCGGTGCGGTGGCCGTCGATTCCCCGTGTGAGACGCAGACCGCCTACTACTGCCTGTCGGTGGTCGAGGACCCGTTCGTGGAGTCGGGGCGCACCCTGGTGCTGGACGATCTCCGCCACAGCTACGTCGACCTCGACGATCCGAGTCACCTGGAGTTCTGGTACATCCGTCGCATCGTCGATGCGATCGAGGTGCAGACCGCCGAATCGGATGAACCGATCGATGCGGTGTACGTCGGTGGCGGCGCCTTCACCGTGCCGCGTTACCTCCGTGCCACCCGTCCGGGCAGCGAGCAGACGATCCTCGAGATCGACGGTGACCTCGTCGACGTCGTCGAGGACGAGATCGATTTCGATCGGGACGACGACGTCGAGATCGTGGTCGGTGACGGGCGACTGTCGATGGCGGACCTCGCGACGGATTCGGCCGACGTCGTCGTCGGTGATGCGTTCGGGAGCCGGGCGGTCCCATTCCATCTGGCCACCGAGGAGTTCCTCGCCGATGTGTCCCGTGTCCTGCAGCCGGAAGGGATCTACGCGGCGAACATCATCGACGGGCCGGATGAAGAGTTCCTGAGGGCCGAGGCGGCCACGATCGCCCGTGTGTTCGAGCACGTGGTCGTCGTGCGTGGACCTGGCATCGTCGGTGGGTTCAACGGCAACTCCGTGGTCGTTGCGAGCGACTCACCGATCGACATCGACGCGCTGTCGGAACGTCTTGCGACCGAGGCCGGCATCGATCCGGGCTCCAATCAGGGATCCGAGCCCGCTCGGATCGTCGGGGAACTGGTCGCCGGAGCGGATCTCGACGTCTATCTCGGCGGGGCGACCATCCTCACCGATGACTTCGCGCCGGTCGATCAGTTGATCGCCGGCACCGACTGACCCGACGCGGCCCGGGTCGCTCCGGCGCCGCCCGACCACATCAGCCCCGAATCACCCGAATCGGGCGATCTCGTGAAC
>NZ_JBAVYV010000037.1:0-1642 GCF_049588435.1 Ilumatobacter sp.
GCCACGGCATCGATCGTCGATCGGGACGGCATCCAACTGCTCGCGCTCAACCATCTCGGACCGGCCGCCCCGACCGAGTATGCCATGATCCTCGTCGCGCTGATGCGTCCGGTGTCCCCGGGCGGCAACGTCCGCCTGAGCTCCGATGATCCGACCGCTCCGCCGATCGTCGAGTTCGATCTGCTGAGCGACGCGGCGGATCGAGACCACCTGATCGTGGGAGTCCGGGATGCGCTCGCCATGCTCCGTCGGCCACCGTTCGCCGATGTGGTCGACGCTGTGTACATCGACGATCGGGGAACCACCGCAGACGCGCTCGACACCGACGAGGCGATCGGGACGTGGCTGCGGGCGTACGGGGCCGACTACGTCCACGCGTCGTGTTCGAGTACCGCCGCCCTCGGTCCGTACGGGACGGTCGACGGTCACGACGCGCTGTTCGTCTGCGACGCCTCGGCGTTTCCGGGGATTCCCGATGCGAACACCCACCTCCCGACCACGATGCTGGCCGAGCGGGTGGCGGCCCGTTGGCCGGGCGTGCGAGGATCATCCACATGACGACTTCCTCGGGCTCGACCCCGGCGCACGACCCGAACTACACGCTCGGCCTCCACGAGATCGGCGACGGGTGCCACGCCTACCTGCAGCCCGATGGTGGTTGGGGTTGGAGCAACGCCGGTCTGATCGTCGGGGACGGCCGCTCGTTGCTCGTCGACACGCTGTTCGACCTGAAGCTGACCGCCTCGATGCTCGATGCGATGGCACCGTTGACCGAGGCCGCACCCGTGACGTCTCTGGTCAACACCCACGCGAACGGCGATCACTGCTACGGCAACAGCGAGGTCGTCACCAAGTGGCCGGGCGTCGAGATCGTGGCATCGACCGCGACAGCCGAGGAGATGCCCGAGGTCCCGCCCGCGATGCTCGATGCACTCAACCAGGCGCCCGGCGAGGTCGGCGACCTGTTCCGGAGCTTCTTCGGAGAATTCGACTTCGGTGGGATCGAACTCGAACTGCCGACGCGGACGTTCGACGACCGACTCGAACTCGAGGTCGGTGGCCGTCGGATCGAACTGATCGAGGTCGGACCCGCACACACGCAGGGTGACGTGATCGTGCACGTCCCCGACGCGCGCACGGTCTACACCGGCGACATCCTGTTCATCGGTGGGACGCCGATCGTGTGGGCGGGTCCGCTGTCGAACTGGGTGGCGGCCTGTGACCTGATGCTCTCGATGGACGTCGAGACGGTCGTCCCCGGGCACGGACCGCTCACCGGGCGCTCCGGGATCGTCGAGGTGCGCGACTATCTCGCCTTCGTCGACGACGAGGCGCGCGGGCGTCACGACGCGGGCCTCGACGCGTTCGACGCGGCTCGCGACATCGCCCAGCTGCTCGACGCCTCACCACGCTTCGGTGACTGGGGTGAGTACGGCCGGATCGCGGTCAACGTGGACACGGTCTACCGATCCCTCGACCCGAACCACGACACACCGGACGTCGTCGAACAGTTCCGGCGGATGGCTGAACTCGAAGCACATTGAGGAGCTGACGGACGTGTCAGCTCGAGATGTCGGCATCGTCGGAGACGGTCCGGCCGGATCGGCGCTCGCCCGGTCGCTGGAACGACGCGGTGCCGATG
>NZ_JBAVYV010000038.1:0-24712 GCF_049588435.1 Ilumatobacter sp.
CCCCACGTCCATACCCACACGATACCACGAACACGTGTTCGACACAAGGACTCTGTACAGGATTCACCGATTTGTCGAGCGCGACGGCCAGGGGCACGTCGTGGACTCGAAGTTCGGCCCCGGCGCCGTTTCGCGCACCACGAACCCACACCGCGGCCTTCCCGGTGCATCGTCGAACAAAGCGACGATCCGGTGCCACGACGCCGACTAGGGTCACGCCGCGACGGGACCACAGCTGGAGGTGGCAATGGGTTGGCTGAAGGACATCGGGCGGATTCTGCAGGGCGAGACTGCGACGCCGGCGGAGAAACTGCTGTACGGACGGGTCGACGATGTCGTGGGCTGGGACCACGATCCGGAGCCGGTGAAGCCCGGCACCGCCTACATGCAGTTCTGGCTCCAGGAGATGTGGCTGCAGGACGAACGCTCGTGGCTCGACCACTTCGCACCGCTGGTGTACAGCGTCGTCAAGCTGCGTTTCGGGGACGAGGAGGTCGAGATCCCGGCGACGCTCGGGGACTTCAGGTTCGCGGGCTCGGACGACCTGCGCCATCTGCAGGGGACACTCCGGGCGAACTACCCGATGACCCCTCCGCTCCCCTACAACGGCGGCGTCGTCGAGCTGTCGGCTGCGCTCGTCGGAGTGCAGACCCAGAACGGTCTGAAGGAGATGATCACGGCGATGGACCAACTCGCGAAGGTGCTGGCCGTCCCGCAGCTGTCGGCGGTCGTCGGCGTCGCGGGACCCGTCGCGAACACGCTGGATTCGGTGCTCGGACACGGTCAGCAGGAACTCGCGCTCGGGGTCCATCAGGCCTTCAACCACGGCGGAACGGATCAACTTCGTTCCGGCTACTACCTCGCCGCCCGGCACGACGGTGGACCCGAGGCGCTCGATCACTTCACCGTTCGCGATGGCGCCCTCTGCTGGAAACGCGACGGCTTCCCGCTGGTCCGCGAGTTCGACTACATGCTGTTCCGTCTGGAGCTGCTGCCCGAGCGCGACGACCTCGAATACGTCGCATCGATCTTCGACTGGATGGGCAAGGCGGAGGAGGCCGCAGTCGCAGAGCACATGGACGATGCGCGCCAGTTTCTGCGCCAGGCCAGCCTCGCAGCGTGGAAGTCACTCGACCTCACGGCGGCCGATCGCCGACGGGTCCCCGCGGCGCTGCAGGCCAGATTCATCGAGTTCCTCCAGGCGATGGGAATCGCCGGTGACGGCGCGAGCGTGAACGACGAACCGGCGAAGGTCGTCGAGCTGGTCGCGCGCACGTCTCCCGACGAGGCGTTGAATCAGCCGGACGCGGACGTCCTGGCGAAGATCCTTGCCTTCTGAGTCGAGCGACGGTCGTCGCGTCGTCGACCAGCGGGCATTGCACCTGCTCAACGGTCGGGCGGGACTGCACGAATGCGGCCTGACCGGCGCACGTCAGTTCGTCGGACTGCTCGACGACGAGATCACGTTGCCGGCACTCGAACCGTACGTCGAGCGACGATCGACGGTTCAGGTCGGTCGGACAGGCCCGACGCACGGCGACTGGATGGCGGACGGAATCATGCGGTCGGCACCGGGATGTCGGCTCGTGACCGCCTGCCCGTTCGACCACCACGGCCTCGTCTTCCGTGGAGCGATCGAAGCCGGCATGGATTCGATCCGTGCCGATGACCGGGTCCGGCTGGTCAACGTCAGCCTCGAGATTCGACGAACCGCCAGATTCTGTACCGAGGCCGCACCCTGTCGAGCATGCATGTCGTTGCGTCGAGCGGTGGACGACGGCTGGATCGTCGTGGTGTCGGCCGGGAACCAGGCCGAGACCAGCAAGTCGATCACCTGCCCGGCCGCCGAGAGCCGTGGGCTCGTCGTGGCAGCCACCACCGGGCCGCAGGGTTCGTCACGACTACCTGCAGACGGTCCGGTGCACACCGAGACGGGCACATCCATCACCGCAGCGATGATCACCGGCGCGATCGCCTCACTGATGCAGGCCTTCCCGACGCTGGCGATGGACGAGCTTCGCGACGCTCTGGCGGCAACGTCGACCAGGCTGCCGCTCGCGCCGCCCGGATCGGCCGGGGCCGGGCGTCCACAGTTCTTCCGCATCATGCGATACCTGCAACATGGCGGAAGGAACGGCGGCTACGACGTTCGGGCTGCCGAGACATTCGCCAACGACGCCGTGCGTGGCCTCTCGGCTCACAGCGCCGAACACCCGATTCCCGATCACACCGACGACGAGTCGGCCGTGGCCCGCGAGCTTCTCGAACGCTCCGTTCGCTTGGCACCGTGGAGTGGAGAGCTCCACCTGTGGTTGGGGCTGGTCCTGGAGCGACATGACCGTGACGCTGCGCTCGAGGCGGCGAGGGAATCGGCGCGGCTCGATTGGTCGCAACCCGGGGTGCACGACCTCTTCTCCCGATTGCTCCGCCTCGGCGGTGACGAGTTGGGCGCCGACACCGAGCTCGCGGTCGCCGATCGCCTACGGGAACGGGACGAACTCGCCGCGGCCGATGCTCTGTTCGATGGGATGGAGGCTCGATCCAGCGTCGCACGGACGCCCGACGCAACCCAGGGCCCGACGACCTGAACACGACGCGATCCGGCCCCGATCGGCACGCGTCATCGAACCCTCGCCGGGCGGCCGATCACCGCGAACGTGACGGCAGCGGCGTGGCCGACGTTGAGCGAGTCGACGTCGGGCGAGATGGCGATCCGAACCCGATGGGTCGATGCGTCCATCGTCTCGGCCTCCAGGCCATGTCCTTCGGCACCGAGGACGACGGCGACCCGATCGGGAACGTCCATCTCCCAGAGGTCGATCGCGTCGGCATCGGGCGTGAGAGCCCACGTCTCGAAGCCCGCCTCGCCGATGGTGCGCAGCGCGTTCGGCCAATCCTCAGCGTCGGCTCGGGCCACCGGGACGTGCAGGATCTCGCCCATGCTCACCCTCACCGTGCGCCGCTGATACGGATCGTTGCAGGTGGGGCTGATGATCATGCCGTCGATGCCGAACGCACGCGATGCGCGAGCGATCGCTCCGACGTTCTGATCGTCGTTGAGCGCTTCGAGTACGACGAGACGCCGACAGGTTCCGGCCAACTCGGCAACGGTGGGCATCGGAGCACGGAACGCCGACGCGAGGCAACATCGGTCCATGTTGAAGCCGACGACGTCGGCCAGGACCGTTTGCTCGGCGACGTAGACCGGCACCCCGGCCATCTCCGGGCGGGACATCGTGGAAACGAACCGCTTGAGCCGTTTCGGGTGGAGCAGAACCGACCGCATGCGATGCCCCGAGTCGAGCATCCGGTCGATCGGGACATACCCCTCACCCAGGAAGTATTCGTCGCGTTCCATCTCGGCACGCACCGCGATGCTGTTCAGCTCGCGGTAGTCGTCGAGACGCGGATCGGCCGGGTCGACGATGTACGTGACGCCCACGACCGCGTCGACGGTCATCGGTCCATCAACTCGCCGAATGCGGAGCAGTTGGGGTTCTCGCACATCGATGGCTCGCCCGGCGCCTCGGGCGGCAACGCGCTCACTCCGCACGCCGGGCAGATCGGTGAGACATCGCCATCGTCGGTCTCGTCCCACAGGTCACTCATGGAGTCAGTGTCGCTGCCGTCGCGGCATTTCGTCCTGCCGGTGGAACCCTCCGGGCACCTGCCTTGTCAGCCGGCGAGTTCGGCGACGCGCGTTTCCATCTTGCCGATCGCCATCGTCCACCCCTGTCCGCCGGGAGAGTCGGCGGGAACCCCACGGTGGGTCATGGTCATCTGGGTGCGACCGGTCAGGTCGACGAGTTCGACGACGACCGAGGTCTCCATGGGTGTTCCGGCGGGCATCCCCATCTGCTCCGGAGTCATCGCGTTGCCGTCCGCATCGGCCATGGCCTCGGTGTAGACGAGGCGGGTCGTGGGATCGACCTCGAGGTACTCGCCGACGAAGTACATCTGCATCTTCCCGTCCGGGGTCGCCATCTCCATGGCGATGTGACGACGCCCTCCGACCCGGACGTCCATCTCCGCCGTCGGAATCGTCGCGCCCATCGGGCCGTACCACTGCGCGAAGTGCTCCGAGTCGGTCCACATCGCCCAGATCACGTCGATCGGTGCATCGAAGGTGCGTTCGATCCGTACGTCTTTGGTGTCAGTCATGTGGGGCATCTCCTGGTGGTTGGGTTCTCTCGAGTTCGCGGACGTAGTCGTCCATGCGATCGAATCGGTCGTCCCAGATGTGGCGGTACTGGTCGGTCCAGTCGGAGACCTCCGCGAGCCGCGTGGCGTCGATGGTGCACGGCCTGAACTGCGCCCGGCGACCGCGGGTGATGAGCCCGGCGTGCTCGAGCACCTTGATGTGCTTGGAGACCGCCGGAAGCGTCAGGTCGAACGGCGCGGCCAGATCGTTCACGCTCGCCTCGCCCTCGGCGAGTCGGGCGAGGATCGCACGCCGGGTCGAGTTCGCGAGGGCGGCGAACGTCTCGTCGAGTCGCTCGTCATCGCGTACTGCGGCCGCTGCTGCTGGCATCGCTCACCTCCATAGTTTCCGTAGTGCTTAATTAACCCATACGGAAACTAACAGAGGAAGATCGATTCGTCAAGCGACGAGCGCTGCCGCCACCACGGCGTTGAGTCACATGGCGTCGACCTGCGGCATGATCTCTTCCTTCAGCTGCTTGAGATCGTCCAGTGTCTTCGACACCGGGACGTCGCTGAACGGCGGCCAGATCAGCGGCATCGTCAATCCGGCCTCCTTCATGGCCTTGAGGTTGTCCGCGATCTGTTGCGCTGTACCGATCAAGAGATTGCTGCCCTTGCCGAGGTTGGACTGATCGCTCTTCTCCTCCGTGATCACGAACCAGCACATGCTGCAGATCTCCAGATCGTCCACGGAATGCGGGCCCTCGAGCTCGTCGAGCTCGCGAGCCATGGCTCCGCGCCATTCGGCCAGTTCCTCGGGCCGATCCTGGATCCCGATCCATCCGGCCAGGTTGTATTTCGCGATGCGGTTCGCCGACCGCTTCGGATCCTTGAGTCCGCTCATGAAGATCGGTGGGTGCGGATCCTGAACAGGTTTGGCTCCGAAGCCACAGGGGTCGAAGTCGGCGAACTCACCGTGGTATTCGAACAGTTCGTTCGTCCAGATGCCCTGCATGATCTCGATGGTCTCGCGCACGTGCTTGTGCCGCTTGGGGAAGATGTGCGACGCACTCGCGGCCGCGAACTCCTCGGGCATCCAGCCCGCCCCGACGCCCACGTTGAGTCGGCCGTTCGAGAGGTGATCGATCGTCGCGAGTTCCGTCGCCAGCACACCGGGAGAACGGTAGGGCGTGTCGGTGATGCTCATCCCGATGCGCACCTTGGATGTCTTGGCAGCCAGCCACGGGATGAGCGGATAGCCCTGCAGCCACTGGCCCCGGGCGGACACCGGGAGTTGCTTCGGGAATCCCTCCATCATGCCGAACGAGTGCACGAGTTCTTCGCGGTCCGATGCTTCGGGGACGACGATGCGGTCGAGCGTCCACACCGAGTCGAAGTCGAGATCCTCGGCGAGTTGGGTGAGATCTTCGAGCTCGGCGACGGAGACCTCGTCGCGGAAGTTGGGCAGGTAGAGAGCGAGTTTCATGAGAGTGTTCCTCCGGTTTGATTGGTCGTCGTCATCTGGTCGTGAACGTCATCGTGCGGTCAAGGTCATTGGGCGGTCAAGCCGCCGTCGATCACGAGCTCGGAACCGGTGACCCACGTCGACTCGTCGGAGGCGAGGTAGAGCACACCCCAGGCGATGTCCATCGGGACGCCGGGTCGACCGAGGGGGTGGGCTTCCCCGAGCGCATCGAAAAACGCGTCGCGATCACCGGTGTTGTCTCCGAGGAGCTGCACCATCGGGGTCCACGTGTAGCTCGGGTGCACCGAGTTCACCCGGATGTTGTATCCCGACTTGGCGACGTGCAGCGCAGCCGACTTGCTGAATAGTCGAACCGCACCCTTCGACGCGTTGTAGGCCGCGAGATTCTCGATGCCGACGAGGCCGGCGACCGACGAGATGTTCACGATCGACCCACCCTTTGGGTCCTGCGCTTTCATCACCTTGATCGCTGCCCGCGTCCCGAGGAACACCGCTTCGTTGTTGATCGCGTTGACGTGGCGAAACCCTTCGAGCGTCGTGTCTTCGACGTTCGCGTCCAACACCACGCCGGCGTTGTTGACGACCACGTCGAGGCGTCCGTGTCGGTCGATGATGCCGGACGTGATCTCGTCCCACGCCGCCTCGTCGGTGACGTCCTGGTGGATGTACTCGGCGATTCCGCCGTCCTCGTTGATCGATGCCGCGAGTGCATCGCCTTCGGCGTCGAGCACGTCGGTGAGGATCACGGTGGCGCCCTCCGTGGCCATGGTTCGGCCGGTCGCTTCACCGAGTCCCCTCGCTCCCCCGGTGATCAATGCAACTTTTCCTTCGACTCTTCCCACAGAATTCCCCTTCGTTCGTGAGTCGTCGTGTCCGGACGACTCGTTGACGAACCGAAAGGTACCGATGTGTCGATGGGCACACCAGGAGCCGACGCGTCATGCCCGACGGTGCATTCGCGTCATTCCCGAGGTGTCCCCCGATGGCTACGATCCGGCGGGTCCGGCCCGTTTCGCAAGGGTGTTGCCCGCCATGAAAATCCTGATCGTCGACGACGACCCGGCCACGGTCACCTTCATGCGCCTCGCGTTCGTCTCGGCCGGCCACGACGTGACGACGGCCTCGTCGGTCGGCGAAGCCATCGGATGCGCACGCGACGAGACCCCCGATGTGGTCCTGTCCGACTTGGCCTTCGGAAGCGCGCTCGGCCAACACCTCGATGGAGGCCACGACGGCTGTTCGTTTGCCCGGACGCTTCGTGCCACCCCGGCCACAGCCGACGTCGGGCTGCTCGCGGTCAGCGGCGCCGGCTCACCCGATGTTCTGCGCGACACGACCGACAGCGGCTTCGACGGGTTCGTGTCGAAGCCAGTCGATCTGGCGGCGTTGCTCGATCGGGTCGACCGGCTGGGTGAGCTGGTTGCGACCCGCCGGACCGAGCAGGACCCGGCCGATCACGCGTAGAGCGCGGTCGGGTTCGCACCATTTCGTGACAAGCGGT
This sequence comes from Ilumatobacter sp., assembly GCF_049588435.1. Taxonomy (GTDB): domain Bacteria; phylum Actinomycetota; class Acidimicrobiia; order Acidimicrobiales; family Ilumatobacteraceae; genus Ilumatobacter_A. The sequence continues at coordinate 7,131 of NZ_JBAVYV010000038.1, forward strand.
CCGATCGCATCGTCGACGATGACGGATCGCCAGGTGTGGGTCGATTCCGCGGGAGCTCGACCCAGAAGCAGCTCCCCGTCCCGGGCGTACTGTCGACCCCGATCCGGCCGCCCATCTCGTCCATCAGCCGAGCGCTCAGTGCAAGCCCCAGCCCGGTTCCCTTCGGTTCGGTCGTCTGGTCGTGGTCGAGGCGGTGGAAGGGTTGGAACAGCTCCGCCATCGATTCGGACGAGATGCCCGGACCTGAGTCGGTGATGCTGATCCGCACCATCTTCTCGATGGTGGCCGCGACCTCGACGCGGACCCGGCCGCCCACCGGCGTGTACTTGACGGCATTGGCGATCAGGTTGATCAGCACCTGGCGGACACATCGCTGATCGGCGTGAACCCGATGCGCGTCGACCGTCGGCGGCACGATCAGTTCGATGTCTCGCTCCGTCGCCAGTGGCCGCACGAGATCGAGTACCTCGCCGATGACCGCGCCGGATTCGAGATCCTCGGCAACGACCGAGAGCTGACCGGCTTCGATCCGGGAAAGGTCCAGCAGGTCGTCGATCAGGTCACGAAGATGCTGCCCCGCGCGCACGATCTGATCGACGCTGTCCGCCCGCTGGTCGGGATCGAGCTCGACCATCTGCATGACCTGGGCGAACCCGAGGATGGCGTTCAACGGCGTCCGGAGCTCGTGGCTCACCAGCGTCAGGAAGTCGGTCTTGGCCTTGTTGGATGCGTCCGCCCCGAACAGACGGTGGTGTTCGATGGCGATGGCGGCGAGGTAGGTGAACCGTTCGACGAGTTGCACGGCCGTCTCGTCGGGGAACCACACCCCTGCCGTGTAGACGGCGAACGTGCCGAGCACCTCCCCGCGCTCGGCAACGATCGGCGTCGACCAGCACGACCGGACCCCGTGCGCGCTGGCGAGATCGCGGAACTGGACCCAGTTCTCGTCGGTCGTGACGTCACTGGCGATGACGGGTCGTCCGGTGAACGCGGCCGTGCCGCACGAGCCTTGGCCGAGCCCGATCTGAACCCCGTCGATCCCATCGCAATACGCGGCGGGAAGCTTGGCCGCCGCCCCGTGGTGGAGGGTTCGCCCGTGACGGAGGAGCAGCACCGAACAAGCGGCGTGAGGAAGCTGGTTCTCGATGGCCGCGACGATCGCGTCGAGCGACTCGGCCAGCGGGACGTGTCGAACCACGCCTTCGAGGATGCTGGCCTGCGCCGTGGCCTGGTCGACGTTCGCCAGTCCGAAACCGGTCGGCTCCGGTGATGGCGTGGCGCCGGTCGACGGAGGCAGCGCATCGAGGTGCTCGCTCGCTTCCTCGACCAGACCGGCGATCTGCTGCAGCGCGTCGAGCGGGTCGATGACACCGCTCCGACCGACCTCGGCGGCCAGCCCGATGACGTTCAGGGCACCGGCGAGATCGTGCCGAACCAGACGAGGCGAGCGTGCGGTCCCGGTCTCAATGGAGTCCGGGCCGAACGCGACGCGACAGGTGTGCGACGATCGTGCCGAGTCCGTGGTCATGTGGTCACCCCTCAGTTGCTGACCCCTACTCCGAACTCTGCCACATCCACAACCGACCAATGAGGCGGGAGAGCCGTGCCAGAACAGCAAGACCCCGGTCCGACGCCGGAGGTCCGGGTGGTGATCGTCGACGACCACCGTGTGCTCGCGGAACTCCTGACGGCGGCATTGTCTGCGAGTGACGAGGTCGCCGTGATCGAATCGGTCGGCACCGTGGCGGATGCGGTTGCCCGGGTCGGCGCCCTGCAGCCCGACGTGGTCATCCTCGACTACGACCTGCCCGACTCCGACGGCGTGTCCGCAGTGTCGTCGATCAAAACCGCCTGTACGACGTGTCGCGTTCTGATGCTGACGTCGTACACGGATCCGGTCATCCTGAGCGAGGCCTTCGATGCCGGATGCGATGGATTCGTCACCAAGCGGAACGGCGCGTCGGAGATCCTGTCTGCGGTGTTGGCAGTCGCTTCCGACGAGACCCCGGTGTCGCCCGACATGATGCGATCGCTGGTCCGCCGCGACGATGGCGCCGTCGGCTCGGATCTCACCGAACGCGAGCTGGACGTCCTGCGCAGTGCATCCCTCGGACGCACCAACAAGGAGATCGCCGCGGAGCTGTATCTGAGCGTCAACACGGTGCGCAACCACATGCAACACGTGCTCAACAAGCTCGGCGCGCATTCCAAACTCGAGGCCACGGCCATCGCCGTTCAGGCGGGGATCCTCCGACGCTGACCTCAGATCGACGTCGGTCAGCCGTCAGCCTCAGCCTGGAGTCGATCCCGCAGTTCCCGCTTGAGGACCTTGCCGTAGTTGTTGGTCGGCAGGTCCTCGACGAAGCGGTAGTCCTTCGGTCGCTTGAACCTCGCGATGTGGTCGAGACACATCCGATCGAGGTCGTCGGCCGATGGAGGACTGGTGCCGTCCTCGGCGACCACGAAGGCGACGACCGCCTCACCCCACTCGGAGTCGGGCCGGCCGACGACCGAGACCGCGCGAACATCGGGATGACGGAGCAACGTCTCTTCGACCTCGCGCGGATAGATGTTCATTCCGCCGCTGATGATCAGATCCTTGGAGCGATCGCGCAGGGTAAGGAACCCGTTCTCGTCGAAGCTGCCGACGTCGCCGGTGTGCAGCCAGCCACCGCGCATCGCCTCCGCCGTGGCATCGGGCTGGTTCCAGTACCCGGCCATGACGACATCGCCGCGTACGACCACCTCACCGATCTCGCCCGCGGGAAGGGTGCAATCGTCGTTGTCGACCACTCGGACCTCGACATCGGTTCGCGGGAACCCGACGCTCTGCACGCGATCGACCCACCGTGGATCGGCGCGATCGGCGTGGTCGGCCTTGGACAGCGCGGAGATCGTCATCGGCGTTTCACCCTGGCCGTAGATCTGGGCGAGGCGGTCTCCGAACACGGCCAGGGCATCCTCCAGATCAGCCAGATACATCGGGGCTCCGCCGTAGATGATGCTCTTCAGGTCGGAGAGGTCGGCGCCCGCCAGCGCGGGATCGCCGGCCAGGCGCTTCACCATGATCGGCGCGGCGAAGAACGACATGCCGGGCCAGCGCTCGAGGAGGGACAGAAGCTCGTCGCCGTCGAGGCTGCCGGATTGCGGCACGACGTTCACGGCACCGCGGGCGACGTGGACGAGCGCGTACATCCCCGAACCGTGCGACAGCGGCGCGGCGTGCAGCACGCTGTGGCCGGGCATCACCGAGTCGATGTCGGCAAGGTGGCTCAGCGACATCATCAGCAGATTGCGATGCGTGAGCGTCGCACCCTTGGGCCGACCGGTGGTCCCGCTGGTGTAGAACAACCACGCCGCATCATCTGGTCGCCGGTCGGTGAGCACCGCCGGCGCCGATGCCGTGAGTTGGTTCCATCGCTCGCCGGGCGCAACGACCAGCGCCTGCAGCGACGCCACCGTGTCGACCAGCGCTTCGATGTCGTCGACATGGTCGTCATCGGTCACGACGACGCTGGTCCCGCTGTCGTCGAGGATGTAGGCGACCTCGTCACGGTGGAGGCGAGCGTTGACCGGCACTGCGACGAGGCCGGCATGCCAGATGGCGAAGAGAACCTCGAGATACTCCGGTCGGTTCGCCATGAAGATTGCAACGCGGTCGCCGGGCGACAGTCCGAACTCGTCGCGCAGGCCGGTGGCTGCCGCTGCCGTTCGAGCGGCGAACGTCGCCCAGTCGGCGTGGATTCGTTCGCCTCCGGCCAATGCCGGCGCTCCGGGCCGCCTCCGACCGTGTCGTTCGACCCAGACGGCAAGGTTCACGAGACGAAGGCTTCCTCGACGTCGGGTACACGTTCGTTGACGAACTGTTGGTCGGCCACGCACGAAGAGTAGGTCCTGCGGGTCGACCGGGGACAGGCGCGGCTCAGCCCCGAACCGTCGAGGTAGGTTCCGCCCATGAGGCTGGCAGAGGATGACGCGCGGAGACGCCTCGCCGAGCACGACCACGCGATCCTGTGCACGACGCACGCCGACAGGGGGATCGATGCCGTCCCCGTGTGCTTCGCTGTCGAGGACGGACACGTGGGAGTGCCGATCGATCTCGTCAAGCCCAAGGCCTCCAAGCGACTGCAGCGGGAGCGGAACCTCGAAGCCGATCCATCTGCCACGATGCTCGTCGAGCGGTGGGACCCGAACGACTGGTCCCAGCTGTGGTGGGTGCGCGCAGAACTTCGCTGGCAGCCCGACGCAGCCGATCGAGCCTCAGCCCTGTCCGATCGGCTGGCCGAGCGCTATTCGCAGTACCGGGACCAGCCGTTCGCCCGAGTCCTGGTGCTCGAGGTCGTAGCCGTGTCGGGTTGGGCTGCGAGCACGACCTGACCAGCCCAGCCGCTCGAATGACCGACGCGTCGTTCGTGCGTCGTCCCGATCCGGTAGAAGTTCGACATGACGAATCACACGACCGACAATCAATCACCCGAGATCGTCGAGGTCGAGCCACGCGTGACCGCGTCGGTGCGCGCCGTCGTCTCAATGTCGGAGATCCGAGAGTTCTTCGACCGCTCGTTCGGCTTGCTCGCCGGGGTCATCGAACGCCAGAAGCTGACGATCACGGGGCCGGCGTTCGCGCTGTACCGGGGCGAGCCCGGCGAGACCGCCGATGTCGAGCTCGGCTTCGAGACCGACCCCCAGCCCACGCCCGAGGGTGATGTGACGGTGGGTCGACTGCGAGGCGGTCGCGTCGCTCGAACCGTCCACGTCGGCAACTACGACAACCTCGCCACATCGTGGCAACGCCTCCGGGATTGGATCGATGACCAGGGATTGTCTGCCGCCGCGGAGTTCTGGGAGGTCTACCTCACCGAACCGACGCCAGATGCCGATCCCGACGACATGCGGACCGAGCTGAACTGGCCGATCGCCGATTGACCAGCCGCTGCCCGCAGATCCAGACGCCCGGCAACAACCCGATCCAGACCGATCCTCCCAATCGTCGGGCGCGAGTCGACGCTGGACGTTCAGACACCTGTTTCGGCCCGAGGACTTCGTCGGGAATCGCTGACAGCAGATCGCCGCTGTCGGGCAGGTAGCTGACCCAGTTCTTCGCCGCCGAGATGCTGGCTCCGCGCATACCATCGCCGGCGTGGACAGTCCGCCGCCGAGGATCGCAACGGCGGATGACGCGGCAGCGATCGGCCGGCTGCTCCACGACTTCAACACGGAGTTCGACACGCCCTCTCCGGGCGCAGCGGTGCTCGGCGAACGACTTGTCCGTCTGCTCAGCGGACCGTCGATGTTCGCGATCCTCGTCGGCGAGCCGGCACTCGCCGTCGCTCTCGTTTCCGTGCGCCCCAACGTCTGGTACGAGGGAAACGTCGGCCTGCTCGACGAACTGTACGTCGTCCCCGAACGACGCAACCGAGGTATCGGGTCCGCCATCCTCCAGCTGCTCCACGAGCACTCCGCAGTGAGCCGTATCGACGCGATCGAGATCAACATCGACGAGGGCGACGTCGACGCACGCAGATTCTACGAACGCCACGGTTACTCATCGATCGAGCCGGACACGGGCGAAAGTGCCCTGTACTACTTCCGGGAACTCGTCTCTCCTCCACCGGCCGGCACGAGCAGCTGAACTGTCGGGGCGCGTGGCCGGACGGGCCTCACCGCCCACACCGTCACCCACCGCTCTCCTCGCGTATCCCGGGGGCTCTCGCTCGCCATCGGTGCGGTCGCGGCCCTCGGTGCCCTGACCGCCTGCGGTGGATCCGATGACGCGTCCGACACCACCGCCGCACCTCAGGTCGAGGAAGCCCCGACCGATTCCGACCCCGGAGCGACACCGGCCGACACCACGGGTGCCGGCGAGGACGAAGCACCGTCCCCTGGGTCCAGGTCGGCCACGCTGGCGTTGAGCGACGGCACGACCTACACGTTCGCGATGTCGACGTGCGAGACATCGGAGAACGGCGCCGACGGGCTCCCCCGAGAGGCGGACGGCCTCGATCTCGGCCGGGCAATTGTTGACGCCACCGGAGATGATCATGTCGATCTTGCGGTCCGAGAGATACAGGAAGCCGTCGTCGTCGAGAGATCCGATGTCGCCGAACGTGAACACGACTTCGAGGGGCGTGCGAACAAAGGTCGGGAGTGCGCTCAAGAACGCGCTCGTCGCCGGTGGCGTCCGGCTGCAGTCGGGCTGGGAGTGATATCATGCGATACCAACGATTGAAGGAGTGAGCGATGAGCGACATTCTGATCCGTGATGTACCCGACGACGTGTTGGCCGCGATCGACGCCAAGGCGCACAGTGCCGGCCTGTCTCGAACTGAGTACCTGCGACGGACTCTTGCACGCGAGCGAAGCGAAGCGCTCCTCGACGTCACCGCGGACGATCTTGCCGCGTTCGCTGACACGTTCGCCGACCTCGGCGATGACACGGTCATGGACGCTGCCTGGCGGTGACAACCTGGCTGATCGACAAGTCCGCGCTGGTACGGCTCGCCGCCAGCCCAGAAGCTGCCACCTGGGCCACCCGAATTGAGCGCGGGCGCGTCCGTATCAGCACACTCACCCGGCTCGAGATCGGCTTCTCTGCGCGGTCGGCGAACGAGCTACGACAGAGCGCAACCAGGCCGCCACTTGCATCAATGCCCGTCGAGTACCTCACCGTGAGGATCGAGGACCGCGCTGTCGCAATCCAACTCGCACTCGCAGACCTTGGACAACACCTCGCCCCGTCGATCCCCGACGTCCTCATCGCTGCAACCGCTGAAGCTGCCGGGCTCACCGTCTTGCATCTCGACAAGGACTTCGAGCTCATTGCCGAAGTCACCGGTCAACCAGTCGAGCGGCTCACAGTCGCTGCCGACACCTGATCATCGTCCCGTACGCTCGCCCACCGTCCCAAGGGCAACGCCACGATCGCGAAGCACGCATCTCAGCGGTGTCCCAAGCGGCCTCGACCCGCTCCAGATCAGCACCGATGCGCTCGGTCAGGGGCTCCAGAACACGCACTCCGCTGCAGCGTCCGCTTCTCGATCGCCCAACTCGAACAGTTCGTCGGCGATCTCACCTCCTGATGCGGCTCACGTCGCCGAACGGCGAATCCACCGTCGCGACCGGAATGCCGAAGCCCACCCCGGTGGCACGTGAACCGAAAACGAAAGAAGCCCAGGTCGTATGACCTGGGCCTTCTTCGTGGAGCTAAGGAGAATCGAACTCCTGACCTCTTCCATGCCATGGAAGCGCTCTACCAACTGAGCTATAGCCCCATTTTGTGCGACGACGGATGATATCGCCGTCAGTTCCACTTCAAACGAGGAACATCTCCGTAGAGCCGCTCGATCTCGTAGAACTCGCGCATTTCCTGGTGGAACACGTGGACGATCACGTCGCCGTAGTCGATCAGGATCCACTGCTTCTCGCGATGACCCTCGGTGCGCACGGGGGACCGACCCAGGTCAGCTTTGGCCGCTGCCTCGATGTCATCCGCGACCGATTCGACCAGCCGGCTGTTCGAGGCGCTGACGACGACGAACCATCCGGCGATGGCCAACACGTCTCCCACGTCGAGGATGAGGATGTCCTCACCCTTTTTGTCGTCGGCGGTCCGAGCGGCGTGCAACGCCAACTCTCGCCCGTCGTCGGGCAGGTCCGCGCCCTCGACGCTCGTCGTCTCGATTTCAGCCATCGTCGACGACGGTATCGCTGGATGTGTCAGGAACCGGCGAGTCGACGGTGTCTCCCTCGTCCGATTCGGCATCGTTCGGGGTTTCGGACAGGTCGAAGTCCGCCTCTTGGCTCTCGGCCTCGGCCTCCGCTGCCTGCTCCCGCTCGATCGTCAAGAACTCGTCACGCTGCTCCAGGAAGTCCGTTCCGAGTACCACGACGACGTCGATACCGTCGATGAGCCATTCGGACACGAGTACCTCGGCATCGCCGAAGAATCGCGCACTCAGTGCCCGGACGACATCCTCCATCGACTCGTCCGCAACCAACAGCTGAGTCTGGGCCGGGACTCCGTCGGGGTCCGTCGCCAAGTCCACACCGACGACGTTGGCCCGGGCGAACAGCAGCTCGTTGATGAACCGCCGGGTCATCGACACCTTGGTGATCGGTGTTCCGTCGACGGCATCGCCGAGCTCCGACACCTCGTCGTCGTCGAATCCGACTTTGAGCGACAGCGTGAGCGCATCGTTCGGCGTCGAGACAAGGCCGGGTGAGACGCCACCGAAGATGAGCAGCGCGTCCGGACGGTCCACGAGCACGAAGTCGGCATCCGTCTCGTTGTCCGCCGCCCGAGCGTTCGACTCGTCGATGTCGAGCGGGCGAACACCGACGTCGCCGGCGAACAATCGCTTCCAGAGCTCGTCGAACGTCTCGGGCGGGATCGGCCGGTCGTCGTCGTCCATCGGAGCCTCCACGTCGGAGCCGGCCGACGCCGCAATCGCCTCCCACAGCTCGACATCGGACGCGTGGTGGTCGTACGAATCACCCGATCCATCGATGGCGGTGAGGGAGTCGACCATGTCGACGGTATCAAGCGTCGCCTCGCCGCTGCGTACGACGGTCCCCGAACCCGACGAGTCGGAATCGACGACCGTGTCGGAGAGTTCGACGTCGAACGGGGCGAGCGGCTCGAGGAGAGCGGACAACTCGTCCGGTCCTGCCACCGTCACCTGTTCGAGCGTCAGGGTGAGGAGCGGCTCGAGTTCGGAGACGAGTTCGGCAGCTTGGTCGGGGTCACCCGGCGTGTAGGGCTGGCGGCTCACCGGGAGCCGCTCCGGACCGAACCCGTTGGTCTGGTCGACATTGACCGGCACGACCACGATGCTGCCCCCGACGCCCGACGGCTCCAGTGTGAGCACGGCGATCGACGTCAGCCGGTCCAGATCGTCGACCACACCGATCACGGCGTTCGGAGTGTTCGGGAACATCACGACCTCGCGGGTTTCCACCTCGGGAGCACGTCCCTCGCGCGACCCCCGCAAGGTCGTGACCGCGACGACCGAGATGACGATCAACGCCACGACGCCGACAGCAGCGAGTCCGGCCCCGACGATCGTGAACCGACGCCGGCGGTCGGCGCTCGCGGTCATGAAGCACTCTGTTCGCGGGCCAGATACAGACCCCGATCGTCGATGACCTCGAGAACGGCATCGGTGAGCAGGTAATCGAGCGGCCGCCCGTCGGAGAACCGCGACCGGAGATCGGTACTCGACACCTCGAGTCGGGGCACCTCGACGCGAATCCAGTCGACCGTCTCGTCGAGACCCACCGGGGTTCCGGGCCGGTCCACCACCACGAGCCGGGACCGCTCGATCACTTCGGCACTGCGTTCCCACGTGTGGAGGCCGGCTGCAGCGTCGTCGCCCACGATCGTGAACAGCTCGGCACCCGGAAACTCCTGTGACACGACCCGCAGCGTGTCAGCGGTGTAGCTGTTTCCACCCAGGTCGATCTCTTGGCGCCCCGGCACCAGCCCGGGCACGGCGGCGACGGCCGCCGACACCATCGCGAGCCGATCCTCCGCCGGGGTGATGTCCCGACTCCCGTCCTTCTGCCACGGAACGTTGGCGACCATCAGGATCACCAGGTCGAGATCGAGAGCGTGGTGGACGTTGATCGCGGTGACGAGGTGCCCGACGTGCGGCGGATCGAAGGTCCCTCCGAACAATCCGACCCGGGTGGGCGCACCGTCGTGGAGCTGCGGAGTCTCGGCTCGGGACACGAGGGCCAACCCTACGAGACAACGACGTCGACGAGCGGTTTCACACCGACAGGAAACCGTCCGGTGGGGGGCTTGACACGTCTGTTACTGTCAACTGTCCCCCAAATCACCCCCTTATCGGTTTCACACGGATTTCCCTCGGGTAATCCACGTCCATCAGCGCGCGTCGCTCGGATCGCTCACTTCATGCCGCTCACCCGCGGCGAGTCCACGATCCTGCCGCTCGCCGGCCGTGTGTCACACGGCACAACCGAAACCGGAATCCCCAACACAACGAATGGTTGTACGAAGCATCATGAATGACTCCATTGGCCTCTACTTGAACGATATCGGAAAGGTTCCGCTCCTCACCGCGGAAGACGAGCGCGAGCTCTCCCGTGTCATCGAGACGGGCCGCGAAGCACAAGAGCAGCTCGACAACGGCAAGCGCGGCGTCGCCCTCAAGCGCCAGGTCCGCGAAGCAGCCAAGGCGAAGGACCGGTTCATCCGCTCCAACCTCCGACTGGTCGTCTCGATCGCACGTCGCTACCCCCTCCCCCAGGGCATGGACCTGCTCGACCTCATCCAGGAGGGCAACCTCGGCCTCGAGCACGCCGTCGACAAGTTCGACTGGCGCCGCGGGTTCAAGTTCTCCACCTACGCCACCTTCTGGATCCGCCAGGCCATCGGCCGTGCGCTCGACCAGAAGGCCAGCCTCATCCGCATCCCGGGTGATCGTTCCGCCAGCCTCCGTGCTGCGCTGCGCCAGGCCAGCGGCGACGGCGAGACGCTCGACCAGCAGAACGCCGAACTGCATCGCCTCACCACGCCGGTCAGCCTCGACAAGACCGTCGGTGACGACGGCGATGCCACGCTCGGTGACCTGATGGCCAACGGCGACACCACTCCCGAGGATGCCGTGATGGCACTCGTCGAGAGCGACCTGCTCGACGAACTGCTCGACACCCTCGACGCCCGGGCCCGTTTCGCCGTCGAGGCCCGTTTCGGCCTCGTCGACGGAGAGCGCAAGAGCTTCCGCGAAGTCGGCGAGCAGCTCGGTGTGACCGCCGAGGCCGCACGCCGGCTCGTGAGCCGGGCCGTCGCCGGACTCCGAGACGACGCCGAGCGGATCCTCGCCGTCTGATCAGGGCCTCACGGCCCAACCGATTCGAATCGAAGCCGTCGGAGCAATCCGGCGGCTTCGGTCGTTTTCGGCCCCGATAGCGTGGCCGCATGAGTCGTGAGCAGTGGTCGCCGTCAACCTGGAAAGAGCATCGGGTCGGCCAACAACCCCGGTGGCCCGACCCCGGGGCGCTCGAGCAGTCGCTGAAGACGGTCTCGGCGATGCCGCCACTGATCTTCGCCGAGGAGGCACGTTCGCTCCAGAGCCACCTCGGGCAGGTCGCCGCCGGCAACGCGTTCCTCCTGCAGGCCGGCGACTGTGCCGAGAGCTTCGAGGAGTTCTCCGCCGACAACATCCGCGAGAAGCTGCGGGTGATCCTCCAGATGGCGATCATCCTGACGTACTCCGTCGGGGTTCCGACCGTCAAGATCGGGCGGATGGCCGGTCAGTTCGCCAAGCCGCGTTCGTCGGACTTCGAGAAGATCGGCGACCTCGAGATCCAGTCGTTCCGCGGACACATCGTCAACGACCCCACGTCGACCGAGGCGGCACGGATGCCGAACCCCGAGCGGCTCGTGCAGGCCTACAACCAATCCGCCTCGACCCTCAACCTGTTGCGGGCCTTCACCAAGGGGGGCTTCGCCGACCTGTCCCGGGTCCACTCGTGGACGCAGGAATTCGTCGCAGCGAGTCCCGCCGGCCAGCGCTACGAACAACTCGCCTCCGAGATCGACCGGGCGCTGTCGTTCATGCGCGCGTGCGGCGTCGAGACCGAGCAGAATGCCAGCCTCTCCGAGGTCGACGTCTACACGTCACACGAGGCCTTGATCCTCGGGTACGAAGAAGCGCTCACCCGGAAGGACTCGCTGACCGGCTCGTGGTACGACTGCTCGGCGCACATGCTGTGGATCGGCGAGCGCACGCGTGATCTCGACGGAGCGCACGTCGAGTTCCTGCGCGGCGTCGGCAACCCGATCGGATGCAAGGTCGGCCCGACCACCACCGCCGAGTACCTGATCGAACTCTGCGAAGTGCTCAACCCGTCGCGCATCCCCGGACGACTCACCCTCATCACGCGCATGGGTGCGGACAAGATCGAGGACGGCCTCCGGCCGCTCCTCCGCGCCGTCACCGATTCGGGGCATCCCGTCGTCTGGGCGTGTGACCCGATGCACGGCAACACGTTCACGTCCGAGAGCGGACGCAAGACCCGTGCCTTCGACGACATCGTCGCCGAGATCGGCGGCTTCGTACGCGCCCACCGGGCCGAGGGCACCTGGCCCGGCGGCATCCACATCGAACTCACCGGCGACGACGTCACCGAGTGTCTCGGTGGGGCCGAGGAGTTGAGCGACAGCCAGCTCGACGACCGGTACCAGACCGTCTGCGACCCACGGCTCAACGGCCGCCAGAGCGTCGACCTGGCGTTCCGTGTGGCCGAGCTCATCCGCGACTTCACCTGATCCGGCGAACGGGACCGGGACGCAGGCGACCATGACCCGGGCACTCGACCTCACGTCCGAGTGGCCGGTTCCGACGGTCGCTGCCGCCGCCATCCACAAGGGCACGGTCGTCGATGCAATCGGCCCGGGCGACCATCTCTTCCGGTTGGCGTCGATCAGCAAGACGATCACAGCCTGGGTCTGTCTGATCGGTGTCGAGGAAGGCATCATCGACCTCGCCGACCCCGTCGGACCCGACGACGGGACGGGTCGCACGCTGCGCCACGTGCTCGCTCACGCCGGTGGTTACGGGTTCGAAGCGGACGACCGGATCATCGAACCCGAGAAGCGCCGCATCTACGGCAACGCCGGAATCGAGGTCGCCGCCGACCACCTGGCGAATGCCGCCGGGATGCCGTTCGGCGAGTACCTGCAGATCGGCGTGCTCGACCCGCTCGACATGGCCGCCACCGACCTGCGCGGATCACCGGCTCATCAGATGTGGTCGAGCGTCGACGACCTCGCGCGCTTCATCGGCGAGACCACGCAGCCGACTCTGATCTCGGCTGAGACCGCCGCGGTGGCGCTCCGTCCGCACTTCCCCACGCTGGGCGGTATCGTTCCGGGCGTGGGTCGTTTCGACACGTGCCCCTGGGGACTGGGGTTCGAGATCAAGGGGGACAAGGCTCCCCACTGGACCGGCACGCGCAACACGCCGGACACGTACGGGCACTTCGGGGGTGCTGGCACGATGATGTGGGTCGACCCGGGGCACGACCGCCTGGGGATGATCGCATTGACCGACCGGGGCTTCGATGAATGGGCCGACGACGCATTGAGGTGCTGGCCCGAGATCTCCGATGCCGTGATCGAGGAGTTCACCGGGGCCAGCTGATGACCGAGACTCATCGCTTCCGCCACGGGGATCGCATCCGGTATGCGACCCAGGACGAGGATGGTTTTCCGTTGGTCAGGTATGGCTTCGTCGGTGGGGTGACCGATGAAGGAGGCCCGGTGGTCGTGATGCTCGACGGCGAACTCGGTGGCGACGTCGTCGATCTCGACACGATCGAACCGGTCAGCATCTGCAACGTCACGCTGAAGCTCGACGGCGGAGACCTCCTCGATGATCCTGCGCTCCGGCTCGGCCTGATCAGCCTGTGGGAGGCCGAAGCCGAGGACGCCGGACTGCAGATCGCCGGGATCCGCCCGATCGACACGGCGCGGCCGAGCCGCAACGGGTGCGAACTGGCCGAACTCACCGCCGCCGGTGATCAGTACACGCTTCGTGCGGTCCCGTGCCCGACCGAGGACGCGATCCTGATCCACTGCTCCCGCCCGTCCCCATGGGCGTTCTGATCCGCGCACTCGCGCCGCAGATCCACCGACTTTCACCTCGCCCACAACGTTCTCGACCCCGATCCGTTGCACATGGTGCAACAGATCGGGGCCGAGAAGAAGTGGAGAGTGCGCTGAAGCGGGCGCCTCAGAGGCGTTCGATGATCATGGCCATGCCCTGACCGCCACCGACGCACATCGTCTCGAGGCCGATCGTCTTGTCCTCGCTCTGGAGGTTGTTGATCAGCGTCGTCATGATGCGTGCACCGGTCATGCCGAACGGGTGGCCCAGGGCGATCGCGCCGCCGTTCACGTTCACCTGATCGAGGCTGAACCCGAGGTGCTTCGCCGACGGGATCACCTGGGCGGCGAACGCTTCGTTGATCTCGACGAGATCGATGTCGTCGGCCGACATGCCCGCACGGGCCATCGCCTGGCGGCTCGCCTCGATCGGGCCGAGGCCCATGATCTCGGGGTTGAGGCCGGTCACACCGGACGACACGATGCGCGCGAGCGGCTTGAGGCCCAGCGCCTTCGCCTTCGTGTCGCTCATCACCATCACGGCAGCGGCGCCGTCGTTCAGCGGGCAGGCGTTGCCGGCGGTGATCTGACCGTCGGGGCGGAACACCGGCTTGAGCCCGGCGAGCTTCTCGGCAGTGGTTCCGTCACGCGGGCCGTCGTCGACCGACACCACGGTGCCGTCCGGGAGGGTGAGCGGGGTGATCTCGTTCTCGAAGTGACCACGCTGCTGCGCGGCGACCGCACGCTGCTGGCTGCGTGCACCGAACTCGTCCATCTCTTCGCGAGTGACACCTTCGACCTCGCGGACGTTCTCGGCTGTCTGACCCATCGCGATGTAGAAGTCGGGAAGACCCTCGGTCTGCGGGGTCCAGTCGGGCTGTCCACCCTCAGCGCGGAGCGCGGTGCGCTCGCCCGGGCCCTTGAAGATCGGGTTCGGTGCGGTGTCGGATGCGCCCGAGCCGTACCGGCTCACGGCCTCGACACCCGCCGAGATGAAGCAGTCGCCTTCGCCGGCCTTGATGGCGTGGGCCGCCATGCGGATCGTCTGCAGCGACGACGAGCAGTACCGGTTGACGGTGACACCCGGGACCTCGTCGAGGCCGGCCAATCCGGCGACCATCCGGCCGATGTTGAATCCGGCCTCTCCGGCGGGCTGGCCACAGCCCATGATCAGGTCCTCGACGTCGGATGCCTGGACCTCGGGCACCTTCTCCATCAATGCACGGACGATCTGCGCCGACATGTCGTCGGGGCGGAGGTCGACGAGCGACCCCTTCATGGCGCGCCCGATCGGGCTGCGGGCGGTTGCGACGATCACTGCTTCGGTCATGGAACCCACGCTAGTTACCGATCGGTAGTGATCCCAATCGCCCGACCGATCGATCAGCGCGTGTCGACGACGCGGAATGCTTCGGCACTCGATCCGGCGGGCAGTCCGTGCTCGGCCGCGATGCTCTGCCACCAGGTACGGACACGCTCCTCGATGGCGGCGAGATCACGGTGCTGGCTGCGATGACACAGCAGCGCCTCGATCTTGCGGTCGAGTTGTTCGGTGATGTCGACCACGCCCTGCCCCTCGAGGCCGAACGGAATCCAGACCTCGTCGACGCTCCAGTCGTCGAGTTCCGCGACGGGACGGCCCGGGAACGCGAAGGGATTGCGTGCGTCCGGGTACACCGCAGCCATCGTCGCTTCACCGGTGGCGATGTGGTCGGGATGCGATCCGTACGTCGAGTTCAGATCCCGGACCGGGAGCTGCGTGATCACGACCTGGGGTCGAACCGTGCGGATGACGACGCTGATGTCGTGGCGCAGATCGAGGTCGGCGACGACGCTGCCGTCCATGTGGCCGAGGAAATACAGGTCGCTCACGCCGACCGTGGCCGCGGCCTCGGTCTGCTCCCGGCGACGGATCGTCGCCATCTCGTCGCGCGGGATCGAGTGATCGAAACCTCCGGCCTGACCGTCGGTCACGAGGCAATAGGTCACCTCGACGCCGGCATCGGTGAGCTGGGCCACGGTTCCAGCGGCTCCGAAATCGACGTCGTCCGGGTGGGCCATGACCGCGAGGACGCGCTCGATCTCGTGGGGTTTCAGCATGAACGACAGTCTGCCGCCCCGCGGATGCGGACTCCGACCACGCGCGCTCCCTATCGTGGCGGTTCATGACCAACATCGACGTCGACATCGCGCTGAACGAGATCGACCTGTCCGACATCGAGTTCTGGGCCGGTCCCCGCGACGTTCGCGAAGCCGTCTTCCGAACCCTCCGCGACACACCCGGCCTCCCGCACTTCGACGAGCGCGTCATCGAGGAGTCGCCGTTCCCGCCGGGACCGGGCTACCGGGCGTTGACGCGCCACGAGGACATCTGGTTCGTCAGCCGGAACCCGGCACTCTTCTGCTCCGGGCACGGATCGAACATCGGTGACCTCCCCGTCGAGATGAACGAGTTCTTCGGCTCGATGATCAACATGGACGACCCGAAGCACTTCCGGCTCCGCTCGATCGTGTCCAAGGGATTCACGCCCAAGGAGGTCAACCGCGTCGAAGGCCTGGTCGTCGAGAAGGCGAAGGTGATCGTCGAACGGATCCAGGAACAGTTCCCCGAGAAGCGGTGCGACTTCGTCGAACACGTCGCAGCGGCGCTGCCGCTCGAGATCATCTGCGACATGATGGGCATTCCGGCCGAGGACTACTCGAAGATCTTCGGCTGGACGAACACGATCCTCGGCGTCGGCGACCCCGAGTTCGTCACCTCCTACGAGGATCTGATGACGCACTCGCTGGAGATGTTCACCTACGCGCAGGCCCTCGGCGAGGACCGCCGCGCCAACCCGCAGGACGACATCACCTCGGTGATGATGGCCGCCGAGGTCGACGGCGAGCAGTTGTCCCCGCAGGAGTTCGGCTCGTTCTTCATCCTGCTCGTCGTGGCCGGGAACGAGACCACCCGCAACGCGATCAGCCACGGGATGAAGGCGCTGACCGATCATCCCGACCAGCGCGACCTGCTGTACGGCGAGTACGACACGCACGCGAAGTCGGCGATGGAGGAGATCGTCCGCTGGTCGACGCCGGTCATCCATTTCCGACGGACGGCCACCGAGGACACCGAGATCAACGGGACACCGATCGCGGCCGGCGAGAAGGTCGTCATGTTCTACAACTCGGGCAATCGGGACGAACGGGTCTTCGACGACCCGTATGCGTTCGACATCACGCGGACGATGCAGCCGGCGCAGATCGGGTTCGGTGCCGGCGGTCCGCACTTCTGCCTCGGTGCGAACCTCGCTCGTCGAGAGATGGCGGTCATGTTCGACGAGATCCGTCGCAGCCTGCCCTCGCTGCGGATCAGCGGCGAGCCCGCCTACCTCGAATCGAACTTCATCAACGGAATCAAGCGTCTCCCGTGTGAATGGGTCTGACCACGCACGGACCGGCAGCGCGATCGCCGCGCTGACCCGCGTCGGCATCCTCCTCTTCGCGGGATGGACGCTCTGGCTGTTCCAGGTGATGTACCGCGTTACGCAGCTGTCCGAATCGCGCTTCTCGACCGCCTGGGAAGAACGCCTGCAGGCACTCGCCTTCCTCACGTTCCCACCGAACATCTCGTTGTTCGCGCTCGCGGCGACGGCAGCCGCATCGGCGACATGGCTTGCAGGACCGACCCAGACGTTGGGCCTAGCGGTGCTGCTCCGCAGCCTGCGGTGGACCGCCAACGCACTCGTCGTGGTCGCCGCCCTGTCGATCCTCGTCGAACTGTTCGGCCAACCGGCCGGCATCGACACCATCGAAACCGTCGCGTTCCGCCTCGGCGGGCTCGTCGCCCTCGTCGGTCTGTCCTATCTCTGTCTCGCCGCCGGACGCACCGCCCCCGGCGGCTGAGTATCAACTGGGGTCAGACGCCAGTTGATACGCACCGGAGATGCACATTGGTGCCTGGCAC
>NZ_JBAVYV010000039.1:0-3129 GCF_049588435.1 Ilumatobacter sp.
CCGAGCTCGATCGGGGTGAAGATCCCGCGGAAGGGATCCATCGCTCGGTCGAGGTTCCGGTAGATCCACGAGACGAAGCCGGCAGACGAGTTCGCCCCGAACAAAAGGAGGATGAACCCGAAGAACAGGAAGACCTCGACGATGAGCACGTAGACGTAGACGAGGTAGCCGACGAAGCGCGCCCCGAGCGCGATGTAGCGCTTCGCCTGCTGTTGGTCGGGTGGCTCGTGGTGGTTGGGGTTCACCTGGGTAGCGGTCATCGTCGAATCCTCCTCGTGACGTGTTTCGGATCTCCAACGCTGTGGACGATTCGAACGACGCCGAACCTAGTCGTTCTGCCGAGTTGCACGGTGGGCATCGATGACCGACGGCCGGGTGCGGAGCACCATGATGGTCGTTCCATGGTCACCCGCCGTCGCGATCCGCAACCGGTTCCTCCCCCGCTCCGCCAGGGGACGCATGCCGGTGACCCACCCGAGTCGAACGGCACGGTCCACGTGGTCAGTTGGAACGTCCGGTTCGGGCTCGAGGCCGCCGCTGCGGCCGAGGCGCTCGCGAGCGTTGACATGCTGCATTCAGCCGATGTGATCCTGCTCCAGGAGATGGACGAGGACGGGACCGAGCTGATCGCCGAGCGGATCGGCGTCAACCACGTGTATGGCGCGCTCGGACCACACCGCCAGACCGGTCGCAACTTCGGAAACGCCGTCCTCTCGAGGTGGCCGATCTCCGAACCCGTCGTCGCGACCCTGCCGCACAAGTCCGCCCTGCAGGGCCAGGAACGATTGATGCTCGGTGCCGTGGTCTCGGTCGATTCGTCACCGGTCGTCGCGTGCAGCGTGCACACGGAGGTCCCGACCTTGAGCCCGCCGAAACGACGTCGACAGTTCGAGGAGATCGCGCGGGCGACGATGCGGTGGGATCATGCGCGTCTCGTGGTCGGCGGGGATTTCAACACCTTGACCCAGCGTGGGGTCGCTGCCGTGGACCGGGCGATGAGCTCGGTCGACGCGACGCGGGTGTCGGTCGGTGCCGACCCGACCCTGCGGCGCGGCAGTCGTGAGTTCTCGCTCGACCACGTCTTCGCCCGCGGGTTCGAGCCGCTCGACTGCGGGGTCGTCCGCGACCTCGTCGCCAGCGACCATCGACCGCTGTGGGTTCGATTGCGCCTCTGAGGGAGCTACCCCACGGTCTTTCGCGTCGATCGTGACGGACGCCTAGCCTGACGCCGTGCGCAACCGATTGCCGTGGACCCCGGGACTGGACCGCTTCGGCGCCCTGCTGTTCTTCCTGCTGGTCGCGTTCCTCTTCTCGGGCGCGACCGACCACGAATGGCCGACGATCATCGGTTCGTTCGCGAACCTCGCCTCGCTGGTCGTGGGATTCTCGTCAACCGGGTTGCGCGACAACGGCCGCCGCACGGCATTCTTCGCAGCACTCGGTGTGATCGGAATCGTGCTGATCAGCGTGTTCGAGCCGACCTCGACTGCTGCGGGCGTCGGAGCACTCCTGCAGGCGCTCGTCCTCGGAGCGATCCTCGGAGCGCTCGTGCGCCGGGTGCTCCAACACCAGGAGGTCACGCTCGCGACGATCCTGGGGGTGATCAGCGCGTATGTACTGATCGGCTTGATCTTCGCGTGGATCTATCTCGCGATGGTCGGCTTTCAGCACGAGGCGGTCCTCGATCCTCCGTCGACCGGACTCCCGGTGTACTACTCCTTCGTCGTGATTTCGACGCTCGGGTTCGGCGACATCCACCCGATCGACGACATCTCGCAGCGGATCAGCGCGTTGGAGGCGGTCGTGGGCCAGATCTTCCTCGCCACCGTCGTCGCCCGCTTCGTGTCGCTGTACGGCAAGACACCGCCGGCGCATCGTGAGGCGTCGGAGCCCGAGACCGACTGATCACCGGGGTGCGACCGTGCATCCGCTCCGTCGATGATCGGGCGGTCGTTGCCCGGGCCGATCTTCCGGACCGATCTTCAGTCGGACACGCGGAGATCGTCGGGGAGGACGTGGCCGGCGAGTTCGGTCGCCCGTTCGCACAGGACCAGGTAGAGCAGTCGTTCGTCGTCGGGAAGCGCTGCGACGTGGGATCGAACCGTGGTCCAGTCGGCCCGGGCGGCGGGCCCGGTGAGCGCATCCGTCGATCCGACCTCGGAGATGTTCTCGAGCGTCGTGGTCATCAACGCCCAGTAGGCATCGACGGGAACCCCGACCTCGGCAGCGAGCCGTTCGACCTGCGCGCACAGTGCGGTCAGGTGATTCGCGGCGATGCTCGCCGTCGCGTGGTAGAGCATCCGGTCGGATGCCGGAATGCGGATCGGCCGCCCGCCGAGCGCGTCCACCATCCCGGTGAGCGTCGGGTCGCCGTCGACCGCGAACGTGCATCGGTCGAGGAGGCGTCTCGCACCCGTCTCGCGGTCGGGCAGTGACATCAGCGGGTGCAGCGAACCGACCCGCCGATGCGGGGCGAGCACGTCGAGGCCGCACGCGCCCGAGACGTGAGCGACGACACCATCGATGGCCGGACCGACGCGCTCCTCGTCGGTGACGCGCCCGGCGAGGCACGCTGCGACGTCGGCGATTGCCGAGTCGGCGACCGTCAGCAAGACCACCGATGCCCGCGTGAGTGCCTCGGGGTCGATGTCGTCGAGGTGTCGGGACGACACGAGGTCGACCGTCCAGCCGACGGAGTCGAGCGCGGTCGCGAACGATCCGCCCGCGCGCCCGGCCCCGACGATCAGGCAACGCCGCTCAGGGTCAGTTGCCAGGAGCGAACTCCCGCGTGCCGGACCGTGTGTGGATGCGTGTGGCCATGTGTCTCCCAGGAGGTACCGGCTCTCGAATGTAGACGCTGGGCTGCGTGTCGGACACGCCGGGCTCGACCGGCCAGACTGCGGCGATGGTCGCACAGCCGAAGAACGTCGCCGTCATCCTCCTCGACTCGCTCAACCGGCACATGCTGGGCGCGTACGGAGGCGACGAGTTCGAGACACCGAACCTCGATCGGTTCGCCGCGCAGCACGCGACGCGCTTGGACCGTCATGTCACCGGGTCGCTCCCGTGCATGCCCGCCCGTCACGACATCCTCTGCGGAGCACTCGACTTCCTGTGGAAACCGTGGGG
>NZ_JBAVYV010000040.1:0-9278 GCF_049588435.1 Ilumatobacter sp.
GGTTCCAGGAACGTCATGGGCTCGATCCGGCGTCGCCGAAACTCAAGGCGATCGATCTGCAATACCACGACATGCGCGCCGAACGGTGCCTCGCATTGCGGGTCGGGCTCGACACGCTGGTCGGCGATGACGAGGCACGGTCGGCGATGACCGACCCGCCCGCCTCGACACGCGCCTACTTCCGGGGGCGGTGCCTCGCCAAGTTCGCCGACGACATCGTCGCGGCGAACTGGGACTCGCTCGTGTTCGACGTCGGGCGCGATCCGCTCCGGCGGGTCCCGATGATGGAACCGCTGCGCGGGACGGCCGACCACGTTGGTACGTTGATCGACGAGAGCGAGACGGCCCGGATCCTGCTGGACCGGCTCGGTGAATCGAACTGAGGGAGCCCCATGGCAGAGCGTCAGCAGAAGTCGAAACCGTCCACGACCCGAGACGAGGAGTCCGTCGAGGAGTCCGCGCCTCCGGTGACCGAGAGCGGTGACAAGCTGAAGGCCGAACTCGACGACCTGCTCGACGAGATCGACGGTGTCCTCGAGACCAACGCGGAGGACTTCGTGAAGTCGTACGTCCAGAAGGGCGGAGAGTGAACGGTGGCGATGCCGTTCTTCGCACCGGGTGACGATCCCGGCGCCAACTTCCCCGATCTCCTGCGCCGGATCGGCCACGTCGCCGCTGCACCTGCCGGCACCTACGACGCCGACCTCCTCGGTGTCCCTCACGCAACCACGTGCGTCGCGCTGCGCTACGACGGTGGTGTGGTCATGGCCGGCGACCGTCGCGCCACGTCCGGCAACCTGATCTCGCACCGCACGATGGAGAAGGTCGTCCAGGCGGACCGTCACAGCGGCGTCGCGATCGCCGGGTCGGCCGGTCCGGCGATGGAAATGGTCCGACTCTTCCAACTCCAACTCGAGCACTACGAGAAGGTCGAGGGTTCGGCGATCAGCCTCGAAGGCAAGGCGAATCAGCTCTCGGCGATGGTCCGGAGCAACCTCCAGGCCGCGATGATGGGAATGGTCGTCGTGCCGATCTTCGCCGGCTACGACCTGCTCCGTCACACCGGCCGCCTGTGGGACTACGACGCCACCGGTGGGCGCTACGAGGAGCGTGACTACGTCGCGACCGGCTCGGGCAGCCTGCACGCCGGAACGGTGGTCAAGGTCGGCTTCCGCGGTGATCTCAGCCGCGACGATGCGGTCGACCTCGCGGCACGAGCCCTCTGGGAGGCAGCCGATGCCGACTCCGCGACCGGTGGCCCCGACGTGCTGCGCGGGATCTATCCCGTGATCGCGACGATCGACGAGGCCGGCTGGGAACGTCTCGAGGACTCCGATCTCGCTGCTCGTTACACGCGTATCATCGCCGAGGTCAACGGAAGGACCCCGCAGCAATGAGCATGCCGTTCTACGTTGCCCCCGAACAGATGATGAAGGACCGCGCCGACTACGCGCGGAAGGGCATCGCCCGGGGTCGTGCCCTCGTGGCGATGCGCTACGTCGACGGCATCGTGATCGTCGCCGAGAACGCGTCGGAGACGTTGCGCAAGGTGAGCGAGATCTACGACCGGATCGCGTTCGCAGGCGTCGGAAAGTACAACGAGTTCGACCAGTTGCGCGTCGCCGGCATCCGTGCCGCCGACCTCAAGGGATTCCAGTACTCCCGCGACGACGTCGATGCACGGAGCCTGGCCAACAGCTACGCCCAGATGCTCGGCAACATCTTCACCCACGAGATGAAGCCGATGGAGGTCGAGATCCTCGTGGCCGAGGTCGGACTCGACGGTGGTGGCGACCAGATGTTCCACATCCTCTACGACGGAACGGTCGTCGACGAGCGTGACTTCGCGGCGATCGGCGGCGACGCGGAGGCGATCCGCGACCGGCTCGGCACACAGTGGTCCGACGTGATGAACCTGTCCACAGCGGTGCGTACCGGCGTGTCGGTTCTGGCCGGCGACGATCGCGAGATTCCCTCCGGCGACCTCGAGGTCGCCGTGCTCTCACGCGGCAACGGGCGGCGTTGTTTCCACCGCGTCCCGGGACCCGACGTCGACGTCCTGCTGACCGACTCCTGAGCACGGTCGCGCCGGGCGTAGGGTCGGTGGATTGCCGAGGATCGGGGGACCCGCATGACCGACGCACCGACATGACCGACGCACCGACATGACCTACGCACCGAGTGACCGGGCGTACTACGACGCCGACAGCCACATCATGGAGCTGCCGAACTTCCTGATCGACTACGCCGACGCGTCGATCCGTGACCAACTCCGTCCGGTGAGCTACGAGGCATCCCTCGTCACCGACGAGGAGGTCGACGCGATCGTCGCCAACGGATCGAAACACAGCGCGGCGCACGTCGAGGCGCAGATCGCGCTCGGAGATCGGTTGATCGCCGAGTCGAAGGAGATCCAGGGCCTCGGAGCATTCGATCGAGCGGACCGATCGGTCGCGCTCGACATGCTCGGTTTCAGCAAGCAACTCGTGTTCGCGACGCACAGTGTGGCGACGCCGTTCTCGGCCAGCCGCAAGCTGCCCGACGACGTGCGCTATGGCGCCGCACGTGCGCACAACCTGGCGATGCGCGACTTCTGCGCCGACGACGACCGCTTGATGGGAGTCGGCGTCGTTCCACTCGACGATCCGGATCTCGCGCTGCTCGAGGTCGAGTTTGCGATCGACGCCGGGCTCGAGGCGATCTGGGTCCCGCACCATCCCGCAGGAGATCGGTCGCCGGGTCACGTCGACCTGTATCCGTTCTGGGATCGTCTCGCCGAGTCGGGCACCCCGTTCGTCCTCCACGTGGGAGGCGCTCCACTGCAGCTGGACACGCGGTGGGCCAACACGGGCCGACCGGCTGCGCGTGACTGGATGGGCGGCGGTGAGAACATCCGGAGCAAGGACATGGCGGTCCTCCACCAGGGTCCCGAGACGTTCCTGTCGGTGATGGTGATGGACGGAGTCTTCGAACGGTTGCCCGACCTGCGTGGTGCCAGTGTCGAACTCGGCGCCGGATGGGTGCCGTCGATGCTCGATCGTCTCGACTGGACGGTCCGCTCGTGGAAGAAGGTCGACCGGTACCTGGCCGAACTCGAACGGACACCGTCCGAGACGCTGCGTGCCCAGATGGCATTCACGCCGTTCGTGTTCGAGGACGTCGGTGGCTTCATCGACGCCTCTGCCGACGATCTGTACCTGTTCTCGAGCGACTACCCCCACGTCGAAGGCGGCAAGGATCCGATCGGACGATTCGAGCGGTCACTCGGTGATCGGGCGCCGGAGGTCCGCGAGCGCTTCTATTCCGAGAACTTCCTGAAGATCTTCCCCCGTGCTCGAGTTCACCAGCCGCTCGCCTCGGGCCTGGATTAGGTTGCGGGAGTGGAGCGACGGATCTACGGACTCGAGAACGAGTACGGCGTCACGTGCACGCTGCGCGGGCAGCGTCGGCTGAGCCCCGACGAGGTCGCCCGGTACCTGTTCCGGCGGGTGGTGTCGTGGGGTCGCAGCTCCAACGTGTTCCTCCAGAACGGCGCCCGGCTCTACCTCGACGTCGGCTCCCACCCGGAGTACGCCACACCCGAGTGTGACTCGGTCTACGACGTCGTCGTCCACGACAAGGCGGGGGAGCGGATCCTCGAGGACCTGGTCGCGTCGGCCGAGGAGCGCCTGGCGGAGGAGTCGATCCGCGGAACGATCTACCTGTTCAAGAACAACACCGACTCGGCGGGCAACTCGTACGGCTGCCACGAGAACTACATGACCCGGCGCGACGACGACCTCGGGACCTACGCCGAGGTGCTCATCCCGTTCTTCGTGAGCAGGCAGATCTACACCGGTGCGGGCAAGGTCCTGCAAACGGCGCGTGGCGCCAGTTACTCGATCGCCCAACGGGCGGAGCACATCTGGGAAGGGGTGTCGTCGGCGACCACCCGCAGTCGTCCGATCATCAACACCCGCGACGAACCCCACGCCGATGCCGAGCGGTTCCGGCGGCTGCACGTGATCGTCGGCGATTCGAACATGAGCGAGTACACGACGTTCGTGAAGATGGGCGCAGCGGCATGCATGCTGCGGATGCTCGAGGACCCGCAGGTCGTCCTGCGCGACATGACCCTCGAGAACCCGATCCGGGCGATCCGGGAGATCAGCCACGACATCACCTGTCGGCGCACCGTTCGTCTGGCGAACGGGCGCGACGTCAGCGCCCTCGACATCCAGCGGGAGTACCTCGATCGGGCGTTGCGCTACGCCGACGCACAGGGGTTCCCGCCGATGGAGCAGCGGGCATTGGACATGTGGCAGCACTGCATCGAGACGATCGAGGACGATCCGCTGAAACTCGACCGCGAGGTCGATTGGGTGATCAAGTACAAGCTGCTCGAGGCGTTCCGCGAGCGGCACGACCTCGGGCTCGGCGACGCCCGGGTCCAGTTGCTCGATCTGCAGTACCACGACGTCAGCCGGACGCGCAGTCCGTTCTACAAGCTGCAGGATCGTGGGCTGGTCGAGCGGATCTGCACCGATGCCGACATCGAAACCGCGGTCGACACCCCTCCGCAGACCACCCGGGCTCGGTTGCGTGGTGATTTCGTGAAGCGGGCGAAGGAACGCAAACGCGATTACACGGTCGACTGGGTGCATCTCAAGCTGAACGACCAGGCCCAACGCACCGTGTTGTGCAAGGACCCGCTCAAGAGCCGTGACGAACGGGTCGAGCGGTTGATCGAAACGCTCTGACCGTGGCCCATCGCTGGGTCGCGCAAGCGGTACCGTGAGGACTTCGTGAGTTCCGACACCGACATCGAGCAACCGGATGACATCGGATTCGACGATGATCCGCCCAACCGGACGGCGCGTGCGTTCTTCGACTGGATGGTCGTCATCGCCGTCGCCCTGTCGGTCGCCTTCCTGGTCCGCGGCTTCGTCATCGCACACTTCATCGTCGAGGGTTCGTCGATGGAATCGACGCTCGAGACGGGCGATCGGGTCTTCGTCAACAAACTCTCGTACCGGCTCCACGACCCGAATCGGGGAGACGTGGTCGTACTGCACCAGATCGACGGCGCCTCCGAACGAGATCTGATCAAACGGGTGATCGCGCTTCCGGGAGAGTCGATCGAGATGACCGACTGCGAGGTTCGCATCACCGACGCCACATCCGGCGAGTCACGCGTCCTGGACGAGCCGTACCTGGACATGACCGTGATCTCGCCGACGTGCGGAGGCGACTTCGAGGCGGTGTCGGTGCCCGATGACCACGTGTTCGTGATGGGCGACAATCGCAGCGGATCCCAGGACAGTCGGGTGCTCGGGCCGATCTCCGAGGATGACCTCGTCGGTCGGGCGTTCGTGGTGTTCTGGCCGCGCTCGGACTGGCAGTGGCTCTGAGTTCAGGGCGTCCCGACCTCGCGTGACATCGCCTCCATCATGGTGTCGGTGTGGTCGCTGTAGATCGCATCGACCCCCATGCGCAGAGCACCTTCGAGCTGGTGCTCGAACTGGAGATCCCAGCTGAACGCGAGCAGATCGAACCGGTGGAAGAGCACGACGAGGCCGCCGTTCCAGTCGGTGTGGTGCATGTTCATCGCGTCGATGCCGGCCTCGGCGAGCACGGAGGCGTGCCGTTCCGGGCCGGGGGAGAGCTTTGCCAGCCGGGTCGAGTGGACGAGGCGAAAGTCGGGGAGGCTCGTACGTCGTTCGGTCAAGTGGTCGAGAACCGGGTCGCAGAGCCAGGTCCGCCCTGCCGCGTCGGACGGTCGGTTGCGCACGGCCGCGGCGATCGCGTCGTAGGCATCGGGGTCCTTCACGTCGAGTGAGAGGTCGAACTCGGTGCCGCAGGTCTCGTACAACCGTTCCAGGCTCGGGATGTGGCCGGGCAACTCGGAGGAGGCGACGCGAGCGATCGGGATCCGCCGGAGACCACGTCGAACGACGCCGTCGTGGTCGAGCACGGCGACGCCGTCAGAGGTGATCCAGACGTCGCTCTCCAGGCCCGTCGCGCCGAGACGCAGGGCCAGTTCGAACGACTCGAGCGTGTTCTCGGGAGCGTGGGCGCGGGCTCCCCGATGGGCGAATGCGATGGGCGGATCGAGGCGGGAGGGGAGGCGTTGCTGCATTCCTGATCATGATGTCATGGTCGTAGACTCGACCCGTGTTCAATCTGCAGGGCAGCGAGATCATCTTCATCTTGCTGCTCGCCCTGGTCGTGCTGGGCCCCGAGAAGCTTCCGGGAGCGATCAAACGGGCCACCCAGACCTACAACGAACTGCGCAAGATGAGCAGCGGATTCCAGAGCGAGTTCAAGTCGGCGATCGACGAACCGATGCGCGAGATGCGCGCCACCGCCGACCTGATCAAGGACCAGGTCGATCCGAAGCAGATCGCCGATGCCGCCGAGAAGTCGGCGAGCGCCTCCGCGGCCGCGGATCGTGTTGATGCAGCGCGTGCGACCGGCGATTCGAGCGAGACGGCAGAAGGTGCAGACTCCGCATCCGGAGCTGAACCCGCTGATCCGTTCGACGATCCGCTCGAGGAGAGCGCATGACGGCCACGGCTGAGAAGCCGGCGGACACGATGACGCTGACGGAGCACCTCGGGGAGCTCCGGACGCGGATCATCCGGGCCGCGCTCGCCGTGGTCATCGGAGCGGTGCTGATCATCGCGTTCTACGATCAGGTCCTCACCTTCCTCGCCCAGCCGTACAACGACCTGTGTGACTCGAAGCCGACATCGTTCTGTCCGCCGCCCGACCAACGCCTCAACGCATTCAGCCCGACGGAGGGCTTCGCCGCCCGGATGCGGATCGGCCTGTACGGCGGGATCATCATCGCCCTCCCGGTCATCCTGTGGCAGATCTGGCGCTTCGTCGTCCCCGCTCTCGAAGCGAAGGAGAAGAAGTACGCGATCCCGTTCGTGGTCTCGTCCGTGGTGCTCTTCAGCGCCGGAGCGACGCTGGCGTACATCACCGTCGGCAAGGCCCTCGAGTTCTTGATCTCGTGGTCCGGCGAGAACGTCAACCAGGTGTTCGGGATCGAGAAGTACATCAGTCTGGTCGGGTTGATGATCTTCGCGTTCGGCGTCGGGTTCCTGCTGCCGGTGCTGCTGGTGTTCCTGCAGCTCGTCGGTGTCGTGTCGCCGCGCGTCCTCCTCGGAGCGTGGCGGTATGCGATCGTCGGCGTGTTCTGCCTCGCTGCGGTGATCACGCCGTCGGGCGACCCGGTGACGTTGATGATGCTCGCCGCACCGATGATCGTGCTGTATTTCGTCGCCGTCCTCATCGGCTATCTCGCCGGTCGCCGCACAGCCCGCTCGGCCACCTGATCGGTCGGTGACCGTGCGACCTGACCGAGACGAACTGATCTCCTCGCTGCCCTTTGCCCCTGACCGCTTCCAGGTGGACGCCTTCGATGCGCTCGATGCCGGACGGAACGTCGTGGTCGCGGCCCCCACCGGCAGCGGCAAGACCGTGGTCGCCGAGTACGGGATCGCCGCCGACCGGGTCGACGGACGGCGCTCGTTCTACACAGCGCCGATCAAGGCGCTGTCGAATCAGAAGTACCGCGATCTGGTCGAGCTCCACGGCGAACGCGCGGTCGGTCTCCTGACGGGCGACAACTCGATCAACGGTGATGCCCCGATCGTCGTGATGACGACCGAGGTGCTGCGCAACATGATCTACGCCGGGCGTGATCTCGGCGAACTGGGCACGGTGGTGGTCGACGAGGTCCACTTCCTCCAGGACACCTATCGAGGGCCGGTGTGGGAAGAGGTGATCATCCACCTTCCGCACCACATTCGCCTGATCGCCCTCTCGGCGACCGTCAGCAACGTCGCGGAGCTTGCGGACTGGATCGGAACCGTGCGCGGCCCGACCTCGGCGGTGGTCGAACGTCGGCGGCCGGTGGAGCTGTCGAACAAGTACCTCGTGGCGGATCGTGACGAGAACCGTCTCCATCTGATGGACATGTTCGTCGGTGGCGGTCTGAACCGTGACGCATTGCGACTCGACGAGTCGGCGGCGCGGCGACGACCACGACGCGACGACCGTCGTGGACGCGACCGCAGCGGACCGTCCGGTGGCGGGAGGCGACTGGCGACCCCGGGCCGGATCGACACCGTCGAACTCCTCGAATCGAAGAACCTGTTGCCGGCGATCTTCTTCATCTTCAGCCGCGCACAGTGCGACGAGGCGGCCAAGGCCTGCGTCGACGCCGGAATCGTCGTGAGCACCGACGCCGATCGAGCGGCCGTCCGGGCGATCGTCGACGAGCGTCTGTCGGCACTCGATCCTGACGATCTCGACGTCCTCGGCTACGAGCGGTTCGTCCGCCAGCTCGAGGCCGGTGTCGCAGCGCACCATGCCGGAATGGTCCCCGCGATGAAGGAGGTCGTCGAGGCCTGCTTCATCGCCGGGTTGATCAAGGTCGTGTTCGCCACCGAGACCCTCGCGGTCGGCATCAACATGCCCGCTCGGTCGGTCGTGATCGAGAAGCTCACCAAGTTCACCGGTGAACACCACGAACAGCTGACGCCGGGTCAGTACACCCAGTTGACCGGGCGTGCCGGCCGACGCGGACTCGACGAGACCGGCGACGCGATCGTGCTGTGGTCGCCATGGGTGCGATTCGACGAGGCGGCCCAGCTCGCGTCCAGCTCGTCGTTCCATCTCCGCTCGGTGTTCCGTCCGACGTACAACATGACGGCCAACCTGATCCGCACCCATTCGGCCGCGGAGTCGCATCGCCTGCTCAACCTCTCGTTCGCCCAGTTCCAGGCCGATCGTGACGTCGTGCAGATCGAGGCCCGCCTCGAGCGCAAACGGGCGACGCTCGCCGAGAAGCGCGCCGAGGCGGAGAGTCCGTTCGGCGATATCGACGAGTACCGGCGGCTCCGTCAGGGTGAGTCCGACGATCGTCGACAGCGTCGTGACGCGTCGGCCGGGCAGATGCGCGGCGCGATGGCGAAACTCAAGCCCGGCGCCATCATCCAGCTCTCGAAGCGCGAGATCAGCGGCCCGGTCGCGGTCGTGGCCGTGGCGCATCGTCGCTCCGGTGTTCGTCTCACGGTGATCACCAAGGGTGAAGACGTGATCCAGGTCGAGGGAGACGACCTGATCGACCTTCCCGAACCGGTCGGATCGATCAAGTTGCCACCGAACTTCGGCCCGCAGCGCAAGGGCTACCGGCGCGACGTCGCAAAGCGACTGCGCACTGCGAAGCTCGGGTCGGGGCGCGGCGGTCGCTCAGGCCGCTCCGGCGGGTCGGCACGGCCTCCGCG
>NZ_JBAVYV010000041.1:0-5499 GCF_049588435.1 Ilumatobacter sp.
CTGCCGATCATGGCGTACGGCGTCATCTACACCACCTGGTTGATCGTCATCGGCGGTGCGATCGCGATCACCGCGATGTTCGGTTGGGCGCTCGAACCTGCCGACGCACCCGAGTCCGATTACGACCCGCCGGTCGCCGGCGACGAGACGAGCAAGGAACTGGCCAATGTCTGAGACCAAGGACGACATGGTCATCGACACGCTCAAGGAAGCGCGCGAGATCATCCACGACCACGCGCAGGACCCTGACGCCGACGATCACGACGACGCATCGTCGCGATTCGGCCACGAGCCGAGCATGGAAGTCGAAGGTCACCCCGGCGGGGGCCACCACACCTCGCTCGGATTGTCGAACACGAAGCTCGCGATGTGGCTGTTCCTCGGCTCCGAATGTCTGCTGTTCGGTGGTCTGATCTCGACGTACATGCTGTACCGCAACCGGCACAGTGCCGACGTCGGCCCCGATCAGCTCTGGGACATCCCGTTCACCTCGGCGTCGAGCTTCGTCCTGCTGATGTCGTCGCTCACGATGGTGATGGCCGTCTCGGCGGCGAACCGCAAGGACGACCGCAACACCAAGCTCTGGCTGATCGTGACGTCGATCCTTGGCGGACTGTTCGTCGCCGGCCAGGTGTACGAGTTCACGACCTTCTACCGGGAAGGGCTCGGCTACACCGAGAGCCTGTTCGCATCGAGCTTCTACACGTTGACCGGATTCCACGGCGTCCACGTCTCGGTCGGCATCGTCATGCTGCTGGCGACGATGGCGATGGTCGCACGGAACCGGATCTCCGGAGACAAGGCCGAGGCTGTCGAGATGGTCGGCCTGTACTGGCACTTCGTCGACGTCATCTGGATCATCATCTTCACGCTCGTCTACCTCATCCCGGCCTGACCAGGAGTGACCATGAACGCTGACGCAACCACCACACCGATCGTCGAACAGGGCCACACCGGACTCGACCACGACTCCGGTCTCGAGACCCACCATCACGAGGCCGGGGCCGAACACATCACCGACAACAAGTACATCGTGATCGCCCTGATCCTCGCGGTGATCACGGGTGCCGAGGTGGCGGCGAGCTACCTCGACCTCGGTGCAGTCTTCATTCCGCTGTTGCTGATCATGATGGCGATCAAGTTCTTCGTCGTCGTCAGCTTCTTCATGCACCTCCGCTTCGACAACCGCCTCTTCAGTTGGCTCTTCTACTCGGGGCTGTTCCTCGCCGTCGGGGTCTACTGCGCGGCGCTGTTGACGTTCCGGGTCTTCGAGGGCTGACGTCCGCCCCTGGATCGGGCCATCGATGCGCAGCTTCACCGTCGCCAACCGGTCGTAGGCTGAACCCGTGATCGCGCAGGTGACCTCCGAGGTGCGACCCTGGGCTTTCCAGTGGCATCCCGAAGTCTGGATTCTGGTCGGCTTCCTGGTCGGCGCGTACATCTACATGGTCCGGGTGATCGGACCGAAGGCCGTGCCCGAGGGAGTCGCACCGGTCTCGCGCCACAACAAACTCGCCTTCGGCGCGGCGATGCTGATTCTGTGGGTCGCCTCGGACTGGCCGGTCCACGACATCTCCGAGGACTACCTCTACTCGGCGCACATGTTGCAGCACATGATGCTCAGCTACTTCCTCCCGCCGCTGGCACTGCTCGCCACCCCGACGTGGCTGATGCGGGTCCTCATCGGTGACGGTCGGCTGTACCGGGGCGTCGCGTTCATGGCGAAACCGGTGGTCGCCGGTGTTCTGTTCAACCTCGTGATCATGGTGACCCACGTTCCGGGCATGGTGACCGCCTCGGTCGAATCCGGACCGCTTCACTACTCGCTGCACTTCCTCGTCGTGATGCTCTCGTTGCTCATGTGGATGCCGGTGTGTGGTCCCTTGCCCGAACTCCAGATCGCTCCGATGGGCAAGTGCATCTACCTGTTCCTGATGTCGGTCGTTCCGACCGTCCCGGCGGCCTGGTTGACCTTCGCCGACGGCGCGGTCTACAAGTCGTACGACATCCCGGTTCGGGTGTTCGGGTGGAGCGTGCAGATCGACCAGCAGCTGGCTGGTGCGATCATGAAGATCTTCGGCGGACTGTTCCTCTGGACGATCGTCGTGGTCATCTTCTTCAAGCGGGTCGCCGTCGACTACAAGTCCGAGCACGACTACCACCGCACTCCCGGAACGGTGATCCCCGACGCGGAGATCGCCCAGGTCACCGACGTGCCGATCACCACCGAGGACGTCGAGAAGGCCTTCGCCGCGAGTCCCGCCCACGTCGAGGACTGACGCCGGCGGCAGGCAAACCGGCACTGCGGCGCCGTCACGTCACCAGTAGCCTCGCGTGCTGTGATCGACCAACGGCTGCTGCGCAACGACCTCGACTCGGTGACGGCAGCATTGTCCCGCCGTCGTCGACCTGCGGTGATCGACGACGTCGAGCACGCCGCCCGCCTGGACCAGCGGCTCCTCGCCATCGGACGTGAACGGGACGAGATTCGCGCCCGCGTCAACGCGTTGTCGAAAGAAGTCGGCGGTCTCCGTCGTGACGGCCGCGTCGACGAAGCCGAAGCACTGCAGCTCGAGAGCCGCGAACTCGGTGGTTCGGAGAAGTCGCTCGCCGCCGAGCACGACGAAGTGTCCGCGGCCCTGCACGATCTCCTGCTCGGCATTCCGAACCTGCCTCATCCGGACGTCCCCGACGGCGCCAGCGACGACGACAATCCGGTCGTCATCGGCCCGATCGGACTGCTCGACGAGTACCCCGAGCACCAGCGTGTCCCCCACTGGGAGACTGCCGAAGAACTCGGGATTCTCGACAACGAACGCGCTGCCAAGATCTCCGGCGCGATGTTCACCATGCAGCGCGGAGCGGGAGCGACGCTCGCTCGGGCGTTGTGCCAGTACGGGCTCGATCTCAACGCCGACGCCCACGAGGAGATGCGCGTCCCGTCGCTCGTGAGCACGGCCACGTTGACGGCGACCGGTCAGCTCCCGAAGTTCGCCGACGATGCCTACGCCATCGAACGCGACGACCTGTGGGCGAGCCCGACGGCCGAAGCGCCGCTCACGTCGATCTACGCGCAGGAGATCCTCGACGACACCGAGTTGCCGATCCGCCTGATGGCCTACAGCGCGTCGTACCGACGCGAGGCTGGTTCGGCCGGCCGCGACACCCGCGGGATGCTGCGCTCGCACGAGTTCGACAAGGTCGAGATGATGGCCTACTGCACTCCCGAACAGGCACCCGACCTCCTCGACGACATGGTCGCCCGTGCGGAGCGCGCGATCGCCGAGCTCGGACTGCCGTACCGCGTGATCGAGATCTGCACCGGCGACATGGGCCAGAGCCATCACCGGAGCTACGACGTCGAGGCCTACGCTCCGGGAGCTGATTCGTGGCTCGAGGTGTCGTCGGTGAGCTGGCTGGGTGACTACCAGGCGCGACGAGCCGGAATTCGTGTCCGGCGCCACGACGACCTCGGCAAGCCCATCAAGGGCACCGAGTTCGCCCACACCCTGAACGGCTCGGCCCTTGCGGTCCCGCGGGTGTGGGCCGCGATCATCGAGAACTTCCGCAACGACGACGGATCGGTCACCATCCCCGAGGTTCTCCACCCCTACATGCGCGGCGTGACACGGATCGACGCCCGATGATCTGGTGCCGATGACGAGCTCACGGGACGCAGCACACGGCGAACCCGGCCCGTTGCCGTCGATTCGGGATCGACGGGTGCAGTACGAGACGGCGGGGTTGGAGCTCGACGACGTCTACGGCGATCCGATGTTGCAGTGGCAACGCTGGCACGACGAGGCGGCCGATGCCGGCGTCGCCGAGCCGAATGCGATGACGCTCGGCACGGTCGGACTCGACGGCGTGCCCGACGCGCGCATCGTGCTCGCTCGCGGCGCCGATGCCCGGGGATTCTCCTTCTACACCAACTATTCCGGGGCGAAGAGCCGACAGCTCGATGCCCGACCGGTCGCCTCGGCGGTGTTTGGCTGGCTCGATCTGCATCGCCAGGTGCGCGTGCGGGGCACGGTCGAGCGGTTGTCGGCGGAGGAGTCCGACGCATACTTCGCCTCCCGTCCTCGAGGGAGTCAGCTCGGCGCCTGGGCGTCTCCGCAGAGCGAGGTGATCGCCGATCGTGACGAGCTCCAGCGGCGTGTCGACACCATCGACGCACAGTTCGACGACCGTGAGGTCGATCGACCCGGGTTCTGGGGTGGCTGGTTGCTGATCCCGTCCGAGTGGGAGTTCTGGCAGGGGCGCCCGAGCCGCCTCCACGACCGGCTCCGCTACCGGCGCTCCGCCGATGGGACGTCCTGGCGCATCGACCGCCTCGCCCCCTGATTCTCCTCGGTCGGGTTTGGCGACCCGGCGAACGGTCAACGATCGACGGCAGACACTGCCGTCAGCGATCGGCACCGGAGGAGCAGCGATGGTCACATCTCAGACATTCACGACCCCGCGAGTGATCTCGCCCACCATCGACGCATGAGCGGCGCGACTCCGACCGACGGCGTCAATGCGGCGATCTCGTTCCGAGGCGTCGGCAAGTGCTTCGGTGACGAATGGGTCCTGCGGAACATCGACATGGACATCGAGCCGGGAACCATCGTCGGTCTGATCGGACCGTCCGGCTGCGGAAAGACGACCACCGTTCGCCTCGCCACCGGCTTCTACCACCCGGACGAAGGCGAGGTCGACGTCCTGGGCGCGTCGCCCTCGACGCTGTCCACCGCCGAACGAACCGAACTCGGCTACCTCCCACAGCATCCGGTGCTCTTCGACGACCTCTCGCTCCGGGACAACCTTCATTTCCATTCGTCGCTGAACGGGGTGCCGCTGCGCCGGAAGAAACGTCTCGACGCTCTGTTGGAACTCGTCGACCTCGCGGACGACGACCGCAAGCTCGTGAGTGCGGCATCCGGTGGGATGCAGCGTCGTCTCGCGCTGGCTGCGACCCTGGTCCACGAGCCGAAGATCCTCATGCTGGACGAGCCGACGGCGGGGATCGACCCGATCCTGCGCCGCAAGTTCTGGGACCACTTCCGCACACTGCGGGACGGTGGGACGACGTTGGTGATCTCGACGCAGTTCGTCGGTGAGGCAGCCGACTGCGACGTGGTCGCGATGCTCGCGGCGGGGCGCGTCGCGGCGATCGGGACGCCCCAGGAACTGTTCCTCCGGGCGCACGGCGGCCGTCCGTTCGATGTCTCGTTCGCCGGCGACGTCCGGTCCGAGTCGATCCGAGAACTGCGCACGGTCGACGCTGTCGTCCATGCCCACCGGGTCGACGACCGCACCGTGCGGATCACGTCCGCCGGCGAGGCCGGGGACGTGCAACAGCTGTGCACCGACGCCCTTCCGACGTACGAGATCGAGTCGATCGCCGCCGTGCCCCCGGACTGGGACGACGTGTTCATCGCGCTGGTCGACGGCCGCACGCCCGAACCCGATTCGCCCGACGCTGATTCGACGACGTCGACCGACGAGCCCGATGAG
>NZ_JBAVYV010000042.1:0-7046 GCF_049588435.1 Ilumatobacter sp.
CGTCGATCCGGCCCGGGCGCACACCGTGGCCGCCGCGCTTCCCGCCGGCGGGCACACGAAGATCCTCGCGATCGACACCGCCGGAACGCGGCAGCTCGTCGCCTGACATCCGGCGTCTCGATCGCCAGTCCGATCGCCATCCGCGGTCTGTGGGAGCGTCAGATCGAGGCGTCGCCCCTGACGGCGACGTTGTAGATCGCGTCGGCGATCTGCGGCCAGTACAGCGGCGGAATGTCGTGACCCATCAGGGCGAGCACGAGCAGATCGGCGCCGGGAATGGCTGCTGCGGTTGCTTCGCCACCCGAGAGTGTGACGAGCGGATCCTCGCGGCCGTGGATGACCAGCGTTGCCACCTCGACCTCGCGGAGGCGTGCTGTGCGGTCTCCCGTGGCCGAGATCGCAGCGATCTGGAACGCGAAGCCGGCGGGGTTGAAGCACCGGTCGTAGGACTCGGCCGCCACCTCTCGTGACCGCTCCTCGTCGAACAGCGAACCGCCGATCACCCGCGAGGTGGCCACACCCTGGGCGATCGCTGCTTCGCGATCGGCGGGTGCAGGGTTGAGCAGTGCCGTCATCGCGCTCGGTTCGGGCTGGCCGACGTCGGGGGCCCCGGTGGTGGACATGATGCTCGTCATCGACGCCACGCGATCAGGGTGTTCGATCGCGATCATCTGCACGATCATCCCGCCCATGGACGCGCCGACGATGTGGGCTCGTTCGATGCCGAGTGCGTCGAGGAGTCCGACCGCGTCGCCGGACATGGCCGAGAGCGTGTACGGAGCATTCACCGGAGCACCGGTTGCGGCGGCGGTGAAGATCGCCATCACGTCGGGGGGTGCACCGTCCGACTTGCTGGACAGACCGGCATCTCGATTGTCGAAGCGGATCACGCGGAAGCCGCGTTCGAGCAGTTCGCTGATGAACCCGGGCGGCCAGAGGTTCATCTGCGCTCCGAGACCCATCACCAGGAGTACGGGAGGCGCATCGTCGGGCCCGAAGCTCTCGTAACAGATTTCGAGGTCGTTGACGGCGGTGATCGGCATGCCCGCATGTTGCCAGGCCGACGCTCCGACACGGAACTCGCGTCCGGTCCGTCGAGATCAGGCGGCGCGCTCGAGCGGGGCGATCGCCTCGCTCGAGGCGATCGGAAAGGTCCACTCGCCGTCGCAGGTCACGCTCAGTCGACGGGCGTGCTTGTCGAAGAACTTGGCGAGACACAGTGCCTCGTCGGCGTGCTCGCGCGCCGCAGGTCGGCCGACATCGATCGACCCGAGCGCAACGATGGGCAGGGCAGCCGTGAGCGTGGCGGTGGTCCGGGTGTCGACGAGCGCGCCGTCCGCGATGATCCAGGTGGTATCGCCGTTGCTCACCTCGGCTCGACCCGCCCGGGCGAGCGCTGCGAACAGCAGCGTCCGGCGGATTGCGCCGAGCAGTGCCGAGAGGCGGTCGCGGGTCAGTGCCGCCTCTTCGAATCGTTGCTGGCCGGCGAGCTTGGTCATCCGTTGCCGAAGCCGATCGACGACGAAGGTGGGGTCCCCCTCGATCGCGCGCACGGCGAGCGCAACGGCCGCCGAGTAGTCGCTGGCATCTGCGGTTCCCGAGCACGGGCAATGGGCCACACCGAGCTGGGCTGCGCTGCAGACGGGAGCGTCGGGGGCGGCCACGTGGTTCCGGCCCAGCCGTTGTGTGCAGCGGCGCAGGGGGAGCGCGGTCTGCAGCGCGTCGACGACGAGTGTCGCCATCGTCCGCGACGGAAGCGGGCCGAGGTGCACGCCCTGTTTGGCAGGGTTCTTCACGATCGACAGACGTGGCCATGCGCTGTCGACATCGAGTTTGACGTAGCAGTACTTGGCCGCACGGGTGCCGCGCCGGTTGTAGCGGGGAAGGAGGCTGCCGATGAAGCGTGTCTCGACGATCTCGGCGGTGAGCGGGTCGGGCAGTTCGACGTGTGTGACCGCAGTCGTCTCCCGCAGCATCGGTCCGATCTTGCGGCGGTCGTCGCTGCCGAAATAGCTGCGGACGCGCTGGCGCAGGTTCGTCGCCTTGCCGACGTACAGCACGGCGTCGCCGTGACCGCGGAACATGTACACGCCCGGGGTGCGGGGGAGATCGGCCGTCAGCTTCAGTTTCGGCGCCATCGGATGTCCACCGATCTTGCCGAGCGCGACGAGATCGTCGAGTCCGAGGACCCCGAGTCCCGCAGCGCGCTCGATGAGGAGGTGGAGCAGGTCGGTCGTGGCCCACGCGTCGTCGAGCGCTCGATGGCTGGGCTGATGGCCGAGCCGGAGGCGGGATGCGAGCGTGGACAACTTGCAGTTGGGGACCTCGTCGCGGACGAGTCGGCGCGCGAGGTGCACGGTGTCGACGATCGTCCCGTTCCAGGTCGGACGCTCCGCTCGCGCGAGGGCGGCGCGGATGAATCCGACGTCGAACCCGGCATTGTGGGCGACGAGCACCGAATCGCCGAGAAAGCTCAAGAGGGAGGGCAGCACCGTCTCGATGCGCGGTGCGGGTGCGACGAGCGAATCGGTGAGGCCGGTGAGCACGGCGATCTTCGGCGGAATCGCACGGCCGGGATTGACGAGGGTCTGGAACGTGCCGATGCATTCGCCTCCACGCACCTTGACCACGCCGACTTCGGTGATCATGTCGTCGTTGCGGTTTCCGCCGGTGGTCTCGAGGTCGAGGATGCAGAACGTCACGTCGCTGAGCGGGACACCCAGATCATCGAACGAACGTTGCAGATCGACTCCGGAAGCATCCCCAACTCGCATTGGACCGAGTGAACACGAACACGTGTACCCGTGTCAAGCGAGGACGCGACATCGCCAGGGTAGGTTCGGAGGATGACGACGATCGAGCATCGCGACCTGCGGTCGGCGCTCGAGTTCGTGGTGATCATCGCGGGTGAGTCGCAGAAACGTCGCTCGCCGCTCGTCTTCCCGAAGGATCTCAAGCCGTTCCTGGGTCGCCCGCGGGTGCCGTCGAGTTCGCTGGGACGAATCCGGCGAGTCGTCGAGGCCGACCCCGAGTTCCGCGCCGCGGTGTCCAAGATCGCCGTCGAGGATCTCGTGGACGATGTTGGGATGCTCTGGCTGTCCGGCCGTGCGGGATGGGAGACCGAGGCAGCGGCGGTCATCGCCGAGCGAGGCCAGGAAGCGGCGACATCGGACCTGCGACGCGATCTGAAACGTGCGGAGAAGCGCCGCATCGCGGCCGAGCAGGCGACCGCACGGATCCAGGTCGAGTCGATGCAGCACGAGGCGCGCCTCGCCGAGCAGGCGACCGAACTCGATGATCTCCGAGCAGATCTGGCGAAGGCCCGAGAGGCCCTCGACGAAGTGCGCGCCGAGTTGATCGACACGCGCAACGAGGCTCGCCATGCACGGGACCGGGAGGCGGCAGCCGTCGAGCGGGCCGAGGTATTGGCGAGCAGCATCGAGTCCGGAGCTGCCGTTGCTGGATCCTCTGTTGCTGCTGATGGCGCCGAACCGGCGGTACCACAGTCGGACATCGATCCTGATGCGTTGATCAGTGCAGAACACCGGCTCGCCGAGATGGCAGCTGCGTCCCGCGAGTTCGTCGCGCGGATCGAAGCGCTCGTCGTGGCGGAGACTCCGGTTCGACCGGACGAGCACCGGGTTCGGTCACCGCGCCGGACGTTGCCACTTCCCGGTGGGCTGATCTCGACGTCGGCCGCGGCGGCGCGTCACCTGATCGACCAGGGCGCGCCGATCCTCGTCGACGGATACAACGTCGCGAAGCTCGCCTGGCCCGACCGGAGCCTCGAGCAACAGCGTGACGCGCTGATCGCGCGCTGCGAGAACCTCGCTCGTCGTCACGCGGCGACCGTGGTCGTCGTGTTCGATGGTGATTCGGTCCCCGGCGCACACGCCCCCCGACGGAAGATGATCCGCGTCGTGTACTCGCCGGCGGGAACGACGGCCGACGACGTGATTCGCTCGGAGGTGGGGCACCTGCCCGACGAGAGTCCCGTCATCGTGGTCACCAACGACCGCGAGATCGTCCGCGACGTGAAGTCGGCGGGTGCGAACGTGGTGGCGAGCAACGCCTTCATCGCTGCGTTCTGAATCGCGGCGTGAATCGCGGCGTGTTTTGGTCCGGCGACGTGGGATGGCGAGGGGGAGCCAGATAGCGTCCACGCTTGCCATTCCGGGATAGCTCAGCTGGCAGAGCAATTGACTGTTAATCAATGGGTCGCAGGTTCGAGCCCTGCTCCCGGAGCTCGAAGACCCACCGTCCACGCGGTGGGTCTTCGTCGTTTCAGAACGTGCTGTGGTGGGGCGGGCGGGACTTGAACCCACGACCGAGCGATGATGACTTGTCGGCGATGATCCGGTGTTCGTGTGGGGCGGGCGGGACTTGAACCCACGACCGAGCGATTATGAGTCGCCTGCTCTAACCAACTGAGCTACCGCCCCGAAGGCGCGGTGACGATCAGGCGTCGGGCTGTTCGATGGCGTCGAGGAACGCGTTCACGTCACCCTCTTCGCCTCCGACGAGCCAGATCGACAATTCGCCGTCCTCGATCTCCGCGCCGTCGTCGTCCTCGGAGTCCTGCCAGGGCAGCACACCGTCGACGAAGTAGCGATCGACCGTGATGTCGTCGCTGTCGCCGTCGACCGGGGCGATGATCGCCAGTTCGACCTCGGCCTCCGGCGGCTGGTCGTTGAGGATGTCGATCAGTTCGTGCACTCGCATGGGTGTGTCTCCGGGTCTGAAGGGTCGAGCAGGGTCACAGGTCGTCGAGCCACGCGGGGGCCCGATCGAGCAGGTACAGGCTGACGTGCTTGCACCGCTCGAGCGCCACGCCGATGGCGTCGTCGTTCGTGAGGTAGACGTCGGCGAGATCAACGGTCATCTTCGCGACGATCGACAGGCTGCGCTCCGGGGCGTCGGTGACGCTCGGGAAGGAGTCGATCGCGGACACCTCGACCGGCAGGTCGATTCCGCCGATCCCAGCCAGGTCGGTGGCGAGAACGAGCAGGTCCGGTGGCTCGGGGAGCGGTGGCAGCGTCCAGGTGAAGAGGATCGTGAACGTGAAGCCGGTGGGTGGCCCGTCGTCGAGTTCCTCGAGGCGGATGACCTCGTCCTCGAATCCGAGCATCGCCCGGGGGTCGACATCGAGTGACAGGTGGAGGTCGATCGGGCCGGAGCATGCCTCCTCGGGGTGCAGGTCCACCTCCCACAACTGGCGCAAGGAATACGTCTCGACGAAGTGCCGCTCGTCGTGGACGTGGAACCCGTGGTCGATCGCCTGACTTTTCACGTCGGCAACAAATCCCGCAACGTCGATGACAGCCATCGGTGCGGACACTACCGTCCCGAGGCGTGGACCGCCCGAACGATCCGACCGTGGAGCCCGAGACCGTTCTCGCGCTCTTCGGCGCGATCTGCGATCGCACCGCGGGGTTGCTCGCCGGAAACGACGACTGGGCGATGTCGGGGCGGCGTTCCACGCAGTACGCGATCGACGTCGCGATCGACGCTGTGTGCCTCGATCTGCTGCACGACGCCGGTTTCGCGGTGCTCTCGGAGGAGAGCGGCATCACCAACGCGGATCAGCGTCGCGAGCACGACCTGATCGTCGTCGTCGATCCGCTCGACGGTTCGACGAATGCCGCCCTTGGCCTGCCATGGTGCGCCACCGCGTTGTGCCTCGTCGTCGATGAGATCCCCGAGGTGTCGATGGTCTCGAACCTGCGCACCGGCGACCGGTATTCGGCGGTTCGTGGTGCGGGCGCCACGCGAAACGGTCGTCCGATACGAGTCGGGACGACTCCGTCGCTGGCCGACGCGATCATCGCGGTCAACGCGCGCCCGCCCGAGTCGTTCCATCCGGCACAGTTCCGGAGCATGGGTTCGACGGCGCTCGACATCGCGTCGGTCGCGCTGCCCGGGGGTTTCGACGGTTCGGTCGACTTCGACGAGGGGATGATCGGCATCTGGGACTACCTGGCGGCGGTGCTGATCCTGGAGGAAGCCGGGGGAGTGGCGACGGATGCGGTGGGACGCGACCTGGTCACGTTGGACCACGACGCGCGCCGACGACCGGTGACCGCGGGATCACGCGGGCTGCTCGACGAGTTGCTCGTCGCCTGTTCCCGCTGAGTCGCCGGGTGGGCGTGTCAGGCACGAACACGGCGCAGTTCAGGGCTGGAGGGTGTCGCTGGCGTCGCTGGCGCACGGTGCTCGGGACGGCAATGATCGGTTCCATGATGATGTCATCAGAATCCCCCGAACGTGCATACCATTGCACGGTTCGGTGGCTCGATGAGCGCCGTGGGTCCCGTCGGTGAGGCGATCGGTGTCCGGCCGCCGTTCGGGCCGATGAAGCGGCTCGATCACGACGAGATGGTGGCCGAGCAACTGAAGCAGCTCGCGCGACCGCGTCGGGCCTACTCGCGAAGTGCCAAGCTCCTGTTTGCCACGATGGACCTGGTGTACGGCAAGGAGCGGACGCTCGAGAAGTTCCGGCTGATCGAAGTCGTGGCACGCGTTCCGTACATGGCGTGGGAGAGCGTGGCCTACGTGGCGATGACGCACACGTCCAAACGGCCCGATTTCGCCCGTCGCGTGTACGACCGTGCGCGGGGTTGCTCGTTTCGAGCAGGACAACGACCAGTGGCACCTCCTGATCCTCGAGGAACTGACCGACGACAAGCGCCGACACTGGCTCAAGGGTCGGATGAGCCCGCAGGTGCTGGCGGTCCTGTACTACCAGTTGTCGTGGATGATGTTCGTCGTCCGACCCAGGTGGAGCTACCGCCTGAACGCCGACTTCGAGGACCACGCCGCGCACGAGTAGGCGCACCTCGTCGAGGAGCATCCCGATTGGGAGGACGTGCCGTTCGTCAGCAGCTTCGAGGCCGACTACGGGTCATACGACCACTTGGCCGACATGTTCCGCCAGATCGGCCACGACGAGGTCATCCACCGTGAGGAGAGCGAACTCATGATGACCCAGCCTCGCTATCGCTGAGCGGGGCGAAGAGGTCGACGGCGTTTCCGTCGGGGTCGTGGAC
>NZ_JBAVYV010000043.1:0-7307 GCF_049588435.1 Ilumatobacter sp.
GGGCACAGCGTGCAGGGCGATCGCCCGGTCGAGTTGGCGGCGCTGCTCACCGACCTGCTGCGCTGAGCCGCAGCAGCCCGCGATGCCGGACGCGGCCCGATCGG
Source organism: Ilumatobacter sp. (assembly GCF_049588435.1). Taxonomy (GTDB): domain Bacteria; phylum Actinomycetota; class Acidimicrobiia; order Acidimicrobiales; family Ilumatobacteraceae; genus Ilumatobacter_A. The sequence goes on from NZ_JBAVYV010000043.1 coordinate 105, forward strand.
GAAGGGTCAGGTGCAGCTGTCGACTCCGCCGAGGATTCCCTGGCGGAATGCGTCGATCTTCTCGAATGCCGAACCGAGAACATCGGTCGAGCTCGTCGGATCGCCGATGATGATCGCCATTCGGATCGCTTCGGTGAGGTCGTTCGGCGACACCAGCGATTGCCGACCTTCGTCGCGGGGCTGAGGGAGCACAACGAAGCCGTCGTCGTCGAACACCGGCCGACCATTCTCGTCGAGGACCGGGATCACCGACTTGACCCAGGCGCCGACGAGGCAGTCGTTGCGGAGTTGGCGCGGCTCCCCCCGCAGGTCGGACGATCCGCTGATCAGCGCGTGCTCGGCCCACACCACCCCGAGGAGGTATCCCGGGGCGAAGTCCCCGAAGTCGTTGTACCTCTGGAGCGCAACCGGCTCGTTGAGGTAGACGGTGTTGGTGGACGAACAGAGTTCGACACCGAGTTCGAAGAGTCCGAACGGGTTGGCGCAATCGACCTGATCGACCGATTGGACCGCTTCGAGGGTCAACGGCCGGAAGTCGGGGAAGCGTTCCTGCCAGTCGTTGCCGTACAGCAGGTTGAGGTCGGGGACGAGGAAGCCGAACAACTCGTCCTCCCCGAAACCGAACGGTGCGTTGCCCTCGGTGGACTGATCTCCGAGGAAGAACAATGGGGTGAGTGGGAGGGGATCGTCGATGAGCAGTGCGCAACGCTCGAGCCCGTCGCGGAAGCCGACCTGGTACGCCCCGACGCGGTCGAACCCTGATCCATGCCCACCGGGCTCGTTCGGGTCGGTCCCGACCGGGTCCTGCACTGCGATCATCGAGACCAGACCGGCGCGGATGTCGTCATCGCTGAAGGGAACTCCGGGTGCGTTGCCACCCGCTGCGCGCCCGGCCCAGGCGCCTGCGACGCAGTCCGCCTGTTGCTCGCTGGCCACCGTCGGCAGTTCGAGGTCGAAGACGCCGGTGCGGGATTGGATGGCGTGACCGTATTCGTGCGCGAGGACGATGCCGATGGTCGCTGCACCGAACTCGCCGGCGAGCTGTGCGAGGAGACCGTCGGGGCCGTCGTCGTACACCATGAAATCGCCGAGCGGGCAGTAGAACGCGACGAACTGCTGGAGGTCGACGTAGCTCGTGACCGGCTCACCGCACCCGGGGAGCGGATCGGTGCGCTCGGGGTATCCCGCGTAGATCTGACCCTCGAGCGGTTGAAACGGGAAGCCGAACGCCGGCTCGAACTCGCTGCGGAGCCACGTGTCGATGTCGGTGAGTGCCGCCAGCAGGAACTCGTCGTAGGGGCGTGGTGGCTTCTCGGCGCCGAAGTTGATGGCATCTCGATCGATGACCGCCGGATCCACGACGGGATCGTCCGGCTCGCCCATCGGGCCTGCGGGATCGATCGGTTCGAGCGTCGCGTTCGGATCGGTCGGCGCTGCCGGATCGGTGGAAACGGTCGGGTCGGTGGGACCGGCGGGAACGGTCGGCGGCGGAACCGCCGGAGTCAGGTCGTCAGGCGAGGCTGCGGCCGGAATCTGATCGGCGCGCTCGGCGACGACGAGGATGTCGGGTGACCCGCATGCGGCGATGAACAATGCCCCGACGAGCGCGAACGGGATCCACGCGCGGGTTCTGCGGGTCGGGTCCACGAGGCGATTGTACGGCCCGACCGTCGATCGGCGGGCGCGGCGGACCAGTGCAGCGATCGCACTCCAGACACGGCCGTGGCGTCGAGGTGACGAGGCTGCGCTGGAACTTCGGAGAGGATTTCGGTGCGTGACGTCGGGCACTGCTACCGTCCCCCGCAGCCCAGTTGTTGGGCGCAGGAAGGAGCACGGCGACGTGGCATTACTGGAAGCAGAATCGATCACGGTGCAGTTCGGAGGAATCGTCGCGCTCGACGAACTGTCCTTCGAGATGAACGAGGGCGAGATCCTCGGGCTGATCGGGCCGAATGGCGCCGGCAAGACGACGATGTTCAACGTGCTCAGCCGGATCTACGAGCCGACGAGCGGACGGTTGACCTTCGACGGGGAGGATCTCCTGGAGGTCAAGCCCTGGGGCATCGCCAGCCGTGGCATCGCGCGTTCATTCCAGAACCTCGCCCTGTTCCCGACGATGACGTTGCTCCAGAACACGATGACGGGAGCCCACCATCACGGGCACACCGGCTTCGCCCGAGCGATGTTGCGCATTGGCGCCGGCAAGGAAGAGGAGCGCTTGAAGGCCGAGGCCTACGACATCCTCGAATCACTCGACCTCGCCCAGTACGCATTCCGCCCGGCTGCCGGGCTTCCCTTCGGCACGCTGAAGCGTCTCGAACTCGCCCGCGCCCTGGCGTCGCATCCGCGTCTGCTCCTGCTCGACGAGCCGGCTGCCGGCCTGACCCACGCCGAGGTCGACGAACTCGGCGACACGATCATGCGGGTGCGCGACGAGTACGGCGTCACCGTGCTGCTCGTCGAACACCACATGGGAATGGTGATGTCGATCTCGGATCGGGTCGTGGCGATGGAGTTCGGCCGCAAGATCGCCGAGGGGCTCCCGCGCGAGGTGCAGGACAATCCGCAAGTCATCGAGGCCTACCTGGGGACGTCCGCATGAGCGCCAATGTGTTGGAAGTCGCCGGCCTCACCGCTGGATACGGGCAGATCGAGGTGCTCCACGGACTCGACTTCCACGTCGAGGACGGCGAGATCGTGGTCATCCTCGGAGCGAACGGTGCCGGCAAGACCACGACGATGCGGGCGATCTCGGGCATCATCGGCCGTTCGGGAACCATCGACTTCGACGGGACCTCGATCGGTTCGGCCAAGCCCGATGCGGTCGTCCGTGCCGGGATCTCACAGGTGCCACAGGGCCGCGGCACGCTGACCGACCTGTCGGTCGAGGACAACCTCCGAGCCGGGGCGTACACGGTGAAGGGGTCGGTCAGTGACGACATCGATCGCTGGTACGAGGTGTTCCCGCGGCTCGCCGAACGCAAGGACCAGCGGGCCGGCTCGCTGTCGGGCGGCGAGCAGCAGATGCTCGCGATCGCCCGGGCGATGATGAGCCGCCCCAAGCTGTTGCTGTGCGACGAGCCGAGTCTCGGACTCGCACCGATCATCACCCAGAATCTCTTCAAGATCCTGGGTGAGCTGCGCGACGAGATGGGAATGGCGCTCCTCGTGGTCGAGCAGAACGCCGGCCTGTCGCTCCAACTCGCCGACCGCGCCTACGTCCTCGAGACCGGCCACATCGTGGCCACCGGAACCGGCGAAGAGTTGCTCGCCGACGACACGATCAAGCAGGCCTACCTCGGAGGTGTCGGCTGATGTCGCTCTTCATCCAGCGAATGTTCGACGGCCTCGCCGAGGGTTCGATCTACGCCCTTCTGGCGCTCGCGCTCGTCGTGATCTTCCGTTCGACCGGGCAACTCAACTTCGCTCAGGGCGAGATCGGCACGCTGTGTGCCTTCTTCGCCTCGACGTTCACCCTCGCGGGAATCCCGGTGTGGATCGCGATGGGGATGGCGATGGTGATCGGATTCCTGATCGCTGCCTTCGTCGAGCGAGTGGTCGTGCGCCCGATCGAGCACCGAAATCCCGGGGCGGTGATCGTCGCTCTCATCGGTGTGTTCCTCGCCGTGAACCAACTCACTGCGATGTTCTGGGGCGTCGACGCCCGGAGCCTGCCGAGCCCGTTCCCGACCGACGCCGACTCGTTCTTCCGCATCGGTGACGCCGCGATCCGGTGGGAGCGCATCGGGATCATCGGCGTGCTGATCGTCACCGTGTTCCTGCTCTTCCTGCTCTTCAACTACACCAAGATCGGCCTGGCGATGCGCGCCGTGGCGAACAACCAGGAGTCGTCGAACCTCGTCGGCATCCGGGTCGGCAACATCTTGATCCTCGGTTGGGGCCTGGCAGGAGCGATCGGTGCACTCGCTGCGCTGTTGCTCGCGCCGTCGGCGGGACTCACGGGCTCGCTGATGCTCGGCCCGTTCCTGTTCGCATCGGTCGCCGCCGTCCTCGGCGGACTCGATTCGCCGATGGGTGCCGTCGTCGGTGGAATCCTGATCGGACTCCTCAAGGCGTTTCTCATCGGCTACGTCAGTTGGCTGTCCGACATGTTGTTCCCCGTGCTGCTGGTCGTCCTGCTCGCGGTGTTGCTGTTCCGACCCGCCGGCTTGTTCGGTACCGAGAAAGTGGAGCGAGTCTGATGAGTGATCAGCACCACGAGGGAGACAGCGTCACCCTCGACCACGGCGAAGTCGAGATGGCCGAAGAGCTGGTCACCGACAACACGACCGGCCTTCCGATCCACACTCCCGAACACGGGGCCCTGCACTGGGTCGGCCGGGTTCTGGTGTTCGCGATCCCGCTGGCGTATCTCCTCCTGCGGGTCTTCGGAGTCACCGGAATCTTCGGTGACGGCTGGTCCAACTCCGGGCTGGGCCTGCTGGCCGACGCGCTCATCACGGCGATCGCCGTGATGGGTGTGAACCTGATCACCGGGTACACCGGCCAGTTGTCGATCGGACATGCGGCGTTCTTCGCGATCGGCGCGTACACCGGGATCGTGCTCACCGACGGTCGGATCTCCCTGCCCGTCTTCGGCCCCGAGAATCTCTGGGATCCGGGGTGGACGATTCCCGTCGCTGCCATCGTCTGTTTCGTCATCGGTTGTGTCGTCGGTCTTCCCGCGCTCCGGTTGAAGGGCATCTACCTCGCATTGACCACCCTGGTGTTCGTCGAGGCCGTGCGCTCCTTCCTCAAGTACGAGGAGTTCGAGAGCATCACCGGCGGCTCGACCGGCATCAAGGGTGAGAAGTACTCACCCCCGGAGTACGTGTTCGACTTCTTCGGGCTCAAGCTGCCGACCGGACTCGACGGACGCGGCGATCTGAACCAGTGGATGATCTACCTGTCGCTCGGTCTGCTCCTGTTCATCATGCTGCTGGTGTCGGGTCTGATGCGCAGCCGGATCGGTCGAGCGATGGTCGCAACTCGCGACAACGAACTCGCTGCCGAGGTGATGGGTGTGCACCTCGCGGTCGTCAAGACCGTGGTGTTCGGCCTGTCCGGGGCGATCACGGGGGTCGGTGGTGCCCTGTTCGGCCTCAAGCTCGGCCTCGTCGACGGCGACGTTCCTCAGTTCGGCCTGTTCGGAGCGATCACGCTCCTCGTGGCGATGGTCGTGGGCGGCGCCGCTCAGAACTGGGGCCCGTTGATCGGAGCGCTCTTCTACGTCTTCGTGAACAACCTCGCTCGTACGGTCGGCGAGAACCCGTCGGACAGTGCGTTGGGCTTCCTGTTCAGCGAGGGAACCAAGCTCGACGGTCTGGGTGGTGTGCTCTTCGGGGTGATGCTGATCCTGTTCGCCCGCTTCGCCCCGTTCGGCGCCGTCGGCACGTTCCGCATCCTGCGGGCCAAGGTCGTGCAGATCATTCCGCACCCGCCCAAGGGCTCGAAGCGTGCGCAGGCCGCCGCTTCCACCAGCGACGATTGATCCGATCGCCCTCCGCGAACTTCCGGTTCACGGATTCTGCGACTACGGTCACAGTCGCTGAATCCGTGTCGTATGGCGCGGATCGGAACATCAGCGTGACCGAACACCATCTACACCGATATTCATCCACACAGGGGGAAACCTAACCATGGTTCGAAGTAAGCAGATTGTCGCCTTCGCGGCGACGGGCGCATTGGTGCTCGCAGCATGTGGCGGGAGCGACGACTCCAGCGACAGCGACGCCAGCGAAGCAGAGACCGACGTGACCGAGGCGGTCGACGAGGCAGAGACCGACGTCACCGAAGCGGTCGAGGAGGCAGAGACCGACACCACCGAAGCGATGGAGGAGGCAGAGACCGACACCACCGAAGCGATGGAGGAGGCCGAGACCGACACCACCGAAGCGATGGAGGAAGAAGGCGACGAGGCCGCATCCGGTGCTGTGTTCGCCGTCGACACCAGCGCGTGTGACGATCCCGACGAAGCGACCGCTCCGATCGACGGTACGGTGAAGATCGGTTCGTCGATCCCGCTCTCGGGTGGTCCGGCCGTGCTGTTCGCTCCGTTCGCGGACGGACAGCAGGCGTACATCGACTACTACAACTCCGAGTTCGGCGGCGTCGACGGACACGAGCTCGAGCTCGTCGTGAAGGACGACCAGTACACGGCCGACCTGACCGTTGCGAACGTCGACGAACTCGTCTTCGACGAGGGCGTTCACCTGCTGTCCGGAATCATCGGCTCGGCGAACAACCTGGCCATCCAGGGCGACATGAACGCCCAGTGCATCCCGCAGCTGAACGCGTCGACCGGCGCCCCGGACTGGGGCGAAGTGGACACCAACCCGTGGACCACCGGTCTGCTGGTGCCGTACGCGATCGAGTCGCAGGTGTGGGCCGAGCAGGCTGCTGCCGACGGCGCGACCACCGCTGGTCTGTTCTACGTGAACAACGAGTTCGGTCAGGCGTACGCCGACGCGTTCGGTGAGGCCGCTGAGGCCAACGGAATCGAGATCGTCGCAAGCGAGACGATCGAGGCAGCCGACTCCGGCGCCCCGTCGGGCCAGGTGACGAACCTCGTCGCCGCGGATCCCGACACGATCCTCGCCGTACCGCTCGGTGCCCAGTGCATCGCGTTCATGACCGAGCTCGGCAACCAGCAGGCTGCCAACCCGGACTTCGATGCGTCGGTCTACCAGACCGCCACGTGCGCCAACCCGGTGTTCTTCGGTGCGGTGACCAACGGTGGGGCTGACGGCGTGTTCACGTCGAACAACCTCAAGGACGTCAACGATCCCGACGTGGCAGCGAACGACGAAGGTGCCGCCGCGTACCTCGCCGCGTTCGAAGCGACGGGCTCGGACGCCGATCCGGGCGGCATCGCCGCTGCGGGTTGGGAGTCGATGGAGATCGCTGTGAAGGCGATCCAGGAAGCCGCAGAAGCCGGCAACCTCAGCCGTGAGGGCATCATCAATGCCGCTCGCAACGTCGACTACTCGTCGCTCCTCCTGCTCGAAGGCCTCAACTACGTGATGAACGCCGAAGACGGCTTCCTCGCCGAGGGCACCCAGGTGCGGGTCTGGTCGGACGAGCTGGCCGGCTTCGAATCCGTCGGTGACCCGATCGACCTCAACGGAACCCTCGGGGTCTACACCCCCTGATCCGTTCGATCACCTGAATACCTGAACACCTGACGGGCCCGTCGTTCCTCAC
>NZ_JBAVYV010000044.1:0-16420 GCF_049588435.1 Ilumatobacter sp.
CGTTCGGTCGACTTCCGCAACACCGTGCTGATCATGACGTCGAACCTGGGAACCCAGGATCTGCGCAAGGCCAATGTCGGCTTCACGCAGGACGACACGGCGATGAGCTACGAGCGGATGAAGGAAAAGGTCAACGAGTCGCTCAAGACCCACTTCCGTCCCGAGTTCCTCAACCGCATCGACGAAACCATCGTCTTCCACGAGCTCGCCCGCGACGAGGTGTTGCAGATGGTCGACATGCAGATGGAGCGTCTCGTCAAGCAGCTCGAGGGACAGGGTCTCGGGATCGAGCTCAAGCAGAACGCGAAGGAACTCCTCGCCGATCGTGGGTACGATCCCACCCTCGGTGGACGTCCGCTGCGTCGTGCGATCCAACGCCACATCGAAGATGCACTGTCCGAGAAGATCCTGTACAAGGAGTTCTCGGCCGGCGAGATCATCGTGGTCGACGTCGAGGACGATCCCGACGCCCAGGGCGGCAAGAAGTTCACGTTCACCGCTGTCGAGGGCTTCGTTCCCCCGGCATCGGTCGAACTCGAGCTGACGGCAACCGAACCTCCGGTGGTGCCCGAGGCCGGCGGCGAGCTGCCACCGCCCGAGTCCACCGAGTAGCGGCGCCGGCTCCGCACTCCGACATCTTCTCGACCCCATTTCGTTGCACCTGTTGCGACGAAATGGGGTCCGGTTCGTTTTCGGGGTCGGGGTTCCAACCGTTCGAGCGCTCTCCACGACATACTTGGGCAGGTGATGACGGCGGTCCGTGAACGAGTCAATCTGCGGCGCCTCGCCATCCTGCTGGCCGGGTTGTTCGTGCTGACCGGCTGCCAACTCGACGTCGTCGCCGACGTGGTCGTCAACCCTGACGGCACGGGGACGATCGTGGTGACGGTCGAAGCGGACGCCGAGCTGGCCGATGAGGTTCCGACGATCGCGGACGAGCTCGTCCTCGACGACGTGCGGGCGGCCGGGTGGATCGTCGACGGCCCGAACCCCACGCCCGAGGGGGGTCTGCTGCTCACGCTGAACCACGATTTCGAGGGCAAGGACGAGGCGACGAACCTGTTGCGCAGCCTGGGTCCACCCTTCAATGATCCGACGATCGGGCGTGGCCAGGACGGCGACAGTGCGACGAACGTCGCCCGCGCCAATCTCGGTCTGCCCGATGGGTTCGCCGCGTTCGCCGACGACGACCTGCAGAGCGCACTCGGCGGCGTCCCGTTCGCCGCACGCCTCGAGGAGGCCGGGGTCGACCCGTCGACGTCGTTCAACGCCGAACTCCGCGTCACGCTCCCCGGCGAACTCGTCGCCGAAGAGACCAATGCCGAGGTGCTCGACGACGGGACCCTCCAGTGGAACGTCCCGGTCGACGGGACGGTCCTCGAAGCATCCGCACGCAGCGAGCAGTCACCCTCGACCGGTGGGGTGTGGGCGCGCCCGGTTGCGACCCTGGCGCTGATCCTGCTGATCACATGGCTCGGCTTCATGGTCATCTTCATCATCTACGTCGCCATCGCCCGCTGGCGCCGCTCCCGTCGGTACCGACGCCGCGCGCTGCCGTAGACATCGATCTTCACGCGAGCCCGATCGTGCGATCTGTGACATCGTGGCCCAATGAGCGATGCCCCACCCGCACCCACCGTCGTCGACTTCCATTTCGACGTGATGTGCCCGTTCGCGTATCAGACGTCGAAGTGGATCCGCGACGTACGCGCTCAGACGGATCTCACGATCAACTGGAAGTTCTTCAGCCTCGAGGAGATCAATCGCCGGGACGGCAAGAAGCACCCGTGGGAGCGTGAGTGGTCGTACGGGTGGTCGATGATGCGGATCGGCGCGATGCTCCGGCGCTCGTCGATGGACGATCTGGACCGGTGGTACGAGCGGGCGGGCCGCGCCCTGCACGAGGACGGTCACAAGCCGCACGACCCGGCCGTGGCACGTCACCTCCTCACCGAACTCGGGCTCGACCCGTCGATCGTCGACGCCGCAATCGCCGACCCGACGACCGATGACGAGGTCCACACCGAGCACGACCGAGTCGTCGCTGCCGGCGGCTACGGCGTCCCGACCCTGTTCTTCCCGGAGTTCCCCAACGACGACGGCGACCCCGAGTGCTTCTTCGGTCCGGTGGTCCTCGACCCTCCCACCGGGGAATCCGCGATGCGGCTCTGGAACGCCACGACTGCATGGCTCGAGTGCCCGTACCTGTTCGAGTTGCAGCGCCCGAAGAACCGGTCGCACGGCGAGGTGATCGCTGATCGGTTCCGCCCATATCTTGAAGCCCGCGACTGGATCTCGATCGACCGCGGAGAAGTCGTCCCGTTCGGCGATTGAGGCAACGCGCTCGTTCAGGCGTCGGTGATCCCCGAGCGAATCAGCGCCACGACATCATCGGGCACCTCGGTCATTCCGTGGGCATCGGCCGCATGTGCCGCTGCTGCGGCCAACACGTCGTCCTCGGTCTCGCCGGTGACGACACCATCGCAACCTTCGACGACGTCTCCGCAGGCAAACTGCTTCATGATCGATCTCCTCGTTCGTCGGACCCCGTTTCGGGGCGTGACGGGACGGGAGGGTCAACTCGGGTTGACCATAGAACGCGCCTGCTCGCCGGTGAGTTCCATGTCATGGACCGACTGCGCATGCGACTGCGCTTCGGCGACGACCGCATCTTCATCTGCGCCGCGGAGCACCGTTCCACAGGGACATTCGATGGTGTAACCGTTCATTGGTGACCTCCCACGTGGCAACCTACGGATCGGGACTTGGCGAATCGTTGGAGAAAGCTTGGCACGTCTGTATCTCACCGGGAGGCTTCGCTTGGAAGGGCCCGATGGCGTCATCGATGAGGGCGACCTTCCCGGGCACCAGGTCCGGATCGCTCTGGCCACGCTCGCGCTCGAGCGACAGCCCGTCGCACACGACACGTTGGCGAGCATCGTCTGGAACGACGCACCCCCGCCCCGGTGGAAGAGCGCGCTCGCCGCCGTGGTGTCGAAAACACGCACGCTGATCACGTCGACCGGGCTCGATGGATCGTCCGTGCTGACGTCGAGTACCGGAACCTATGCCTTCTCTCCTCCTCCTGAAATGTGGATCGACCTCGAGCGGGCCCGCCGCAGCCTGGACCGGGCCGAGGGGGACTTGCGCCACGAACGCACGCGGGCTGCAGCGAGCGAGGCAACGGTCGCGTCGGCGATTCTGCGGCGGCCACTCCTCCCGGGAGAGGAATGCAGGTGGCTCGACGATGCGCGCCGCGACAAAGGCGATGCGCTCTACCGCTGCTACGTCGTGCTCTCCTCGGCATGGTGCCGACTCGGCGACCATCAGCTTGCGTCGGGGACGGCCGAGTCCGCGATTCGACTGGACCCGTGGCGAGAGGTCGGCCACCGACTCCTCATCGACGCCGAGCGCGCCCGCGGTGACCGCAGCGCCGCCTTGCGCGCGTTCGAACGGTGCGAGCGGATCCTCGCCGATGACGTCGGGGTCCGCCCCTCACCCGAGACCCTCGACCTGGCCGACCTGCTCCGCGACCCACCCCGCCGCTGACCCACACCGATGTCGATCGCGGGTCACACAACGGAGCCGGACGACGACGATCGGAGGTCGATGCGGTGGAACGTCGGGCGGTAGACGTCGAGATGGGTCGAGGTCTCGGCTCCGTTCCACCGGTTGTGTCCGATCGACCAGATGTGGGCGCCGGTCTCGTCGAGCCACGGAAGCCACGACGCGAAGTAGGTGTTACACACCGATCGGTCGCACTTGACGGGCTCGTCGACCGAGCGGACGTGCACGAAGGGTCCCTGCGGCTGGTCGGCGACTCCGAACTCGATCGTGCTCCCCCACCAGTCGTCGCGCTTCTCGACGAGCACGAATTGTTCGCCGTCGAAGCGAACCTGGACCGGATTGTTCCCGGAGAAGACGAACGTGCCATCGACCACGGGTACTGCTGCGCTGTGGTCCGGAGACCAGCCGGACCCGTCCCAGTACTCGCGGGCGGCATCGAAGGAACCGACGGGAACACGGGCGAGTTTCACGTCGACGACGCAGTCACCGAAACCGAAGTCGGTGTCGAAGCCGAACTGTTGGTAGCAGTGCGAGTACAGGTACGTGTAGGTCCCGTCGCCGGTCACCGCCCATCCATACAGATCCTCTCCGGTCGGTGGCTCGTCGATGACGTCGAGGACCTCGAGAGTCGCGGAGTCGAGGACGACCCGTCGGAGCGTGGATGGACGAGTTCGGGTGAGGTACGAGCCGCCGGTCTCGTTCATCTGGACCACGAACAACTGCACCGTTCCATCGGCCGCCGGTCCACCATCGAGGATCCAGTGCCATTGCCGCATGTGCGAGGTCAGATCACCGAGCAGCCATGAACGACCGCCATCGTTGAGCACGGTGAAGCAGCGGCCGGACTGGACCATGCCGACGTTGTGGACGAGCGTCCCCTGGATGAACGCATCCTGGAACGTCCACAGGACCCTGCCGTCCTCGAGCTTGAATGCCCGCTGGTAGTCGGCGCCCTGGAAGCCGCCGATCGGACGGGCGAAGAACTCGCTGAGCTCGTCCGCCGAGAGCCCGGCCGCGCAGTAGTCGCCGACACCAGGTGAGGTGACCGGTGCGAACGGATCGACGAGCGTGGCGACGGCGGCCGGCTCGCTCTCCGTGGTCCCTGGCGTCGTGGTCCCTGGCGTCGTGATCGCTGGCGTCGCGATCGACGGCGTCGCGATCGACGGCAGCGCCTGGATCGTGGTTGTCGGCGACGTGGTGGTCGGCGAAGTCGCGGGCGTCGTCGCAGGAGTTCGGCGAACCGAGGCCGCCGCATCGGCCACCGGTCCGGCTGGAGCGAAACGGTCGTCCACGATCGGATGGACGACAAGTGCGATCACCGCCAGGCCGACCACCATCGATCCTCCACCGACCCGGAAACCACGCCCGAGAAATGTGCTGCGTGCGAAGAACATCGCCGCCTCCCCAATGGGCTGCGATGCCTGCTGGCCGACCCTGCAACCCACCCGATGTCGGCACGGCCACCGTGCGATCGAGGGGTTGCGGCGGCGCGACAGTCCGCCGGCGCGACACCCACGCGGGATCGGTGCGGTGGAGCAACAGGCGCTTTCACACCCGTCCTGAGCTGGGAGAACAGCGACTGAGCTCCGGTGTAACCCGGCTGTAACCGCGCATCGTCATGGTGCTCATATGGAGGCGGACAGTGCCATGCAGATCTGCGTTCTCGGATCGGTCACCCTTGGGCGCGACGGTCGCGAGGCGCCACTGGGTCCCCAGGTGCGGCGACTGTTTGCACGCCTCGTCGTCGACCATGACCGCGTGGTCTCGACAGATCGCCTCGTCGATTGTGTGTGGAACGGTGACCCGCCTGCTGGGGCGCAGCGTTCACTCAAGACCTATGTGTCCAGGTTGCGTCAGTCGATCGACCCCGAACGCTCGGAGGTGCTCGTCTACAGCGAACCCGGATATCGGCTGTCGCTCGACGGACACTCGCTCGACAGCCGCGCGTTCGAGTTCGAACTCGACGAAGCGGTGCAGGCGGTCCGCCTCGTTGACCACGGGCGCGCGATCGCGCTGCTGACATCGGCGCTCGGACGATGGCACGGCGATGCCTACGTCGAGTTCGCACACGAGGAGTGGGCGCGCCCCGAGGCTGTTCGCCTCGAAGAGCGCAAGGCCGAAGCATCCGAACTCCTCATCGAGGCTCTGCTCGGGGCCGGCGAAACCGAGCCGGCGGTCGCGCAGGCCCAGTCGCTCGCTCGCTCCGAACCGCTCCGCGAACGTCCACGCGAACTCCTCATGCGGTCCCTGTACATCGCCGGGCGGCAGCCCGAGGCATTGCGCGAGTACCGAGCGTTCCGGCGGATGTTGTCCGAGGACGTCGGGCTCGATCCGTCCGGCTCACTCGTCGACCTCGAGCGTCGAATCGCCATCAGGGATTCATCGCTCGACGGACTGTCTCAGCCCGTGCGCGGATACGAACTCCGGGAACGGATCGGGCGCGGCACCTTCGCCGTCGTCCACCGCGCCGTCCAGCCCGGCGTGCGGCGCGACGTCGCGATCAAGATCATCCGCGCCCCGTTGGCCGACCGTCCCGCGTTCGTCCGGGACTTCGAGCACGAGGCACACGTGGTCGCCTCGGTCGAGCATCCGCACGTCGTCCCGCTGTACGACTTCTGGCGCGAGCCCGGCGCCGCGTTCCTCGTCATGCGATTGATGCGTGGAGGCAGCGTCGAGGACTCGTTACGGGCCCACGGCGCGTTCTCGACCGCGGCGACGGTCGACCTGCTCCGCGAGATCGGACCGGCACTCGAAGCAGCACACGACCTCGGCGTCGTGCACCGCGACGTTCGACCGGCAAACATGCTGCTCGATCACGAGGGTGCCGCGTATCTCGCCGACTTCGGAATCGCGGTGTGGACGCCGACGGGTGACGGTGACGCACTCGCCACCGCGGTCGACTACGCGTCTCCCGAGGTGCTGCGCGGCGAACCGATCGCAGCGACGGCCGACATCCACAGCCTCGGCGTCACGATCTTCGAACTGCTGACCGGGCAGCTTCCGTTCGCGGGAAGCAGCGATCGGGCAGAACTCGTGCGTCGGCAGCTGACCGAGCCGCTTCCGTCGCTGCTCAACTTTTCCGGCGACCTGCCCGTCGACCTCGACGAGATCATCGGTCGGGCGACCGCGAAGGACCCAGCCGACCGATATCCGAGTGTCGAGTCGCTGGTCGACGACGTCGTCGAGGTACTCGACTCGTCACGGCCGATCCGTCGCGACTCGCGCCGGTGGATGGTCGACAACCCGTACGTGGGCCTGCACGCTTTCGGTGAGCGTGATGCAGCAAGGTTCCACGGTCGTGAGGCACTCGTCGCCGAGGTGGTGGAGCGACTGGAGGATCAGCCGCTGGTCGTCCTCGTGGGACCCTCGGGATCGGGCAAGTCGTCCGTCGTGCGTGCCGGGCTCGTCTCCGCGCTCCGCACGGGTGTCATCACCGGATCGGAGAACTGGTTCGTGACCACCATGGTCCCGGGTGCCGATCCGATCGACGCGTTCGAGGCGGCGCTGTTGCGTGTCGCCGTCAATCCGCCCACCTCGCTGCGATCCCAACTGAACGAGCGCAGTGGATTGCTTCGCGCTGTGCGACGCATCCTGCCCGATGACGACACGACGCTGCTCGTCGTGCTCGACCAGTTCGAGGAGCTGTTCACGTTGACCGCACTGGAGGACGAACGCGATCGGTTTCTCCACGAACTCGCGCATGCAGTCCGTGCCCCGTCGTCGCCGCTGCGGATCGTGGCGACGTTGCGAGCGGACCACTACGACGAACCGCTCGCGAACGCGGCGTTCGCGGAGCTCGTCACCGACGGGACCGTGACCGTGCGCCCGCTGGAGCCGGCCGAACTCGAGGAGGTGGTCGTGCTTCCAGCACGCTCCGTCGGCGTCGAGGTCGAGCCGGCCCTGACCGCCGAGTTGGTCGCGAGCGCGAGCAAGCGACCCGCCAGTCTTCCGCTGCTCCAGTTCGCTCTGACCGAGACGTTCCGGCGGAGAACTTCGGACGTGATGTCGCTCGCGACCTTCAACGAGTTGGGCGGACTCACCGGGGCGATCGCCGCGAGGGCAGACCACATCGTCGACAGCGCGGGCGAGGCCGAGGTTGCGGAGGCTCGGCGCATTCTCGGCCGACTGGTCACCCTCGACGAGACCGGCGGACACTCCCGACGGCGCGCCCTCATCAGCGAGTTGGGCGACGACGATACGACGACGAGACTGATCGAGCAACTCGTCGAGGCGCGGCTCCTCACGGTCGACCGCGACGGCGCCAGTCGCGAGCCGACGGTCGAGGTGGCACACGAGGCCCTGCTGCGCGACTGGCCACGACTGCGGCGCTGGCTCGAGGAGGACCGGGAGAATCTGAGAGCTCTGCGTGAGGTCGCGTCCAGATCCGACACCTGGCTGCGGTCGGGGCGCGACGACGCCGAACTGGCGCGAGGTGGGCGACTCATCGCTGCGCAGGTGCTCGCCGAGGAGCGCCCGGACCTCCTGAACGCGACGGAACTCGACTGGGTCACCGCGTCGATCCGCGAGCAGGATCGCGAGGCGCAGGAACGTCTGGCGGCAATGGAGCACGAACGGCGACAGAACCGGCAGCTGCGGGGACTGCTCGGAGCAGCCGCTGTCCTTCTCGTGCTGTCCGTTGGCGCGGCCTCGATCGCGCTCGTGCTGCGGCGGAACGCCGTCGACAACGAGCGCGATGCGATCACCGCCGAGGCCCGGGCGAGCGCCAACGCGGATGCCGCTGCAGCAGCGGAACAAGATGCCGAGACCAACCTCGCCGCGGCTCGGGACGCGGAGCGCGAAGCGCAGGCGAGCGCTGAGGATG
Organism: Ilumatobacter sp.; assembly: GCF_049588435.1. Lineage (GTDB taxonomy): Bacteria > Actinomycetota > Acidimicrobiia > Acidimicrobiales > Ilumatobacteraceae > Ilumatobacter_A. The sequence goes on from NZ_JBAVYV010000044.1 coordinate 8,390, forward strand.
CCGAGATCGAACGGCTCGTGGCACTCTCCGCGGCGCAGATCTACGTATCGCCGGATCGTGCGATGCTTCTCGCGCTCGAGGCCAATCGGCGCCGCGACGATGCGGTCACTCGCGGTGCGGTCCAACGCTCGATCGCGACCGAACCTCGGTTGTCGCGGGTCGTCCCGGTGGGCGACGATGTCCGGGCCGTCGCCCTCTCGGACGACGCGACCGTCGCGCTCGTCGCCCGCGAGAACGATGTCTCGTGGGTCGACATCGCGACGGGCGAACCGACCGGTGCAACGTTCTCCACCGACGACTCGATCTACGACCTGCGTGCTTCTGCCAACGGGACAACGGCCGCTGTCGCGACAGACTCGGGCGGGACTGTCCTGACCCACATTCTTCGTGCCGACGGCGCTGAGGTGACGGTGCTCGCCGAACACGAGGGCTATCCGCGCGACTATTCCGGTGACACGCTCGTGCTCGACTCCGGCGGCACGGTTGGATTCGTGGATGCGATCTCTGGATCGGTTCGTGTCGAGATCCCCGTCGACGACTTCTACGTCGTCCTGAGCCCGAACGGTGAACGGGCAGCAGTCGTGTATGACCCGTTCTTCGCAGGCGGCCTCACCGAGCGGCGGACCGAGATCCTCGATGTCGCCACCGGCCAGGTTCTCGCCGTGTTGGACGAGCCGGAGTTCGTCAACACGATCGCGCTGGCGGACGCGGGGACTCTCGTGACCGGATACGTCGATGGAACGATCTCGCTCCGCAACGTCTCAGCTACTGGCGTGACCGGGTCCACGACCACGTTGACCGCCCATTCGCGCGAGGTGACGTCGATCGGCGTCGCTCCGGACGGCAGCTTCGTCAGTGCGGGCGGCGATCGGACGCTCCGCTTCTGGTCACCGGACGGAGCACTCATCGGAGATCCCGTTCGAGTCTCCGGCGCCATCGTCGACGCGGCATTCGGTACCGACGGGCGAGTGGTCGCGACCCAGGGAAGTGGCGGCCCGCTCGTGTTCGAGATCGACCACCGAGCGATCGTCGATGATCGATTCCCCGCGTCGGAGAGCACCGCCGTCCTGTCGCCGACCTCCCCGTGGGCCGCGCGCATCTCCGACGACCGGCGAGCCGTCACGTACACACGCGTCGATGACCCGACCGAGCAACACGTGCACGACCTGTCCGAGGTTCACCCGAACGGCGCGCTGGATCTCTGGTCATTCAGCCCGGACGGAGAGTGGGTCCTGACGGTCGATGCGGAGTCGACGGCAGACGCGATGGGGACGATCTCCGTCTCGTCGATCGATGGGGATCGGCGGACCACTCTCGACGGAGCTGACCTCGTCGAGCGGCTCGACCACGCAGATCAGGACCGAGTGGCACCTCGGCTGGGTCCGAGGGGCGAGGAGTTCCTGCTGCAGGTCGAGGGCACCGACGGGAACTCGACGATGGCCTGGTTCGACGCGGACACGGGTGAGATGATGGCTGGACCGACTCGCGGGCCTGCCGGTGATCCGATGGTTCTCGGGGACGGAAGCATCGTCCGAAGTTCGTTCGGCGGACCCGTCGAGGTGCTGTCGCCCGAGCTCAAAACCCTCCGGACCATCGATGGCACGGATGATTGGCGAGCACTCCACCAGAATCCGACCAGCGGTTTGGTCGTGGCGACCGGCGGCCCGGGCGAGCTTGCGCTCATCGAGCCATCGACCGGGGACCTCGTGTTCCTGACCGGGTTGGCGGGTGAGGTGGCCTCGGCGGCGTTCTCGCCGACCGGCGACCTGATCGCGGCGACTTCGACAAGCGAGGGGGTGCAGTTGTTCGACGTAGCCAGCGCCCAGCCGATCGGTGTACCCATGGTGCCGAGCGGGCAAGCGACGGGTGGCATCCATGGAATCCGATGGTCGAGCGATGGAGCCGGCGTATGGATCGCACCGTCCGGCGGCCCCGTCCGGTTCGTCACGGACCCCGCACGCTGGCGAGAGATCGCGTGCGAGGCGGCCGGTCGCGAGCTGACCACCGCCGAATGGAAGAACTTCGTCTCCGAGACGGAGCCCCACATCTCGGCGTGCACCTGACGTCATCGACGAACGAGACCGGATTCCGCCCGCTCACACGAGCAGGTCGCGTTCCGGCAGCGGAAGGGCCCACCTCGATCGAAGTTCGTCCAGTTCGACGGTCGTCGCCGACCAGAAGTCCCAGCTCTCGTCGACCACGTCGATCGTTGCATGCGCACCGCGATCCCACGCGGTCCAGAATCGTCGCGGTTCGAACGCACCGGTCGAACTCCCTGCAATCTCGTTCAGCTTGATCCCCAGGTGCCAGCTGAACAACACCGGAAGGACCTCCGCCCCCATCGGATGATCGGGATGCATCGCTCCGATGAACGTCGACACACAGAGTTCACCCTGTTGCGATGTCGAATAGCCGCTGAGCACATGGGCCGAATCATGTGGAGTCGTGAACCCTTCCGCCAACCCGGCCGGATTGCCGGGAAACGCAAACCCGTTGTCGCGGAAGTGATCGGCGAACGCCCGTCCGAATGTTCCAACGGGCAGATGGGCGAGCTCGAGATACCGGGCCTCGAGCCCGGGATCGTCGTCGCCGTCTCGATAGGGCATGAACCGAGCCATGATGTCCGTGACCAATCCGGAGGAGTCGATTCCCGGAAAACTCGCGGCGTTCTTCCGGATCATGCAGGCGCCCGCTGCTGCAACCTCTCCTTCGGCGGCTTCGGCGAGCACGCGCAGGTAGTCCTCGTCGACGCCGAGCGCGGCGGCGTATGCAGCAACGAGCACGGTCTTGGCGGGGTCGATCTGGCCGTCGACGAGTGACATGACCGCGAGCACGCGCACAGACGACCGAGCGTCCTCCTGCGACATCATGACGCCGCGCAGCTGTTCGGGTGACGCTCGATCGAGGCCATCCAGGTCGACCCTCTCCGCCCCGAGCACGATGCGTCCAGCGGCGTCGATCGTCCGGACGTCGGCGTCGCTGATGCCGGCGGCCCCGTGCGCGAACGCAATCTCCTTCATCGCGCCGAGGATGGCGTCGCGTTGCAGATCGGACACACGAACGATCATCAGCCGATCCTAGACAACCCGATTCGTCCGCATCTTCGAGGTACCCCCGTGGGCATGATGGGCCGATGGCCGCCAAGTCCTCGAAGATCAAGACACTGTTCGCCTGCTCGGAGTGCGGTGCTCAAACCCCGAAGTGGGCAGGTCGGTGCACCGAATGTGGGGACTGGAACACGCTGGTCGAGGAGATCGCGGGAGGTGGCGCCGATGCCCAGGTCATTCCCCTGGCGCCAACCAACCGCTCGGGGCCGACCCGGATCGGCGAGGTCCGCACCGACACGGCGCGCCCGATCTCGACCGGAATCGCCGAACTCGACATCGTGCTCGGTGGCGGTCTCGTCGCGGGGTCGGTCACGTTGCTCGGCGGCGAGCCCGGCATCGGCAAGAGCACGTTGCTGCTCCAGTTGCTCGCGGCCCGCGCCGACACCACCCTGTACGTGAGCGCCGAGGAGAGCGCCACCCAGGTACGACTGCGCGCCGAACGCCTCGATGCGATCCGACCCGACCTCTGGCTCCACGCGGAGACCTCGCTCCCCCACGTCATCGCGGCGATCGATCAGATCCGACCCGAACTCGTCGTCATCGACTCGATTCAGACGATGGTCGACCCCGACTTGACCTCCGCACCGGGTTCGGTCGGACAGGTGCGCGGTTGCGCGCACCGACTGGTCAACGAAGCCAAGGAGCGCAACATCGCGATCGTGCTCGTCGGTCACGTCACCAAGGACGGCAACCTCGCCGGGCCCCGCGTCCTCGAACACGTGGTCGACACCGTGCTCCAGTTCGAGGGCGACCGTCATCACGCGCTGCGCCTGCTGCGGGCGGTCAAGCACCGCTTCGGGCCGACGAACGAACTCGGCCTCTTCGAGATGGTCGGTGCCGGGCTCGTGGCCGTTCCCGACCCGTCGACGATGTTCCTCGCCGACCGGCGCACCGGGATTCCGGGGTCGGCGGTCGTCCCGACGATGGAGGGGCGGCGCCCGATCGTCGTCGAACTCCAGGCGCTCACATCGCCCGGCATGGAGAACGTGCCCAAACGTCGCAGCGCACAGGGCATCGACGGCGGCCGCCTGTCGATGTTGATGGCGGTACTCGGTCGGCGTGGACGCGTCATGGTGGGCGACCAGGACGTGTATGCGTCCGCAGCGGGTGGAGCCAAGATCACCGAACCGGGTCTCGACCTCGGCATCTGCCTCGCGGTCGCCAGCGCGATGAACGACGTCCCGCTCCCCGCCGACATGGCGGTGTTCGGTGAGGTCGGTCTCGGCGGCGAGGTGCGCCAGGTCGGCCACGCACCCCGACGGGTCACCGAGGCGTCACGGCTCGGATTCCGGCGGATCATCGTCCCCGCCAAGTCGCCCGAGCCCGACGACGACGTCGCCGGCTCGGTCCGACTGCTCCGGGTCTCCACCTTGACCGAAGCCCTGCGTGCGGCAGGCGTGAATGAATGACCGGGACGCCCTTCGACGGCAGGCGACGACCGTCGACTGTGTACGTTCGGCGCGATGAGCGCTGACGTCGAAGGACACCACGAGCATCCCCGCCCCACCGAGCCGCGGATCGAGCCGATCACCGAATTCGACGGGGAACTCGCCGACATCATGGCCACGGCGCTCACGCACGACGGCACACCGCTGAACATCTTCGGCACCCTCGGCACACACCCGAAGCTGTTGAAGCGATTCAACCTGCTCGGGGGCTTCCTGCTCAACAAGGGCCTGCTTCCGCCACGCGAGCGCGAGCTCGTGATCCTCCGGGTGGGGGCCAACGCGCACGCCGAGTACGAGTTCGGACAGCACACCATCATCGGCCGCGACTGCGGGCTCACCGACGACGAGATCGGCGCACTCACCCGCGACCCTGCCGACCATCCGTGGACCGACGGCGACCGAGCCCTGATCGCCCTCGCCGACGACCTCCACGCCGACGACTGCGTGGCGGACGACACATGGGCCGCGCTGGCCAACACGTGGGACGACGCTCAACTGGTCGAGCTCCTCGTCGTCGCGGGGTTCTACCGACTCGTGTCGGGCTTCTTGAACAGCACCGGTGTCCAACTCGACGCCGGCGTCCCCGGATTCCCGCCCGCGGTGTCGTGACCGAACTCCTCCCCGAACGACCGCCTCGATCAATCCGCCGATCGGCATTCGCCACCACCCTCTAGACTTCGGTCATGCCGATGCGATATGGGAGTGCCAACGAGCAGATGCGCCAGGCACTCGCTCGCATCTCGCCCGGAACCCCGCTGCGCGACGGAATCGAGCGTGTCGTGCGCGCGAAGGCCGGCGCCCTCCTCGTGCTCGACGACGGCGCCGACGTGCTGTCGATCTGCTCGGGCGGCTTCCTGGTCGACGCTCCCTACAGCCCCCAGCGATTGTCCGAGCTCGCCAAGATGGACGGCGCGATCATCATCTCGAGCGACGGTGGACGGATCGCGCGGGCCAACGTGCACCTCGTTCCCGATCCGACCGTGCCCACGAGCGAGACCGGAACCCGTCACCGCACCGCCGAACGCGTCGCCCGCTCGTTGAGCGTCCCGGTCGTCTCGGCCAGCGAGGAGATGGGCGTCATCAACGTCTATGCGGGTGGCGGCAAGCGTCAGTTGCAGGAGATCGGGCGGTTGCTCGAACGGGCGAATCAAGCGCTCCAGACGCTCGAGCGGTACAAGATCCGCCTCGACGATGCGATGGCCAAACTCACCGCCGTCGAAGTCGAGGACCTGGCCACCCTGCGCGACGTTGCTGGGGTCGTGCAGCGTGGCGAGATGGTCCATCGGATCGCTGATGAAATCGAGACGATGATCGTCGAACTCGGCGTCGACGCTCGCCTGCTGCGCCTCCAGCTCGACGAGTTGTACGGAGAGATCGACGACGAGCTCGAACTCGTCGTGCAGGACTATGTCGCCGATGATCGATCTCCGAGCGAGACGCTGGCGATCATGTCCCGGCTGACCGACGAGGAGACCCACGACCTGCGCCTCGCCGCCGAGGCGCTGCATCGTCTCGAGGACGATGACGACCTCTCGATGTCGGTCACCCCGCGTGGGCTGCGGCTCCTCCATCGCACCAAGCGCCTGTCGTCCGATTCGGCGATCGCGATCGCCGGCCACTTCGACGGTCTCTCCAAGCTGCAGCGTGCATCGGTCGACGATCTCTCCAAGGTGGCCGGCATCGACGGCGCCACCGCGGCCGAGGTTCGCGAGACCATCGCCCGGGTCACCGAGTCCGCGATCCTCGACCAGTACAACTGACGGCGGATGACCGAGTTGACCGCGACCACATCGCTCGGGTTCGACGAGATCCCGATCATCAGCCTCGCGGCAATCGACGGCCCACCCGACGAACGGCACCAACTGGCCGATCGGATCGGCAGGGTCTGCCACGAGGTCGGTTTCATGGTGATCGTCGATCACGGCATCGATCACGCGGTGGTCGACGACGTGTTCGAACTCATGGATCGGTTCTTCGCGCTCGACGAGGCCGAGCGGGCACTGATCGACAAGCGTCGATCGCCTCAGTTCCGCGGATGGGAGTCGGTGGGTTCCGAGTTCACGAACAATCGTGTCGACGTCCGCGAGCAGATCGACATCTGGTCGGAGTGGCCGTTGTCGAACGCCGCGGACAGCGCGATCCACGACCGCCTTCACGGACCCAACCAATGGATGCCCGCCGACATCCTGGCCGACCAACGCGACATCACGCTGCGGTGGATGACCGAACTCGGCGCCCTCGCCGATCGGATCCTCGGTCTCTTGGCGATCAGCCTCGGGCTCGACGACGACTTCTTCTCGGAACTGTTCGGCGATCAACCGATGTCGCTGACGAAGATGATCAACTATCCGCCCACACCGTCGGGCGGCGCGGGCGTCAACGCTCACCATGACACCGGGTTCGTGACGCTGCTCGCTCCGGGCACGGTCGCCGGGCTCGAGATCCTCAACCCAGCCGGAGAGTGGATTCCCGTGCCGACGGTTCCGGGGTCGTTCGTGGTGAACCTCGGCGAGATGCTGCAGTCGATGACCGGGAACTACTTCGTCGCCACCGCCCATCGCGTGATCACGATCGAGCCACGGAAATCTGCTGCGTACTTCCACGGGCCGTCGCTCGACACGCCGCTCGATGCGATCGACCTGGACGGGCGATTCGTCGATGCGGTCGTCGCCAGCCCACGACACTCCGCTGCCGGATTCATGGCGAGTGCGGACGAGACCAATTCCGGCGTGAGCGACATGGCGAGCCGTCGCCGCGCCGACACGTACGGCGAACAACTGTGGAACTACTTCGTGCGCAGCTACCCCGACAACGTCGCCCGACACCATCCCGACGCCCCACCCCACCCCTCGTTCGCGTGAGGTCTGTGCGCTCTGAAGGCGCACAGAGCTCACGCAAACACCGGGTCGCCGACGAATCTGCCGCTCATCGTCCCTGCGTGAGAACGGCGAACTGTTCCATGTACTCGAGGTAGGCGTCGAAGCTGTCGGTGCCCGGCGAGTACTGGACCTCGATGAAGACCTCGTCGGCTCCGATCTCCGCGCACCGCCTGGCGTCGTCCATCACCTGCTCGACGGACCCGGCGAAGATCCCACGGTCGTCCCCCGACACTTCGGCGCCGATCGCACAGTTGGCCCGCACGATCAACCCGACCTCGTCGGGGTCTCGTCCGCCTGCTTCGGCCATCGACCGAATGCCGTGGAACATCTCGTCCATGGCCGGGATCGGGACGCCCGCCGGTGACCACCCGTCGGCGCGTTCCGCGATGCGCGCCATGCCCGCGGGCGAGTATGCCGCCAGGTAGATCGGTGGTCGCGGACGCTGAGTCGGGACCGCCTCGAAGATGGATTCGGGCATCGAGACGAACGCGCTCTCGTGGGCGACGGTGCCGCCGCTCCAGATCTTCTCGATGACGTCGTGTGAGTCCTCCATCCGCTTGGCTCGTCCCGACCACGGCGTACCGGTGACCTGATATT
>NZ_JBAVYV010000045.1:0-2398 GCF_049588435.1 Ilumatobacter sp.
TGGGGCACTGATGGCCATCGGAACCGTGACCGCTTCCGGCGAGCCCGGGGCGCCCTATCCGGGAGACGATGCGCTGCGCGACGAACGCGCCCAGCTGTGCGCTGAACTCTTGAGCGAGTCGGACCTCCCGATCGACCCGGCGTCCGTCTCGGGCACGTTCCCCGACGAGCGGGCATGGGCAGCGCACGATCGTCGCGTGATCAGCTGCGACGGCGTGCCGAGCTGAACCGCAGGGATCAGGTCCGCGACCCGGAGCCCACCGCCGGGTCGCACCTCGTGAACTGTTCCAGCGCTCCGTGCGCGAACAGTTCACGAGAACGGGGTGGTGGGGGTCAGCTGGCGGTGACGGTTCCGCGCATCGTCGGGTGGATCTGACAGAAGTAGGCGATCGAGCCCGCTTCGTCGAACGTCACCTCGAACGTTTCCCCGTCGACGAACTCTCCCGAGTCGAATTCGAGTGCTTCACCGTCCTTGGAGGTGACGGTGTGTGCGAACGGGTCGCTGTTCGTGAACGTGACCGTGTCCCCCACCGAGACCTCGAGGTCGACGGGGTCGAAGCGGGACTTCTCGAGATTCACCGCGCCCCCCGTCGAGTCGGCTGCTGATTCGGTGCCGGACTCACCGGCCGAATCGTCCTCGGTTTCGGCTGCCGGGTCGGAGGCGTCGGTGGGCGCGTCGGTGGCAGCGACATCGGAGGGAGGCGTCGATGCGCTGTCGGAGTCCGAGCCCGAGCACGCGGCAAGGGTGAGGACGACTGCGGCCGAAGCCAGGACGGGGGAGAGCTTGAGAGTTCGCATGGGAAAGGTTCGCACAGCGGTCGTCGCTGGATCACTCAGCACCATCCGGTGCACGCGGGCGAACGGATGGCGTCGATCGAGGACGCGATGTCGTCGATCGAGTCGGTTTCCGAACCCGAGATGGCAACTCGGTGATCCAGAACCGGCCGACGTCCGAACCTTCATCACGAGCTCGTCAGATACGGACTCGGATCCGGTTCGACCGGATGAAGTCGTGAACACCCCTCAAGGAGAACCACACACATGCGCTACTCATCACGAAAAATGCTCGCACTGGCCGCAGCGGTCTCGGTGACCGTCGCCGCCTGTGGCAGCGATTCGAACGACGCGTCGTCCGACGCCACCGACCCCGTCGCAACCGAGGCCGTCCAGGAGACCGAAGCCCCCGTCGACACCGAAGCCATGGAAGAGGCGCCGGCCGACACCGAGGCCATGGAAGAGGCACCGGCCGACACCGAAGCGATGGAGGAGGCCGACCCGGCTTCGTTCGCCGTCGACGACGGTGCATCCAGCCTCAAGGCCGGCCTCACCAGCCTGCTCCAAGAGCACGTGTACCTCGCGGGCATCGCGTTCGAGACGGCCGTCGACGCCGGCGGCGACCTCGAGGAGCCTGCCACCGCTGCCGCGGTTGCCGCCCTCGACGAGAACACCGTCGCACTCGCCGACGCCGTCGGATCGGTCGCCGGTCAGGAGAACGGCGATGCTTTCCTCGAACTGTGGCGTGAGCACATCGGATTCTTCGTCGACTACACCCTCGGTGAAGCAACCGGCAACGAAGAGATGAAGACCCAGGCTCTCACGGACCTCGAGGGTTACCAGCAAGCTGCTGGTGCGTTCTTCGAGGAGATCACCGGCGGAGAGATCCAGGCCGACGTGCTCGTCGGCGGACTGGCCGAGCACGTGGCCACGCTGACGACCGCGATCGACAGCATCGTCGCTGACGATCCGGCAGCGTTCGACGACCTGCAGGCTGCGGCGGCACACATGGAAGGCGCGGCCGACCTGTTGGCCACCGGAATCGTCGCCGCACTGCCGGACATGTTCCCCGGCGCCACGGACAGCGTTCCGGCCGTGACCCGGTCGACCCTGACGTTCCAGCTCCAGGAGCACGTCTACCTCGCGGGCATCGCCATCGAGCAGGCCATCGAGAACGGTGGCGACCTCGAGCAGGCGAATGTCCAGGCTGCGATCGAGACGCTCGACGGCAACACGGTTCGCCTGTCGGAGACCGTCGCGTCGGTCGCTGGCGAGGAGAACGGCGCGGCGTTCCAGGATCTCTGGCGTGAGCACATCGGATTCTTCGTCGACTACACCCTGGGTGCAGCGACCGGAGACGACGAGATGAAGGCTCAGGCGCTGACGGACCTCGAGGGATACCAGCAGGCCGCTGGTGCGTTCTTCGAGGAGATCACGGGCGGCGAGATTGCGCCCGACGATCTGATCCCCGGACTCGAGGAGCACGTTGCGACGCTCACCCTCGCGATCGACGACATGGTCGCCGGCGACCCGGCCGCCTTCACGGGCCTCCGTGCGGCCGGCCAGCACATGCCGATGGCAGCACTCCTGCTGGCGACCGGCATCGTCGCCGCAACGAGCTGATC
>NZ_JBAVYV010000046.1:0-7954 GCF_049588435.1 Ilumatobacter sp.
ACCTCGTGCTGATCGAGGCGCTGGCGCTCGATGCCGACCGGGTGGTCGTCCCGTCGGGTTCGACGACGATCGCCGCCACGGCGGCCGCATGGGGGACCCCGGTCTGGCTGGTCGCGGGGCTCGGTCGGCGCCTGCCCGCCGAGTACCTCGATGCGATGGTCTCACGTCGTGACGGGATTGCTGCCGAGCAGGATGACTGGACGATCGACGTCGAGGTGCTCCCGTCCCGTCTCGTCGACCAGGTGGTCGGCCCCCACGGCATTATGCCGATGGGCCCACCCGCAGCTCGCGCCGAGTGCCCGATGGCCGCCGAACTCCTCCGCACCCCGGCCATGTAGCCCGCCCGTCCGGTTTCAGAGGGGGCGATGGCGGGGTGGGTGGCCGAGGATGTCCTCGACCAACTGTTGTGCTTCGGCCTGACGATCTTCGGTGACGAAGATCCGCGACATCGGCTCGCGGGTGTACATCGTGAGGTTGATGTTGAAGTCGTCGACCACGACGGCGGGGATGTCCGCAGCGACCAGTTCCTCGGTCACCATCCGGCTCAACCACTGCGGCAACCACGCCGCTTCGACGGTCCGGTCCGGGCTCGGTGGATCGACCGGATCGCGTCCGCGGATCCAGTCCCAGAGCTCCGTGAATGTCCGAGGTGCGCTCACCGACCGCTCAGGTTACGGCCGTGCTTCGGCTCGGTGAACGCAGGGATCGTCCTGCTTCCGCGATCGGTGTCGAGGTGTAGTCTGCGATTCGCCGCCCGGTCGACTCGATCGGGTGCATTCCGATGCGGGCTTCATCCCGGCGACGTTCGAGACACGACCACCGACGAGGGGAATTCAATGGCGAACATCGTCACCGCGGCACTTCTGCAGACCGACTGGACAGGCGACAAGGAGTCGATGATCGTTAAGCACGAGGAGGCCGCCCGCGAGGCGGCGAAACAGGGTGCTCAGATCATCTGCTTCCAGGAACTCTTCTACGGCCCGTACTTCTGCCAGGTGCAGGATCCGGAGTACTACGAGTACACCGAGTACATCCCCGATGGGCCGACCACCAAGCGGTTCCAGGCGCTCGCGGCCGAGTTGAACATGGTGATGGTGCTGCCGATGTACGAGATCGAGCAGCCCGGCGTGTACTACAACACCGCCGCCGTGATCGACGCCGACGGCAGCTACCTCGGCAAGTACCGCAAGCAGCACATCCCGCAGGTCAAGGGGTTCTGGGAGAAGTTCTATTTTCGTCCCGGCAACGGTGGGTACCCGATCTTCGACACCGCCGTCGGCAAGGTCGGGCTGTACATCTGCTACGACCGCCACTTCCCCGAGGGCTGGCGCGCCCTCGGCCTGAACGGCGCCGAGATCGTGTTCAACCCGTCCGCGACGCACCGCGGCCTCAGCGAGTACCTGTGGTCGATCGAGCAGCCGGCGGCTGCCGTGGCGAACATGTACTACGTCGGAGCGATCAACCGGGTCGGCATCGAGCCGCTCGGCGAAAACGACTTCTACGGACAGAGCTACTTCGTCGACCCCCGTGGCGCCTATGTCGGCGACAAGGGGGATGCGCACGAGCCGGAGTTGATCGTCCGCGAGCTCGACATGGACCGGATCAAAGAAGTGCGCGACGGCTGGGCGTTCTACCGCGACCGCCGCCCCGACGCCTACCACGAACTCGTCTAAAGCTGAAGATGCACATCGGTGCCTGGCACCGATGTGCATGTCGAGAGAACAGAGAGAACAGAGAGGACAGGACACAACATGGGAACCACACTGATCACGGGTGGAACGGTAATCTCGGCCATCGGCCGGCGGCTGGCCGACGTGCTCATCGACGGTGAGTCGATCGCCGCGATCCTGGCCCCGGGCCACGCCGAGGACTACGGCATCACTGCAGATCGAGTGATCGACGCGACCGACAAATACGTCGTGCCGGGCGGAGTCGACGCCCACGTACACATGTCGCTGCCGTTCGGCGGCACGGTGTCGGCCGACGACTTCGACACAGGTTCGCGCGCTGCGGCCTGGGGTGGGGTGACGACCATCGTCGACTTCGCGTCGCAGACGTTCGGCCTCGACGTGTACGACACGCTCGGAGCGCGCCACGAGGAAGCCGCCGGTGAATGCCACGTCGACTACGCCTTCCATCAGATCATCGGCGACGTCAACGAGGATTCGCTCAAGGCAATGACCTATCTGGTCGACAACGAGGGCGTCACCAGCTTCAAGATGTTCATGGCCTACCCCGGCGTCTTCTACTCCGACGACGGCCAGATCCTGCGGGCCATGCAGAACGCGTCCGAGTCGGGTGCGTTGATGATGATGCACGCGGAGAACGGCATCGCCATCGACGTGCTGGTCGGCCAGGCGCTCGCCCGCGGCGAGACCGACCCGAAGTACCACGCGTTCACCCGCCCGGAGGAGACCGAGTCCGAGGCGACCCACCGCGCGATCAAACTCGCCCGGGTCGCCGGCAACGTTCCGCTGTACATCGTGCACATGTCGGCCTCCGAGGCACTCGAAGAGGTCTCGCGTGCCCAGCACATGGGCCTCAACGTCTTCGCCGAGACGTGCCCGCAGTACCTCTACCTGTCGATCGAGGACCATCTGGCCCAGCCGGGGTTCGAAGGTTCGAAGTGGGTCTGCTCGACCCCGATCCGCTCGAAGCACGAGCACCATCACAAGGACCTGTGGAAGGGCCTGCGGATGAACGAGCTCGCCGTCGTGTCGACCGACCACTGTCCGTTCTGCTTCAAGGACCAGAAGGAGCTCGGGCTCGGCGATTTCTCCAAGATCCCGAACGGAATGGGTGGAGTCGAGCACCGGATGGAGCTCATCTACCAGGGCGTCGTGATGGGCGAGATGACCCTCGAGCGGTGGGTCGAGACCTGTTGCACCACCCCGGCGAGGATGTTCGGCCTGGAGAAGAAGGGTGTGCTCGAGCCCGGCGCCGACGGCGACGTGCTCGTGTGGGATCCGAACGGGAAGACGAAGATCGGTGTCGACGACAAGCACCACATGAACTTCGATCACTCCTCGTACGAGGGCTTCGAGGTGCAGGGCAAGGTCGACACGGTCGTCTCGCGCGGACGGGTTGTCGTCGAGAACGACACCTACGTCGGCGTCAAGGGTCACGGCAAGTTCGTCAAACGCTCCTTGTCCAACTACCTCCACTGACCATCGCAGCTTCACGGAAGCCAACTGGTGCCAGGCACCAGATGTCGGCTCACAGCCATACAGAAAGAAGTCTTGAATCATGAATCGCATCTCTCACTGGATCGACGGCAAGGTCGTCGAATCGACCTCGGGCAACTCGGCGCCCGTGTTCGACCCGGCCACGGGTGAACAGAGCTCGGCCGTGGATCTCGCGTCACCCGCCGAGGTCGACGCCGCCGTTGCAGCCGCGAAGGCGGCGTTTCCGGCGTGGCGCTCGACGTCGCTGTCGAAGCGCGCCGAGGTGCTTTTCCGGACGCGCGAGCTGGTCGACGCGAACCGCAAAGAGATCGCGTCGCTCCTGACCGCCGAGCACGGCAAGGTGCTGTCCGACTCGCTGGGCGAGGTCGCCCGCGGGCTCGAGAACATCGAATACGCGTGCGGCGTCCCGCAGCTGATCAAGGGCGAGTACTCCGAGCAGGCCTCGACCGGCGTCGACGTGTATTCGATCCGTCAGCCGCTCGGTGTCGTGGCGGGCATCACCCCCTTCAACTTCCCGGCGATGGTGCCGATGTGGATGTTCGCCAATGCCCTGGCGTGCGGCAACACGTTCGTCCTCAAGCCGAGCGAGAAGGATCCGTCGGTGAACATGTTCGTCGCCGAACTGCTTGCGCAGGCTGGGCTCCCGTCGGGCTGCTTCAACGTCGTGCAGGGCGACAAGGTCGCCGTCGACCGCATCCTGGAGCACGACGACGTCGCTGGGGTCAGCTTCGTCGGCTCGACCCCGATCGCGAAGTACATCTACGAAGAGGGAACCAAGCGTGGCAAGCGCGTCCAGGCACTCGGCGGAGCGAAGAACCACATGCTGGTGCTCGCCGATGCCGATGTCGACATGGCCGCCGACGCCGCGGTGAGCGCGGGGTATGGATCGGCGGGGGAGCGGTGCATGGCGATCAGCGTCGTGCTCGCCGCGAACGAGATCGCCGACGAGCTGGTCGCGAAGATCGCGGAGCGGATTCCGAACGTGAAGGTCGGCCCCGGCAACGAGCCCGACAGCGAGATGGGCCCGCTGATCACCGAGGCCCACCGCGACAAGGTGCGTGGATATGTCGACGGGGCAGCCGACGGCGGCGCGACGATCGTCGTCGACGGACGCGAAGGTGTTCCGGGTGACGGCTTCTTCCTCAACCCGACGTTGCTCGACAACGTCGAGCCCGGAATGGCCTGCTACGACGACGAGATCTTCGGTCCCGTGCTGAGCGTGAAGCGGGTGTCCGGGTACCAGGACGGACTCGACGTGATCAACGCGAGTCCGTTCGCGAACGGGACTGCGATCTTCACTCGTGATGGTGGTGCAGCACGGCAGTTCCAGTTCGACGTCGAGGTCGGCATGGTCGGCATCAACGTCCCCGTCCCGGTTCCGGTCAGCTACTACAGCTTCGGCGGCTGGAAGGCGAGCCTGTTCGGCGACACCCACATGTACGGCCCGGAAGGTGTGAACTTCTACACGCAGGGCAAGGTCGTCACCAGCCGGTGGCCCGACCCCAGCACGAGCACCATCGATCTCGGCTTCCCGGAGACGCGCTGACATGGACATCGGAGTCGTCCTGCAGACCACCCCGCCCGCGGCGCGAGTGATCGACCTCGCGAAGAAGGCCGACGCGTTCGGGTTCAGCCACGTCTGGACGTTCGACTCGCACATCCTCTGGGAGGAGCCGTACGTCATCTACTCCCAGATCCTCGCCGAGACGCGCAACGTCACGGTCGGGCCGATGGTCACCAACCCGGCGACGCGCGACTGGACGGTCACCGCCTCGACGTACGCCACGCTCAACGAGATGTACGGCAACCGCACGGTGTGCGGGCTCGGTCGCGGCGACTCCGCGGTGCGCGTCACCAACGGAAAGCCGACCACCCTCGCCACGATGCGCGACTCGATCAACGTCATCCGCGAGCTCGCGTGTGGTCGCGGCGTCGAGTACAACGGCTCGACGATCACGCTTCCGTGGGCGTCGAAGAGCGAACTCGAGGTGTGGGGCGCCGGATACGGACCCAAGGCGTTGAAGCTGATCGGGGAGACGTGCGACGGTTTCATCCTCCAGCTCGCCGACACGTCGATCGCGGAGTGGACGATCAACGCCGTTCGCTCGGCAGCGGCCGAGGCCGGCCGCGACCCCGACGAGATCACGATCTGCGTCGCAGCTCCCGCCTACGTCGGTGACGACATCGCGTACCTGCGCGACCAGTGCCGCTGGTTCGGCGGGATGGTCGGCAACCACGTCGCCGACATCGTCGAGCGCTACGGCGACGACTCCGCCGTGCCGGCAGCGCTGACCGAGTACATCAAGAACCGGAAGGGCTACGACTACAACACGCACGGCAGCGCATCGAGCGAGCACGTCGACTTCGTGCCCGACGAGGTGATCGATCGCTTCTGCATCCTCGGCCCGGTCGAGACCCACCGCGCCCGCCTCGCCGAACTCCAGGCCCTGGGTGTCGACCAGTTCGCCATCTACCTGCAGCACGACGGCAAGGACCACACGCTCGCGGAGTATGGCGAGAAGATCATCCCGGCCATCAACGAACAGGAGCTGGCCAAGCGGTGAGTGAGCGCGGCGGACGCGGACTCTCGATCGCGGCGCGTGGCGCCAAACGGATTGCGATGCTCTTTGCATCGCTGGCGATCGCGGTGTTCGTGTGGGAGTTCTACAAGGCGGTCGGACCCGAACAGGGCGGCGATGTCTTCGGATGGCGGATCATCCCGAAGACGAACGATCGCGTCATGCCACACACCTGGACGATGGTGGCCGAGTTCGGTGACGATGCGATCGGCAGCGGTGACCAGAAGGTGTGGAGCGTCCTGCTCGGCTACGCCTGGTACACGTTCCGGATGGCATTCGCCGGGCTCGTGCTCGGCGTCGTCGTCGGAATCGGGCTCGCGGTGGTCATGGCCCGCTTCCGGATCGTCGAGCGCGGGTTGCTTCCGTACCTCGTGATCTCCCAGACCATCCCGTTGATCGCACTCGCTCCGCAGGTCACCGTGATCCGCGGCACCCTCGATCTTCCCCAGTGGACATCGGCCGCCCTCCTCGCCGCCTTCCTGTCGTTCTTCCCGGTCACCGTGTCGACCCTGCGTGGGCTGAAGTCGGCTCCGGCTGCCTCGCTCGAATTGATGGACAGTTACGCCGCCGGGTGGTGGACGACGCTGCGCAAGCTCCGCTTCCCCGCAGCCGTGCCGTACATGGTTCCCGGCCTCAAGCTCGCCGCCACCGCATCGGTGATCGGTGTGATCGTCACCGAGATCACACTCGGTGGACTCCGCGGTGTCGGATTCGCCACCATCGACTACAGCCAGAAGGTCACGTCGCAGCCGGCATCGGTGTATGCCGCCGTCGTCGCAGCCGCCGTTCTCGGCCTGATCATGTTCGGTCTCATCGTCGCCGGAGAGGCCTTCGTGATGCGACGTCGCCCGAGGGAGAGCACATCATGAATACCCACGACGACCACACGCATGCGGTCCACGTCACCGATGTGTCGATGGTCTTCAACGAGGGCGAGGCCGGAGAGGTCGCCGCCCTGGACGATGTCGACCTGGTGGTGGAGCCGGGTGAGTTCGTCTCGCTGATCGGACCGTCGGGATGCGGTAAGTCGACCCTGCTACGAGTGATCGCGAATCTGCTCGTGCCGACCGCCGGCGAGGTGGCTGTCAACGGCAAGCCGGCCGAACAGGCCCGCCTCGACCAGGAGTACGGGATGGCCTTCCAGAAGTCCGGCCTGTTCGAGTGGCGCACGGTCAACAAGAACATCGAACTCCCGCTCGAACTGAAGGGCTGGGACAAG
The DNA here is from genome assembly GCF_049588435.1 of Ilumatobacter sp. Taxonomy (GTDB): domain Bacteria; phylum Actinomycetota; class Acidimicrobiia; order Acidimicrobiales; family Ilumatobacteraceae; genus Ilumatobacter_A. Next base: position 6,984 of record NZ_JBAVYV010000046.1, read on the forward strand.
CAGCGCCGCCAGGCGCGCGTGCGCGAGATGCTCGACCTCGTCAAACTGCCCGACCGCGGTGCGAACATGCCGTGGGAACTGTCCGGGGGACAGCAGCAGCGCATCGCCATCGCCCGCGCGCTCGCGGCCCACCCACCGCTGCTGTTGATGGACGAACCGTTCGGTGCGCTCGACGAGATGACGCGCGAGCACATGCAGAGCGAGCTGCTGCAGATCTGTGCCGCGACGCGCACCACCGTCGTCTTCGTGACCCATTCGATCCCCGAGGCGGTGTACCTCTCCGACCGAGTCGTCGTGATGTCGGCAGGACCGGGCCGGATCACCGAGATCGTCTCGGTCGACCTCGGCCGCAATCGTGACGAGGACACCCGCGAGGACGACACCTTCTACAAGAAGATCACCGAGGTGCGCGAGGCGCTGCGCGGGAGCGAGATGTCGAGCGAGGCGCGGGGGATCGAAGACCGATGAGGCTCCGTCGGCTGTTCTCGATGCTGTGGCCGCCCGCCCTGTTCGGGATCGGGTTCCTCCTCGCGTGGGAGGCGATCGTCAAGATCTTCGACATCGCCCCGTTCACGCTGCCGTCGCCCTCGGCGATCTGGGCCGCCTTCGTCGACCGTTTCGACCAGGTAGCCGACGCGACGTGGGTGACCGGCCTCAACGCGCTGATCGGGTTGCTGCTCGGCGTGCTCTTCGGCGTGCTCGCCAGCCTGGTGACCGTGCGTTTCATCCAGGTCGAGGCACTGTTGACCCCGGTTGCGGTCGCCGTGAACGCGATTCCGATCGTCGTGATCGTCCCGATCCTGAACAACATGCTGTTCGGCACGACGAGCCAGCTCCCACGCCGACTGATGGTCATGCTGATCGTGTTCTTCGTCGTCTTCGTGAACGTGAGCAAGGGACTCCGACAGGTGTCGGCGACCCACCTCGAGTTGATGCGCTCGTATGCGGCCAGCCCGACGGAGATCATGTTC